>JBAWVW010000001.1:0-145158 GCA_037147055.1 Actinomycetes bacterium
CTTCATGTTTTCTCCCCCTGGAGATCCGAGGCAAAGGCCTCATTGGTTTGGAAGAATTAATAATACCCTCAGAAGCCTGAATTGGTTACCGAAAAGTAACCACAGTCCGAAATTTTGGTGCTAGTTCGTTGATACTGCAGCCGAAAAGCATGACTATGGTGGGCATATGAGCGAGGTTTTGTACGAAGTTTCGGAAAAAATAGCCACTATTACCCTGAATGCGCCTGAGCGTCTGAACACCATTTCTGGTGCGATGCTGACCGAGTTGTCGGAGCAACTGTTGCGCGCAGATCGATCCCGTGGGGTGCGCTGTATTGTCCTGACTGGAGCCGGAAAGGCCTTCTGTGCGGGTCTGGACCTGGCTTCGCAAATGGGTAACAAGGAGTCTTTAGGTGTTTTAGATTCGGCCGCTGGGTCTGGCGGCGGCGAGTTTGACCTGAGGACCGCTCCGCCAGTGGTGCTTCACAATCTCGACACGCCAACGATTTGCTCTCTCAATGGTGCCGCTGCGGGATACGGACTGGACCTAGCTTTTGGTTGCGATATACGTCTGGCTTCTTCATCGGCGAAACTCGCTCCCGGTTTTGCCAAGCGGGGAATTTTACCCGAGAGTGGTGGGACATGGTTACTGCCGCGCCTTGTGGGTTACGCCAAAGCCGCCGAAATCTGCTTTACGGGACGGACACTCAGCGCCACGGAAGGCCTCGATCTTGGTTTGGTCAACCATGTTGTCGCGCCGGAAGATTTAGAAACTCGCACGACTCAGTTAGCGCAGGAGATCGCCTCAAACGCCCCGTTAGCTGTGCGTGCTATCAAACGTATGATGCGGGCTGCAGAGACGGAAACTTTTGAGCAGAACATCCATCATGTGTTCCTGCAACTCTTGCCACTGATTCAAACTCAGGACTTCAAAGAGGGTGTGGCTTCCTTCATGGAAAAGCGCCCCGCTCATTTCACTGGTCGCTAGATGTCCACTGACGGCTCCCCAGAAGCTTTGAACGTCATCGCTACCACGCGCTCGATTCGGCGGTATGCCGACGAGCAAATACCGGTGACAGATTTAAATGCCATCATTTGGCATGCCACGCGTGCCCCAAGTGGATCCAACCGTCAGCCGTTTCGGTTTTTGGTACTGCGAGATGGGCCTATGGCCGTGCAGGCCAAAAAACTTTTGGGTGACTCCTTTCGTCAAGGGTGGGCAAGCAAATCAGAGTCGGACGGTTACAGATCAGAAGTGGAAAAGAAAAGTGACTCGCGCAAAGCCCGTCAGGCTGCGACTATGCAGCACTACGTGGACAACATTGAAAAAGTGCCAGTGATCGTATTGGCTTGTCTCGTGCGGTATCGAGGGCCATCACCATATGAAGGAGCATCGATCTATCCCGCCTGTCAGAATCTTCTTTTGGCTGCTCGTGCTTTGGGCTATGGAGGGGCACTAACGATGTGGCATCAATCCGTGGAGGCTGAATTGAGATTGCTCTTGAGTATCCCCGATGAGGTCGCCCTATCTGCTTGCATTACTTTGGGTCGCCCGATGGGCTCACATGGGGCAGTTCGACGACGCCCTATCGCAGAATTAGTTTTTGAGGATTCTTGGGGGAGTGCACCGCAGTGGGCTAGTGATCCTGAGGGAACTTCTTATACGTCTGCTGGCCCTAAAAAATAGATGCCCGAGAATCCCACCGCCGAGTACTTCAAACTGTTTGGTTTGACTCAAACTGCGAGCATCGACGAGATCATTCAAGCGAGGCGTTTTTTAGCCCTCGAATTTCATCCCGATCGAGGGGGATCCGATGAGCACATGGCTTTAGTCAATTTTGCTTTTGATGAGATTATGAATTGGCATCGTCAGCAACAGCCAGAGCCACTGCAAGTTTTAATCCCGAAAATTCCTTCGAGAATTGACGTTGATCGGCCTTCATTTGTCATCAATGCGCTTCCTGTCGTCGCCTTTGAACTGCTGCTTCTAGCAGGGCGCATCATTGGTGATGTGGCGCTTGATGATCCGCCATACCTATTAGAAGTTCAGATCGAAGATCCAATTCTCACCTGGTGCCGTTTAGAAGTGCTCCCCGAAGCGGGATCAAGCAGTGTCAGTTTGACTGTTGATGGTCTAACGAACGCCCTTTATATTCGCGATTTGTGGATTCGAACTATCAATGAGATTGGCTTTGCGTACCACGAGCTGCCTTGAGAAGCCGATCGCGAATTGCGCTGCCGATACCGTTGGACGAGGGAAGGACCACAATTGCTTGATCAATACCATCGTTGTCACATTGACGTAACTGCGAATACATCTGCGTGGCGAACAAAGTGGGATCACTGCTGCCATCAATAATGCGTACTTGCTGATGTGCAACCTGATTTTTGAGAAGGCTTTGCGCCTCGTTCATGTCAGCGACGACGGTCAAACGACATGTTGGTGCATAGTGGGAATCCAACATTCCCGGGGCACGACTCGGTCCAGTCATGTGTTCGGCGATGGGAAGTACCTCAGAAATCAACTCGCGGGAAATACCGCCAGGACGGAGAATCTGAATGGTGTGTGCTGAACAGTCGACAATGGTGGATTCAAGTCCGATGGAGCAGGGTCCGCCGTCCAAAATGTAATCAACCTCTGAACCCAAATCAGCCTGCACATGTTCAGCGGTTGTCGGGCTGACCTTGCCAAATTTATTTGCCGACGGCGCTGCGATACCACCCTTAAGCCCTCGTAAAACCTCAAGGGCCACAGCGTGATTCGGTACCCGCAGCGCAAGCGTCTCCAGCCCTCCGGTCACCTCAAGGTGAACGGTTACTGCTTTTGTAACAATCACCGTCAAGGGACCAGGCCAAAACAAAGCGCCTAAAATTTCTGCTGATGCTGACCAATCGGTGCTCCAAAGACGTGCTTCGGCTAAGGAATCAAGATGCACGATTAAAGGATGATTCCTTGGGCGACCTTTAATGTCGAAGATCCGATTGATAGCAACGCTATTTGAAGCATCAGCGGCAAGACCGTAGACCGTCTCAGTGGGAAAGCCGATGACACCACCATTTCGTAAGATTTCAAGGGCGCGGTCGATGCTCGTTCCGACAGGAGAGGAACTCAAGGCAGATCCACACCTAAGAAATCAAATGCCGCGTCAAAGAATCCGAAATTTTCGGTAGTGGCAAAGTGATCCACATTTCGTAAGGACACTAAACGCGCGTTGGGCAACATGGCCACCAAACCGTCACCTGGGCCAGCGAAATCTTTGTCGCCGATAACCACTAAAACTGGACAAATTATCGTTGCGAGTTCTTCGGCAGTGTAAGGGTCACGTTGCCTTTTCATAATCGCCGTGAGGGCGATTTTGTCATTGCCTGGCTGCTCTGCATACTGCACAAAAAGGCGTGCAAGGTTATTTTCTTCGGTCGAATGACCCTCAAGGGCGTCAACGATCAAGCGGTGCGACTCTTGACTATCAGTCTCAATGACATTTCTGCCGATTCCCGCTAGGACCAAACTCTT
Source organism: Actinomycetes bacterium (assembly GCA_037147055.1). Classification (GTDB taxonomy): domain Bacteria; phylum Actinomycetota; class Acidimicrobiia; order Acidimicrobiales; family Ilumatobacteraceae; genus Casp-actino8. The sequence continues at coordinate 3,494 of JBAWVW010000001.1, forward strand.
GACCCGATCAGGGTGTTCGATGGCTAAGCGCAAAAGGGTAATAGCGCCGAGGGAGAAGCCAATGAGGTCCACAGGCTCAGGCGGCATGGCTTGTAAAATACGTTCAGTAAGGTCTCCATAATCCTCAGGGGAATGAGGCTTTGGAGCCTGGCCGTGACCCAATAGGTCAACACCGATGACAGTTCTGCCGGCATCTTCAAGGAGATCGGCGAAACCGCTTGATTTCCAGGTAGTCGAGAATGAACCACCCCAGCCATGAACAAGAACGATTGGATGCTTCATCTAGACCAAGATAGCCCCTAGCCTGATTGCGCACTCGTGTATGGGTACCAACGGAGGATAACGACACATGAAATTCCTAAATGACTTGTCGCCCTCCTATGACCTCACGTATAGCGATGTCTTTATGGTCCCGAGTATGTCTGATATTGGATCGCGCTTGGATGTTGATCTTTCCACTTCGGATGGGATCGGTACGACGATTCCTGTGGTTGTTGCAAATATGACAGCGGTTGCTGGTCGCAGAATGGCAGAAACCGTTTCTCGGCGCGGCGGTTTAGTCGTGCTTCCACAGGACATCCCTCTTGATGTCATACAAACGGTGGTCAACTTTGTGAAGAGTCGGCATCCCATTTATGAAACACCGATCACTCTTTCGCGTACCGACACTGTTGGTGAAGCGTTGAGTTTGATTCACAAACGCGCTCATGGCGTGGTCATTGTGACCGATGAATTAGATCATCCACTTGGAATTTTTACTGAAGCGGATGCGGCTGGTTACGATCGCTTTACGCAACTGCATAATGTGATGTCTACTGATTTACTGTGTATTCAAGAAGGCACAGATCTCGAAGAAATCTTTCATTTGTTGTCGGGACAACGTCTGACTGCAGCACCGGTCACTAATGCTGAAGGGCGCTTGATTGGCTGCGTCACCCGTCGAGGAGCTTTGCGCTCAACGCTCTACCGAGCAGCCTTGAACTCCGATGGTCAGTTTCTCACTTCCGTAGCGATTGGGGTCAATGGCGATCCCGCACACAAAGCAAAAATGTTGCACGAGATGGGAGTAGATGTTCTTGTTGTTGATACTGCACATGGACACCAGACACGCATGCTTGAGGCTGTGCAATCAGCACGTGCCTCAGCACCGAATGCAATCATTGTCGCAGGCAATGTCGTGACGGCCAGTGGGACGCGGGATCTCGTGCATGCAGGGGCAAATATTGTCAAGGTGGGCGTTGGCCCAGGAGCGATGTGTACTACTCGAATGATGACGGGTGTGGGACGCCCGCAGTTCTCGGCAGTGCTTGAATGCTCTCAAGAAGCCCGACGTTTGGGTGCGTCGGTGTGGGCCGATGGTGGTATTCGCTATCCGCGTGATGTGGCTTTGGCGCTGGCGGCGGGTGCAGGAAATGTGATGTTCGGCTCTTGGCTCGCGGGAACTTACGAATCTGCTGCAGATACTTTGCGCGATCCTGATGGGCGACTGTACAAAGAAAATTTCGGCATGGCTTCAAATCGTGCAGTACGAAACAGAACACGTCGGGAAGGTCTCTTCGATCGGGCCAGCAAAGAATTGTTTGAAGAAGGGATCTCTACATCGCGGATGTATTTAGATCCCGAACGTCCAGGAGTTGAAGACATCATTGACCAAATTGTGGCTGGTGTTCGCAGTTCATTTACGTACGCAGGCGCTAACACCAATGAAGAGTTTCATCAGCGCGCGACCGTAGGAATTCAAAGTTCAACTGGCTATGACGAGGGTCGTCCTGTGGGGACTAGTTGGTAATTCTGTGTCTGACGCGCGGGTGATTATCGCAATTGACGGTCCGGCTGGTGCGGGTAAATCGACAATAGCCAAGGCTTTAGCCCATGCAATGAACCTGCAGTACTTGGACACCGGCGCGATGTTTCGTGCGGTCACAAGCACTGTTCTCCGTCTAGGAATCGATCCAAGTGATATTGAACAAGTTGGAGCCTTATGTGAAATTCTTTCTATGGAAGTGTTGGAAAATCAGGTAATCGCTGACGGCATTGATGTCACCGTTGATATCAGAACTCCTGCTGTGACGAAGGCAGCCAGCGTGATCGCCACCAATCCGCTCGTACGGGCCAACTTACGCAGCAGGCAACGTGCGTGGACATCCGTGCGCGGTGGAGGCGTAGTGGAGGGTCGCGATATCGGTTCAGTCGTTTTTCCGGATGCGACGTTGAAGGTTTACCTCACGGCAACCCCGCGAGTTCGCGCTGGGCGGAGAGTCGCTGAGATTGGTGGAGATGTTGATGAAGTTGAAAGACTGATCAGTGAAAGAGATCTCTTGGACTCAACACGTGCTGATAGTCCTCTTCGGGAGGCTGAGGGATCGGTACTGATCGACACGAGTGGTCGACTGGTGGTTGATATTGTAGAGCAGATCGTCAGTCTTGTTGAGGGGAGGTTGTCGTGAGTGAGGTTGATTCACATCTCGCGGCAGACGCGATAGGGGTCCGATTTTTCTATGCGGGTGTGCGTACGACGGTCTCAATTTTTTGTCGCACCTATTGCCGCATGTCTTTGTCGGGGCAAGAGAACATTCCCGAGCAGGGTGCGTTTGTTTTAGCACCCGTGCATCGCAGTTATCTAGATACCCCTATCGCTTCATCCTGCACCCGGCGCAGAATGCGCTTCATGGGAAAAGATTCTCTGTGGAAGAGCCAACCTTTGCGCTGGATTGTTACCTCGTTAGGAGCTTTTCCCGTGACGAGGGGTTCAGCGGACCGTGAGGCGATTCTGCGCTCCATCAACGCTCTGCAAGCGGGTGAACCTCTTGTGCTTTTCCCTGAAGGTGAGCGAAAGTCCGGACCTACAGTGCAACCGTTGATGGACGGTGCTGCTTATGTGGCCTGCAAAGCGGGAGTCCCAATCATCCCAGTTGGAATTGGAGGAAGTGAGCGAGTGATGGGGAAGGGAGCGAAATTCATTTATCCACGAAAGTTGGTTGTGATCATAGGTGCCCCTATTCAAGTGCCAGATGCTGTGGACGGTCGGATGCCACGATCAGCGGTAAAAGAAGTATCGGCTCAGCTTCAGCGTGAGCTACAGAGTTTATTTGATTGCGCTCAAAGTAAGGCTTCCCATTAAGCAATGAAATAATGAGCCAGCGTTCGAGTGAACAAGAGGGGATCTAGTGCCCCGCATAGTTCACGCGCCGAATGCATTGACAACTGAGCCACACCAACATCCACGGTAGGTATTCCTAATTGGGTTGACGTGATTGGACCAATGGTTGATCCGCAGGGCATTGTGTTCTTGGAGACGAAGTATTGGTACGGCACGTCGGCTGCTGTGCAGGATTCAATGAAGACGGCCGCTGACTCGGGCGATGTGGCATAGCGTTGATTTGCATTGCTCTTGAGCACCGGTCCTTGATTCGGAAGTGGCCGATGTTGTGGATCATGGCGCTCTGGATAGTTGGGGTGCACCGCATGTGCGTTATCAGCTGAGATGCAATGTGAGGCAGATAACACTTCATGGAATGATCTTTTATTGGCAGCGCTAAGGAACTCAAGGAGCCATTGCAGACGTGGTCCCGCAGCCCCATGCGTACTTTGCGAGCCCACTTCTTCGTGATCAAAAAGGGCCACGACCGAGCAGTTAGTTGAGATTTCGTCACGTGTTTTTGCGGCAATCAAGCCCTCAATGGCGGCCCAACAAGACACCTGGTTGTCCAAGCGTCCACTTGCGATGAGCGAAGAGTCCGAACCCAAAACAGACGCAGGCGTGAGGTCATATAAGCCAAGATCCCAACTTACGATCTGAGACGAACCGATCCCAATCTTGCTGCTCAACCACTCTTTGAAATAGCCCTCAGCCGAATCTCCCACACCCCATATCGGCATCAGGTGCATCTGCTTATCAAGAATGAGTCCTCTTTCATTGACATCACGATCGAGATGAATCGCCAACTGCGCAATGCGCGCCACCGCTTCGTCGATTCGTACGAGAGTCACAGAATGGTCCGACAAGACAACTCGACCAGCCAAGCCTAAATCGCGGTCAAGCCAGGAATTACTGAGTATCCCTCCATAGATTTCTACGCCAAGTTGTCGCCAACCAAAGTTGCCCGCATCCGGAAGAGGTTTAATTTTTAAACACGGAGAGTCGGTGTGTGCCCCGACAATTCTGAAATGTGAGAAATCCACTGAGGAGTTATCCCATGCGAGGAGCAATCCAGCATCTGCGATGAAGCCACACTTGGGGGGAGTACTTCCGAGTTCGGAAAAAGATATCTCTTGGAAACCTGCAAGGCGAAGTTGCGTGGCACAGTAATCAACAGCGTGAGCCGGTGAAACGCAAGCATCAAGGTGGCGCAAAAGACCAGCAACATCTGCATGGGGTGAAAACACTGGATCTTGGCGGGGTCTGGAGGAATTCATAACTTTGTCATCAGATCACTGGATAACGGATTTCTGAAACAGACCCATCGGCAATCCACTCAAACGCAAATGAGATGTTTCGTTGAGAGTGACAATGCTCCGCTCACCTGTACGGGCTGCAGCGATGCGATGAATCGAGGTGTAGTTCGGATAGAAGAATCCTCTGCTGTTGGGCAATTTAAGACAATGTGAAACGTAAGCGTTGATGACTCCGCCATGACAAACAATTGCTATTTTTTGCGATTCATGCTGAGTGATCAGGCTTTCGATAGTACTCACTACGCCATGAGCAAATTCCTCTTCGCTTTCGTCAAAGCCACTCCAATCACCATTGACCATCTGTTGCCAACGAGGATCATTAGTCGCTTTAAGTTCTTCAACGGGAACGTATTCACTGCTATTGCGGTCATATTCAGCCACTCCGTCAATGGTGATCATTGGCAAATTTAAGGCTCTTGCGACCGGAGCCGCCGTTTCTTGCGCCCGCTTCATCGGACTTACGTACAGTTCATCAAATCGCTCAACAGATAAATACTCAGCCAACAATTTCGCCTGTGCATGACCATCGGCGGATAATTCAGGATCGGCGACTCCACTCGCCAATTCTTTACGAATCGGCATTGCGTGTCTGATAAGAGCAACTTCCATGCCCACAGGTTAGGCGGCAGAGGAGACTTTGACTCGTGCCCACGCAGACAAGGATCTTGTCAGGTGGGAATCAACCCGCGTCTGGAATATCTAAGTGAAAGTCGTATCCCAAGATGGTGCACTGTAATTGGTTCATCGAGGCTGAGGCATCTGAGCGAGCCTTATCGACGCAATCAGAAATAGCGCCTCTTTGTGTATACACCAAGCCACCAAGGACAAGAGCAACGATCAAAATAAATGCTTTAATCATCGCGTTGGCTGCGAATCGAAAGATCACTAAGCCGATCACGATAGGAGCAACGGCACCTGCCGTCATGAAGTTTTGTAGTTTGCTGACGTCAATCGCCAGCAACAAGGTGTTTATTGATGAAGCCATAGCTTTACCTTACCCAAGAGTGTGTCTTTGCTGCTGCGATAGATACTGTGTCGCTATGAGCAATAGCAATCCCATTAATCTCACACCGCAGGGACCGCCCACCACCGTATTACCCCTTGAGGATGCGTCAATTAGAGAATCGCTTGCAACGGCCCTCGCTGCACCTGCACATCAGCATCTAGCAATGTTTGGTGAGGTGGCCATGCGTCACCCGCGATCGCTCTTCGCTTGGGCGCATTTAGGTGATAGCGGAAGGGATATTTTGGAGCGTTATGCGTATTACCGCATCGGTTATCACCGTGGATTGGATACTTTGCGGCAAAATGGTTGGCGGGGTTCTGGTTATGTTCGTTGGGAACAGCCCTCGAATCATGGCTTTCTTCGTTGTCTTCATGGCCTACAGCAAATGGCCGCCTTGATTGGAGAAACTGACGAAGCCGAGCGATGCATCATTTTCTTGTTGCAACTTGACCCATCAGGTGTCCCCGCAGCAAACACGAGAGATTGACATAGTTGATGCAACGCCGAGGTTATGTCTTGGCCGGTGGCAGTAGCCGCCGTATGGGTGTTGACAAAGCTTTCCTACCTGTCTCTTCTCAGTCGGCGGTCGAGCGTCAGTGTCATCTTTTGCAAGATATGTGCTCAGATGGCGTTTTTATAGTCGGTCGGAATAAAGAACTATTCGCGTCGTACCCTTGGGTCCACCTTGAGGATCAAGGCGGTGGACAGGGTCCCTTAGATGGAATAGCCACCGCGCTTTCTCATGCTCAGGATGGAATCGCATTTATTCTTGCGGTCGACCTCTTCATGGCCACCAAAGATGATTTTGATGCTTTGGATCTTGCCATGAGCCAAACCGAGGCTGATGTGGCGCACGCATACTCAACAAGCGACACACACATTGAGGTCAACCAACCCCTTTGTTCAGCATGGCGAGTATCAAGCACCTTGGACATCGTGAATCGATCTCTCGCTGCGGGAGAGCGCAAGGTGAGCCAGATTGTTGAGACCCTTCAATCCATCCGAGTTCTCGTGCCCTTTAACCACCTTGCCAATTTTAATTCACCTGAAGACTTCAGTCGACTCAAGTCGTGACTGCGCTAGTTTGTACTAATGCCCGCATATCCTTCGGAGATTTCAGTTGATGAATTAGCAAATTTGCTTGATAGTGGAATTCTTTTGATTGATGTTCGTCAATTAGATGAGTATCAATCTGGCCACGTCACAGGCGCTGTTCACATAGCTTTGCAGGAGATCCCTAGTCGTGTCGAGGAGTGTGTCAGCGCTGATGGATCACCTACATACTTGATCTGCAAAGTAGGCGGCCGGAGTGCTCAGGCCTGTGAATATTTGGCAGGGCAATCCTTGAATGTCGTAAATATTGCCGGTGGCACACTTGCATGGTTGGACAGTGGTCGCGATGTGGTCGAAGGAGATTATCCGACGTGACTTTTTCTTGGATTGATAATGATCGTGACCTGAAAGCATTGCTCGATGGTTTGATGACTGAGACAAGAGTCGCCTTGGACACCGAGTTCCACCGTGAGAAAACCTATTTTCCGCGATTGGCATTAGTGCAACTTGCTTGGAGCAATGGTCTGGCGATTGTTGACCCGTTGGCCTGTGATGCGCGCATGCTGGGTCAAATTTTTGGGCCTGATCATCTCATCGTGCTTCATGCGGCTCAGCAAGATCTTGATGTTTTGTCACATGCCATCGGCGTCATTCCACGGCGAATTTTTGACACCCAGGTGGCCGCCGGATTTATCGGATATTCAACGCCTTCACTGGCTTCCTTGGTCAATGCCGAACTCAAGATTGTGCTTCCTAAGGGCGACCGACTCACCGATTGGTTGCGTCGTCCATTGACGGATGGGCAAAAGTCCTATGCAGCCTCGGACGTTGAACACCTTTTTGAACTCCACGATTTGTTGACAAGTAAATTAAGTGAATTGCAACGTTTGGAATGGGCTCTCGACGCTTGTGAGGAGTTACGTAATCGCAAAGTTGGACCAGGCGACCCTGCCGAAGCCTGGCAGAAACAAAAAGATGTTCGAGCTCTCAAGGCTCGAACTCGGGGGGTCCTAGCCTCCGTGGCAGAGTGGAGAGAACGCCGCGCTATGGCGAGCGACATCCCACCGCGTCAGGTTTTACCTGATTTGGCGCTTCAAGGAATCGCACAGCGGGAACCGGCCTCCATGAGCGAATTAGCTCAATCCCGGGGCGTTGACGAACGTCATACGCGAGGAGCCGTCGGAACTGAGATCTTGGCCGCCGTGCGACTGGGTCAAGACAAACCACTGGAGATACCAGTTTCAGACTCTGACGATGTTGAACGGCATCTGCGCCCAGCGATCACCTTGATCTCTGCATGGTTAAGCGAGGTGGCGAGAGTTCAAAAGATTGATAATGCCCTTCTAGCAACTCGGTCCGATATTTTGGCTTTTATGCGTCACGACCCGTCCGCCCGTCTGCTGTCAGGGTGGAGGCGTGACTTGGTCGGTGCAGACCTTGAATCTCTGCTATCGGGCGACCTAGGCCTCTCATTTGACGGGCATGGTGGGCTGAAAATGGTTCGCAGTTCACCGTCGCCTGGGTAGCAAACAAAATTCTGTAGTTCGAAGTGAGCCTTTTGTCACTGAAAAGGACACCAAAAACTCTGATTGGCGTTCAAGTTCCCACATATTGAGCTCCTGAGTGCCTAAACTATTGGAGCCCCGTTTAGACGTGGGTCATTATTCGTAGCGAAAGTCGTGATAGTCGTGTTTTGTTGCGTTTGGTTTTTTGTCCTGATCCCCTCTCTTAAGTTCGGAGCCCTGTTGTGAAAAAGGGTCGTCACCGTCGCTTCGAAGAAGCGCGAAAATTGAAACAAGCAGGACCAAGTGCCCTAGACCTCGGTTTGGTTGGCGGAGAGTCGCAACCGCGTTCGCAGGACGATGAATACGCCGCCTTGGCGGAAAAATACGGAGTCGTCTTTGATGATGAAGATGATGTTGAGGAAGAGGATGACGACCAGGCTTAAGCCGGTTGCCCACAATTGATATGGCAAAACAAATACGTAATGTCGCGTTAGTCGCGCACGTTGACCATGGCAAGACAACTCTCGTGGACGCTCTGCTGCGCGCTACAGGAACCTTCGCCGCTCACCAAGCAGTTGTTGACAGAGTCATGGACTCCAATGATCAAGAACGAGAGCGAGGAATCACCATTCTCGCTAAGGCCGCTTCAGTGACCTACAAAGACACCAAGATCAACTTGGTGGACACCCCGGGACACGCTGATTTCGGTGGTGAGGTTGAGCGGGCGTTAACCATGGTCGATGGTATTTTGCTTTTGGTTGATGCGGCTGAAGGTCCGCTGCCTCAAACTCGTTATGTTCTGCAAAAAGCGCTTTCACTGAATCTGCCGGCCATTGTCGTCATCAATAAGGTTGACCGCGGGGACGCAAGAGCCGAAGAAGTTCTTGATGAGGTTTACCAGCTATTTATCGACCTTGAGGCTGACGATCACCACATTGATTTCTCGGTCATTTCCGCAGTCGCACGAGAAGGTCGCACAATGGTCGGGCTCGGTATGCCTGCCCCCGATGCAGACCTATCTGCACTGCTGGACACGATCATCGAACGTATTCCAGCCCCAACTGGGGACCCAGATGCGCCACTGCAGGCCTTGGTGACAAACCTAGACGCATCGGAGTACCTCGGACGTCTGGCAATCGGTCGCGTCTACCAAGGTGTTTTGCGTAAGGGTGAGATGGTTGCTCTCCTTGAAGAAGAGTTTGCTGAAGGACAGCCACCTTTGAAGCGTCGCCTCTCCCAATTGATGGCCTACATGGGAGTCGGTCGAGTTGAAGTTGACGAACTGCGCGCTGGTGACCTCTTCGTAGTGGCAGGATTCCCAGAGGTTGAAATTGGTGACACGATTGCCTCAACCGATAATCCGGTCGCTTTGCCACGCCTGACAGTTGATGAACCTGTGCTTCGAATGACATTTGGGGTTAATACATCACCTTTTGCTGGACGAGATGGAAAATATCTCACCAGTCGGCACCTCATTGATCGTTTGCACAAAGAGGTTCTAGGAAATGTTTCCATCAAACTGCATGAGACCGATTCCGCAGATGTCATGGAAGTCGCAGGTCGTGGTGAATTACAACTAGCCGTGCTCATTGAAGGCATGCGTCGAGAAGGTTTTGAGTTGCAGGTCAGTCGTCCTGAGGTCATCACCAAAGAAGTGAACGGTAAGAAGTTCGAACCTCTAGAGCGCGGTGTCTGTGACGTGCCCGATGAGTATGTCGGAGCAGTAACGCAGGCATTAGCGCCGAGAAAGGGTCGAGTTACTGACCTCAGGTCTGGCGATCCAGGGCGTTCGGTCATTACCTTTGAATGTCCGAGCCGAGGTCTGATTGGTTTCCGCTCTTTGCTGATGACCGCAACTCGCGGTACGGCCATGTTGCACCAAAACCATGCAGGTTGGATGCCTTGGTGCGGAGAATTACCGCATCGCTTGGGTGGTGCGATGATTGCCGATCGTGAAGGAATGGTCACGGCGTATGCCCTTGACAACCTGCAGTTGCGCGGCGAGTTATTTGTTGAACCGGGAGAAAAGACCTATGAAGGAATGGTTGTCGGAGAAAGTTCGCGTGGCGATGAGATGGTCGTGAACGCAGTCCGCGCCAAGGAAAAGAACAATATTCGAACCCATAGTCATGATGACGGGGTCAAATTAGCTGCGCCGAAAATTCACACACTAGAGACGGCTATTGAGTGGATCGGCGATGACGAGCTCGTGGAGATCACGCCTAAGGCAATTCGAGTTCGTAAGCGTTATCTCAATCCAGAAGATCGCAAGAAAGCTTTCAAAAAGTCGAACTAAAAGCTCATTATTTGCGGTTTCGCATCACAGGATGCGCTATCGGGACTGCTGTCGGACGTTCGAGAATCTCAACGAGCAAGTCATAGACTTCTGCAGTGACGGTCTCGCATATTTCATCTTTGAGATATTTGTAAACAGGCTCTTTGCCGACAAATGCGTCAGAGTTTTCTGTACACCACCAATGAAGGTCTTCGCCACCTGCGCCCCAATCGCGCCGTTTCCACTCGCGGACAACGGTGTTCACCCACCCGTTATCGTCAGTGTTGTGTTCAAGGCGCAATGGTAACTGCCAACACACATTCGGCTTCCAGTCAAGTGGACGCTCGTTGGCCTCTGTGGCGGCGATATGAAATGCACAACCAGCGCCGCCAGCAAAGCCGGGACGATTGAGAAAAATGCATGCGCCATCCACTCGACGAGTCATTGTGTCACCGTCTTTATTGCTTTTGAGGAAACCTTTATCTTTGGCCCTGTCTTTGAATTGCCAGTTCTTCTTTGTCAGTCGGACAACGGCTTTCACAACATTGGCAACATCTTCCTCATCGACAAAATGGGCACCAAGTGAGCAACATCCCTCGTTCAGTTCTGGGGTGGCGACATCATGAATTCCCTGACATCCCTCACCAAAAATACATTTCCAAGACGATCGCATAAAAGTGGCATCAAAGGTCCACGTGCGTTGATCATGAGGATCCTCGAAACTGATCATCTCATGTAAATCTTGATGGCGGCCGGATAGTTCAACTTCTGGGGCTTGGGCTGATTTTCGGACTCGGGCAGTCGCGTTGAGCTTTGATTGACGATTATTCACTCCGACAGGTTAGGGCAATATCTCTCATTCGGGCGGATGCTCGGGGGTAGGATTTACACGTTATGAATTTGCCGGCTCCGCGTACCGCTCAAGAACTCCGCCAGGCGTTCACCAATTATTTTGCGGAACGCCAACACACGCCAGTTTCTTCAGCAAGTTTGATTCCCCATGACCCAACGGTTCTATTCACTGTTGCGGGGATGGTTCCATTTAAGCCTTACTTTGTCGGTGATGAGCTAGCGCCATATAGGCGGGCTGTCACAGTGCAGAAATGTGCTCGCGCTGGTGGAAAACACAATGACCTTGACGATGTTGGGCGCACTAAACGGCATCTCGTGTTTTTTGAAATGTTGGGGAATTTCTCTTTTGGTGATTATTTTAAGGCAGACGCAATTCCGTGGAGTTGGGACTTTGTCACTGAAACCTTGGGGTTCGACGGAGATCGCATTTGGGTCACGGTTCACACCAGCGATGATGAGGCCGAAGCCATGTGGCATGAAGAGGTTGGTGTTCCGATGGATCGGATACAGCGACTTGGCGACAAGGACAACTTTTGGCAGATGGGTGATACCGGTCCTTGCGGTCCTTGCTCTGAACTGCATATCGATCGCGGCTCCGAGTTTGGGCCACCCGGTGGTCCATTAAATGATCCCCACGGTGATCGCTTTATGGAGTTTTGGAATCTCGTGTTTATGCAATACAACCAAGCATCAGACGGCTCTCGGACCGCCCTGCCGAAGCCATCTATTGATACGGGTGCCGGACTTGAAAGAATCCTTGCTCTGCTTCAAGGTAAGGACAGCGTATGGGAGACCGACGCTATTTTTCCGATCGTCGAAACGGCTCAATCAGTAACCGGGTCGAGTTACAAAATCGGAGATTACGAAGATCGAGCAAGTTTCAGTTTGCGTGTTTTAGCCGAGCATGCCCGCTCAAGCACGATGCTCGTCAATGATGGGGTCTTTCCCTCTAATGAAGGTCGCGGCTATGTGTTGCGACGAATTATTCGCCGAGCAGTCCGTCACGCATACTTACTGGGGACTGAAAAATTGGTGATGCCGGCGCTTGTTGAGTCGGCAATCAGCACTATGGGTGAGGCTTATCCAGAAGTCATTGCTCAGAAGGATTTTATTTTAGGTGTCTTGACTAAAGAAGAGGAAAGGTTCCGCCAGACACTAAAAACTGGTCTTTCTATTCTTGAAACTGAATTGAATCAATCAGATGACCATCATGTTGTGTCGGGATCCACAGCATTCTTGTTACACGACACATATGGTTTCCCACTTGAAGTCACCCAGGAGATTGTGGCTGAGAGAGAACTCTCCGTTGACCTTGAAGGGTTTCGTGCGGAGATGGATCAGCAGCGTCAGAGAGCAAAGGCCGCTCGTAAAGGCAATGTCGTCGACGCATCTCGTATCGATCTCTATCGAGAGGTGATGGAGTCACATGGTACGGGTGTCTTTGTTGGCTATGAACGCGAGTCCTGCTCAACAAAAGTACTGGCGATTATTCCCGATGACGAAGGTCTTTTTGACGTGTTTCTCGAACAGACTCCGTTTTATGCGGAGAGTGGTGGCCAGGTGGGGGACACCGGTTCGCTGATCTCTCTGTCTGGGCACTTTGAGGTTCTGGACACAACATACGCTCTGCCAGGTTTGCGCCGACACCTGTGTCGGGTGATATCTGGAACTTTGCTCGTCAATCAAGAGGTTGCCGCCACGATTGACAGTCTCCGTCGCACCGCTATTCGACGGCACCATACCGCTACTCATATTTTGCATTGGGCGCTACGTGAGGTTCTTGGTGATCATGTGAAACAAGCGGGATCATTGGTCAACGATGAACGGCTCCGCTTTGACTTCAGCCACTATGAGGCTGTGTCAGCGGAGCAACTGAACAACATCGAACAGTTAGCGAACACTCTCACCTTATCCAATATCGTGGTTTCCTCCCTAGAAACTTCCAAAGAGGAAGCCCTCGGTCGGGGGGCGATCGCCTTTTTCGGCGACAAGTATGGCGATCAGGTGCGAGTATTATCCGCAGGTCCCTCCGTCGAACTGTGTGGAGGAACACATGTCAGTGCTACAGGCGATATCGGTTTGATTCACATCATTTCTGAAGGATCAGTCGGAGCCAACTTAAGACGTATTGAAGCAGTTGCGGGTGCTCAATCAGTCGCTTTACTGCAGAGCGAGCATCGTTCATTGAGTGGTGCTGCACAACTCTTGGGAACTACTTCGCAAGATCTTCTCCTTGGTGTGCAACGCAAAATTGATGATTTCAAAGCATTACAAGATGAGAACAAACAATTAAGAACGCGTCTAGCTACGTTTGCTGCGGCGGCTTTGGCCACGCAAGCAAAAGACGGCATCATCGTGTCACGCGTTGACGATGTATCTCCCGGTGATTTGCGCGAATTAGCGATAGCGGTACGTCAACAGAGTGGTATCAGTGTTGTCGTGCTCGCTGGGCTTACTCCTGAGGGGGGTGTTTCGCTCGTAGCAGCAGTGACACCTGCAAGCGGATTCTCCGCAACAGCGCTCATAAAAGATGCAGCCAAAGCCATCGGAGGAGGCGGAGGCGGCAAGGGTGATATCGCAACTGCGGGTGGGAAACTTCCCGGGGGCTTGCCCGAAGCATTACGTCTCGCCGAGGTGGCGGCCCGCTCCTGATGCGCGCCCTAGGTCTAGATCTCGGATCAAAAAGAATTGGTCTGGCGGTCAGTGACCTCAGCGGAACCATCGCTAGCCCGCACAGCGTCTTGCTTCGAAGTAAATCAGTGCGTTTGGATCATCTAAAGATTGCAGAAATAGTGCTTCAAGAGGAGATTCAAGTAGTAGTTGTCGGTCTTCCTTTGCTGATGTCTGGTGGTCAAGGACCAGCAGCCAAGGCCGCCACCTCCGAAGCTCGTCGACTAGGTACGGTGTTAGCTGTGGCAGTTGAAATGTTTGATGAACGGATGACCACTGTCGCCGCCGATCGTGCCCTCAAAGAAGCGAACTTAAGCGCTACCGCCCGTCGTCAATATGTGGACAAGGTTGCAGCAGCGATCATGTTGCAGGCATGGCTTGAAAGTCGGCATCTTCGTGAGTGACCTCACTGACACGGATCAGGAACATAGAGTTTTCCCCTCGGTTGTTCTGAATGATCCAAGCAATAGAAGACTCGCCAACATCGTTGTCGCGATTCTTTCTTTCGTGGTGGTGTTCGCTTTGATCTCTTTCGCAGGCTACAAGTACTGGTACGTGCAACAGGTCAATCCGGCCGGAGATGCCGCTGCTTCGGAAATTTTTCAAGTGACTAAAAATGATGACATCAACATCTTAAGCAAGCGATTAAAGCAAGACGGCTTCATCGTTAATGATTCTGTTTTTCGTTCCTATGCAGCGTCGAAAGGAGGACTTGTAGTCACTCCTGGCTACTACACCCTGCGCCCCCGCGACCATATGGGAAATCTCTTGCGTGTTTTGCGTACACCCCCAAATGAAACACTCACGAAAGTGACTTTCCCAGAAGGTTTCACTCTTGTTCAGATAGCTGATCGATTACATCAAGGGGTTCCATCCATTGTTGCGCAAGACTTTCTCGCAAAGACGGGTGATCTTGTGTCGTCAGTCGCCGCAGTGCGATCGATATATCAACCTGATTCGGTGACTTCGCTTGAAGGACTACTGTTTCCCGATACTTATTTAATTACCGGTGATGAATCGCCGACTCAGGTAGCTCAAGAGATGCTCAAGTTAATGGAACGAGTGGGTCGACAAGAGGGTATAGATGACTCATTGGCTCTTGTGGGACGATCTCCCTACGAGGTATTGGTGATCGCCTCGATTATTGAGCGTGAGGCAAAGGTTGAAGAAGACCGCGCAAAAATAGCGCGTGTCATCTACAACCGCTTAGCCCTAGGCATGCCTTTGGAAATCGACGCAACATTGCTGTACAAGCAGAACCCAGAGCTTTCATTTTCAGTACTCAAAGCGATTGATTCGCCCTTCAATACGTACTTGCATCAAGGATTACCGCCAACGCCCATTTCGAATCCAGGCAGGTCCTCAATTGCTGCTGCCTTATCGCCTGCGCCAAATCCTTCGGCTGGTGATTCCATATGTCGTGAAATTCAGGACGGTTCGCCTTGTGTTTATCTCTACTATGTTCTTTCAGACAAAGACGGACACCACAAGTTCGCCGCCACCTTGTCGCAACATCAAGCCAATGTTCAAGCGGCGATTATCGCTGGAGTCATGTGATATGAAAAATCAATGGGATATAACTGCTCGGACATCCGTCGTCGGCGTGATTGGTGATCCCGTTCGCCATAGCTTGTCACCGATCATCCACAATGTGGGGTTTCGTTCCTTGGGCGTCGATTGGGTGTATGTGGCTTTTGAAGTCTCTGTTGGCAACACTGAAAAGAGTGTGGTTGCGCTTCGCACGCTGAACCTACGCGGGTTGAGTGTCACCATGCCCCACAAAACTGAGATGGCGAAATTGGTTGACCGTTGCAGCGAAGCCGCCGTCGCCCTGCGCAGTGTGAACACGGTGGAAGTCGCCAGTGATGGTGCCCTAGTAGGTCACAGCACAGATGGTGATGGCTTAATTCGTAACCTTCAAGCTCACGAAGTGCAGTTACAGAATGCTCGGGTTTTGCTTTTAGGTGCTGGGGGTGCTGGACGCTCCGTCGTTGATGCCCTGGCACGTCACGGTTGTTCTCAGGTAACCGTCGCTAACCGATCCCTCTCGGCTGCAGAGTACGCCGTTGCATTTGCTCCAAAGGGTTCTCTAGCAATCGCGCTCCACGATGATCCTGCGATGCGCCGAGCGAGTGAGCAGTGTGACCTCATCATTCATGCCACCAGTATCGGGATGGGGGACACCGGGTTTGAATCGAATCTGCCCATATCAAAAGAACTTTTGAAACCCCGGCATACCGTCGTTGATCTGGTGTATCACCCAATACGCACCCATTTGTTGCGAGCAGCGCAAGAAAATGGCTGCCAAATCGTGGACGGCCTGGGGATGTTGGTGCATCAGGCTGCCTTACAACAGGAGATTTGGACGGGTTATCTCCCTGATGTTCACGCCATGCTTTCAGCGGCGACACAGGCACTGTCCTAAGCGAAAGGTATCCTCAGTAACGATGTTGCGCTATCTCACCGCCGGCGAGTCCCATGGACAAGCATTAGTTGTCATAGTTGAAGGTCTGCCCGCAGGGTTGCAGATCACCGTTGAAGATGTGCAGGTTGAACTGTCACGTCGTCGCCTGGGTTACGGACGAGGGCCACGCCAGCGTTTCGAGATGGATGAGGTGACACTGGTTGGAGGAGTCCGCCACGGTCGAACTCTGGGTTCTCCCGTCGCCATTGAGATCAAAAATACAGAATGGTTTCGTTCAGATAAATGGCATAAAGAAATGGATCCAGCGCCTGGAGTCACACTTGACCCGCTCACCAAAGTGCGTCCGGGACATGCGGATCTTGCGGGTATGCAGAAGTACGGATTTACCGATGCACGAGATGTTTTGGAACGCGCTAGCGCTCGCGAGACTGCCGCTCGAGTTGCTGCGGGTGCCTTAGCAAAAGCACTTTTACGAACTATCGGCGTGGAGGTCATTTCGCATGTCATTCAAATGGGCTCAGCGAGATCAACCAATGGACCGCGTCCAACGCCAAGGGACCTGAATATTGTCGATGAATCACCTGTTCGTAGTTTTGATCCAGTGGCAGCCGAACTTATGATCGCCGAGATTGAACAGTGCGCCAAAGAAGGGGACTCTTTGGGAGGGATTGTCGAAGTGCTGGCCTACGGACTACCTGTTGGTCTCGGAAGTCATGTCCATTGGGATCGAAAGATTGATGCCCTTTTGGCTCA
This sequence comes from Actinomycetes bacterium, assembly GCA_037147055.1. GTDB lineage: Bacteria > Actinomycetota > Acidimicrobiia > Acidimicrobiales > Ilumatobacteraceae > Casp-actino8. The sequence goes on from JBAWVW010000001.1 coordinate 20,488, forward strand.
GGCGATGATGAGTATTCAGGCTGTTAAGGGTGTTGAGATAGGTGATGGTTTCGAAGTCGCCGCAAGACGCGGAAGTCTCGCCCACGATCCCATTCACTGGGATGCAACCAGTCAATCGTTTGTTCGCACGGGCACATTATCTGGAGGCACCGAAGGTGGAATGACCACGGGCGAATTGCTCGTGGTGCGCGCTGCGATGAAGCCATTGGCAACATTAAACAGACCGACCTTGCCAACTGTTGATGTCATCACCAAAGAAGCGGGAGTTTCCTTCAAGGAAAGAACCGATGTCACCGCTGTACCTGCGATGGGCGTGGTGGCTGAAACCATGGTCGCTCTTGTCTTAGCCGCGGAGGCTCAAAGAAAATTTGGTGGAGACTCGGTAGCAGAGTTTGTGCGCAACGCTGTTTCTGCAAAAGAGTCAACGCAACAGGCGTTATGACGCAGTCGGCACAAAGCCCTCATATCGTTCTCATTGGTCTGATGGGAACCGGGAAAAGCACGGTGGGTCAACGGCTAGCGAAGCGAATCAATTTCGGTTTTTTTGACACCGATAAGCAGATCGAGATCGCGTCAGGTCGTTCTGTTCGTGAAATCTTCGCTGATGACGGCGAGGAGACATTCCGCGACATGGAAGCAACTGCCCTGCGTGAGGCTCTCAGTCAAATCAAACCCCTAGTGGTTGCGGCGGCTGGCGGTTGCGTCCTTCGTGACGGTAATCGGCATCTGATTTCTCAAGCCAGTCACAGGATTTGGCTCACAGCGGACTTGGAACTGATCACCCAACGGGTAAGCGCTCGCGCATTGCGCAAGCAAGGTCATCGACCGCTCTTAGACGCTGATCCTCGTGCACGACTGTCGGAGTTAGAAAGCGAACGACGATCCCTGTATGCCGCGGTAGCGACTACTGCGCTCGATGTGACGCATCTAAAAATTAACGAGGTAGTAGATACTTTGGCAACTATTGTTCTCATGGAGGTTACGCCATGAGTATCGAACGGATTGTCGTAGATTTAGGCGATCGCTCTTATCCAGTCATAGTCGGTCATGGTGCAATTACGTTTCTCGCCGAACTTATTGGACCTACCGCTCAACGTTGTGCGATTGTGACACAAGAAGGTATTCCAAACAATTTTTCTGTGCCGATCGCACACAAACGTTTCATCATCGAACGTGGAGAGCACGACAAAACTCTCGCAACTATCGAATCTCTCACTCAAGGATTTGCGGATATGGGTCTCACTCGTCACGATGTGATCATCGCCGTTGGGGGAGGAATGGTCACTGATGTTGCTGGTTTCGCAGCATCCACCTGGCATCGTGGGACACCAGTTATTCATGTCGCCACCTCTCTTTTAGGCATGGTTGACGCAGCCATCGGCGGGAAAACAGGGGTCAATTTGCCTCAAGGAAAAAATTTAGTTGGTGCCTTTTGGCAACCACATGGAGTGATTTGCGATTTAGATGCCTTGTCAAGTCTGCCCGAAAGCGAGATGCTTTGCGGTTTGGGTGAAGTAGCGAAGTACCACTTTCTTACCGGCGAAGATCTCCTATCACTAACGCTTGAACAAAGAGTGGCGCGATGTGTACGAATCAAATCCTCGATTGTTTCCCAAGACGAACGTGAAGGTGGGTTACGAGCTCTCCTCAATTACGGTCACACACTGGCACATGCTCTTGAGACAGTCGGTGGCCACCAGTTAGCTCATGGTGAGGCCGTCGCTATTGGGCTGATATTTGCAGCCCATCTAGCACGGGCTATGAATCGCATTTCGATCGAGCGCGTTGAGTATCACAACCTCATTGTCTCTACGACCTACGGATTGAAGTCTCGTATACCGCCAGGGATGAGCGTTGATGCGTTGCTGCAGGCGATGTCTCGAGATAAGAAGGCAGTCTCTGGTTTAACATTTGTTTTGGATTCTGCGCATGGTTTGCAAGTGGTGACCGATATTCCAGCGGACCTAGTTCGCAAGACATTGACATCCTTTATGGCCCTACCGTAAGCGGTGCTTGGACCATTTTCGGTCTTTAGCCCCTAAAGACGATGCACCGTCAGTTGTTCAGCAAGTATCGTTCAGAGCGTGCGTACCATCTTGCTGATACACGGACCCAACTTAAATCTTTTAGGTGAGCGCGAGCCCGAAATTTATGGAACTGCAACTCTTGATGACTACGTGCAAACCGTCATCTCGCATGCCGGTAAGGCTGGCTTCGAGGTGGAACATTTTCAGACCAATCACGAGGGCGTCATTGTTGACGCAATTCATGCAGCCCGGGGTCGAGTTCAGGCGATCATCATTAATGCTGGAGCATTCACTCACTATGCGTGGAGCATTCACGATGCGCTCGCAACCTTCGCTGGACCAGTCATTGAGGTGCATATCTCCGATCCGCAGACTCGCGAACCTTGGCGTCATCTCAGCGTGATTGCGCCGGTTGCCGACCAAACCATTGTTGGTCTTGGTCTCTTGGGTTACGAACGAGCTGTATCAGCGATAGTCAATCAGATTGAATGAGCGAACTCGTGTCAGTTGATCAGTGGCAAAATAACCGTGTGCTGCGGGTACGAAAATTGCTCGGCGAACAAACCCCGGTACAAGCCATCTTGCTCAGTGATCTTCACGACATCCGCTGGATATCGGGTTTTTCTGGTTCAAGCGGATGGTTATTAATAACCGAGAAAGAGATGTGGTTATTCACAGATGGTCGCTATACCGAGCAGGCGTCTTCACAAATTAATTCGACCGGTGTCATGGCTGAGGTTGTCGAATGCCGGACGCAGACGAGCATGCTTGAAGCCGTTGCTCAACGAGTGAAGAGCATGTCCGGAGTTTGGTTTCAGAGCGCTCACACGACATTTGATATGTACCAAACTTTAAAGATAGCCCTAGCAGTTGATTTGCTACCCGCTCCTATTTCTCTAGGTTCAATCAGAAGGTTGAAGGACCCTGGAGAATTGGCGCTGATTGAAAAGGCCTGCCGAATAGCTGATCAGGCGTTGCACGAGGTGCTACCCATGCTGTTGTCCGAGCCATCAGAAATTGACGTGCGCGATCAGTTGGAATTTCTCATGCGCCAGTTAGGTGCCGACGGACCTTCCTACGACACGATCGTGGCCACCGGTCCTATTAATTCGGCGCGCCCACATCACTCTCCAACTTCGACGTCAATTCAAGAAGGTCATACATTGATCATTGATGTCGGTGCCTTGGTCGAGGGATACCACTCCGATATGACTCGCTCGTTTGTCATTGGTGATATGAACCAAGAACAACTTCATGCGTACCAAGCCGTGCTTGAAGCCCAGGCTGCTGGCGTGGCTTTGATTGGTCCTGGTGTGGCTACTCGGGATGTCGATGCACTCTGTCGCAAGGTACTTACGGAGGCCGGACTAGGTGAGATGTTTAACCATGGGACTGGTCATGGGGTGGGTTTGTTGATTCATGAGGATCCTTACTTAAATTCTTCATCAACAGCAATTCTTCAGGCGGGAGACGTCGTGACAGTGGAGCCTGGGGTCTATCGTGGAGGTTTCGGTGGTCTACGAATAGAAGATCTTGTTGTTGTCACCGAATCTTGTAGCCGAACTCTCAACACATCTCCCAAGGAACCGACATGCCCGCCATCACCACAAACGATCTAAAAAACGGAATTACCCTTGAGTTGGAAAATGGTCTTTTCCAAGTAGTCGAGTTCCAGCACGTCAAACCAGGTAAGGGTGGAGCCTTCGTGCGGACCAAGTTGCGCAATGTGCGCAATGGAAATGTTTTTGATAAAACTTTTAATGCTGGTATCCGCGTTGAGCAAGCAATGCTCGACAAGAAAGATATGCAGTTTCTCTATCGCGACGGTGATGATTATGTGTTCATGGACACTAAGACCTATGACCAGTTGAACGTCGCTCCTGTTTCATTAGGCGCGGCCATTGATTACATCGTTGAGTCAATGGTGGCGATCATTGCTATTTACAAAGATGAGATCGTGTCTGTGGAAATACCGGCCTCGGTAGAAATGGTCATCGCCAAGACGGAGCCGGGGATTCAGGGAGATCGTGTTTCTGGCGCTCGCAAATCTGCTGAATTGCAGACCGGGAAGGCGATTCAAGTTCCACTGTTCATTAATATTGGGGACAAAGTGAAGGTCGACACTCGATCTGGCGAATACCTCACTCGAGTGTGATCCTGATGGTCTCGCGTCGTTCGCGTACGCCGAACATTGATCCCCGTTCACAATCTCGTGAGAGAGCTCTGACCTTGCTCTATGAAGCGGACACTAAAAATGTTGATGGGCACACGGTTATTGCGGGCCTCGTCGAACCACCAGACGCAGTCTCCTTGCTGATAGTTCGGGGTGTCGCTGACCACCGCGAAGCAATTGATCAGGTCATCAGCGATCACGCAGATGGTTGGACAATGCAAAGAATGCCATGTTTGGACAGAAATATTCTGCGGATGGCTACCTTCGAATTGTTGCATCGTCTCGACATCCCGCAGGCCGTTATCTTAGATGAGGCCGTTCAGTTGGCGAAGACATTCAGCACTGACGATTCAAGTCGCTATGTCAATGGAGTTCTTTCAGCGGTTGCTAAAGACACTCGTCAGTGAAGAGCTTCTGGCCAGTTACCTTGACCCTGAGCCGCCAAGGCCACGCTTGCCAAGGTGAAGCCCTCAAGGTGTTGTTTCATATGGTCGCCAGTCTGCTTCCAAATTGCCAATAGGACACACTGACCCTCATGATCACATGACCCATCGGCGTGCGGTTCTCCGAAGTCGCCCAAGGTAATCGGACCATCCACGGCAGCGATAATTTCATTGAGACGAATATCCTCAGGAGACCGAGCCAGGGTGTAACCACCACCGACCCCTCGTTTTGATTTAACTAAGCCCGCCCCCTTGAGAGCAAGCAAAATTTGCTCTAAATAAGGTTGGGGCAGACCCGTACGTTCTGCGATATCACGTACCGAAGTTGGCAAAGGCGTATCAATATGCAATGTCAGCGACAATAAGGCCCGACAGGCATAGTCACCCCTAGTAGAAACGCGCACGCTCTCATCGTAGAAGGTCAGCGCCCCCTTAGTACGAACTTGCCCGTGTTGAGTTCCCAATCCTTGAAGCGAACGAGAATGTGGGACCAAAACGTCAGTAAGCAATGGTGCACGAACAGGCACCTATGAGCGATGATGTATGTATGTCCGAAAAGCCAGTGATACCGAATTACTCGGGTGCCAACCTGACAGGCATCATGCCTGGTTGTCTCCTACGTGGCCCAGGTCAGCGTCCGCAGTGGTTTCCCGAGCCTGTACAGAGCGCAAGCAAGATCGTTTTATTGCTGGTTGATGGACTCGGAGCAGAGCAGTTGGATAGCCATAAACATTTGGCGCCGAATCTTTCTTCAATGGTAGGAAATCGAATCACGACCATCGCCCCAAGCACCACCGCAAGTGCTCTGACGAGTTTGTCCACTGGAGCGAGTCCAGCTGAACATGGCATCGTCGGTTACCGAATGGATATGGGTGATTCGATTATGAATAGCTTGCGTTGGTGGTCGGACTCGAAAGATCTTCGTACAGCTCATCCACCTGCCCTCGTGCAGCCCATCCCGCCATTCGCAGGTATGGACATACCAGTTGTGAGTCGAACTGAACTTGAAGGGAGTGCATTTACCGAGGCTCATTTACGAGGAACGAAAGCTCGCGGCTGGCGAGCTGCGAGTTCGATCGTTGCCCAGTGTGTGAGTTTGGTGAACTCGGGAGAGCGCTTTGTTTATGCCTATTACGACGGTGTGGACAAGATCGCTCATGAACGAGGTTTTGGTCCGTACTACGACGCCGAGATCACGGCTACAGATTGGATAGTAGGTGCGTTGCTGTCCGCGTTACCGGGCGGTACGACCCTTGTTGTGACCGCTGATCACGGTCAAGTACAGATCAATGAGCCTGCCATCAAACTCCCTGACAATGTGATGCAATGCGTACATCATCAATCTGGGGAGGGACGCTTTCGATGGCTGCACGCACGACGAGGAAGTGAGCAGAATCTGTTGGCGATATCTCAGAGCCTGTTCGGCCACCAATCGTGGGTAGTCAGTAAAGATCAGGTGATTGAAGAGGCCTGGCTCGGTCCGAGTAAGGGTGCAAAGATCGCTGATTCGATCGCCCGGCGATTAGGGGATGTGGCCCTAGTGCCCTTTGCCGATGTGACATACGAAGATCCCCTGGATTCAGGACCTTTTCCACTGATATGTCGCCATGGTTCGCTCACGAGCGCTGAAATGTATGTCCCGTTTTTGGCGTCAACAGTTTGACAACGTAAATTATTTTGTTGATTCAAGGATGAAAGGAAATCAGCACCAATGAGTGACTTTAAAGTTCACACTGCCGATCAAGTTTTGAGTGCCAACGAAGAGGCTGCTCGCGCGCAATCAAGTGTTATCAATGTCGGTGCCACCAGCGCTGTCACTCAGCCTGCCAAGGTCATGCGTATCGGCGCAATGGTGAAGCAGCTCTTGGAAGAAGTGCGCGGTACGGATTTGGATCAAGGGAGCCGTGAACGGTTAGCCGAAATATACGAACGGTCCATTGTGGAACTGACAGATGCTTTATCCCCAGACCTTCAACAAGAATTGACCATGCTGGCTCTGCCATTCTCCGAGGCCGTGCCAAGTGAAGGTGAACTTCGAATCGCTCAGGCTCAACTTGTGGGCTGGCTGGAAGGACTATTTCACGGCATCCAAGCAGCACTCTTTGCCCAACAGGTCATGGCACAGCAGCAAATGGACCAAATCCGCCAGTTACAACCAAGTTCCGGTGACATAAGGGCAGAATCGTTGCCGAATAGTGCACCGCTCTCAGGAACTTACTTGTAGCCCACTGCTACTGTTTCTCAACCACATAGATGTGATTTGTCAGCCGAAATGGTCGGCTGACACGAACGAGTAGGAGGTGGGTGTTGGGCGATTCATTCACCCATCTTCATGTCCATACTGAATTCTCAATGCTCGACGGCGCAGCCAAACTTGATGAATTAGTGGCCAAGGCAGTCTCCGATGGGCAAGCAGCATTGGGTATGACGGATCACGGAAATATGTACGGAGTTTTGGACTTCTACAAAGAATGCCGGGCTCAAGGCGTTAAGCCGATCATTGGTACTGAGGCCTATATGGCCTATGAGACAAGATTCGAGCGCCCAAATCGACGCGGCAAGATTGACGACTCTGGTGGTGACACCGAGGGTGGCAAGAAACTTTATTATCACCTCACTTTGTTGGCAGAAAATAATGTGGGGTACAAAAACCTGATCAAGCTTTCAAGCTTGGCGTTCCTTGAGGGGTATTACTACCAGCCTCGTATGGACTGGGAGTTGCTTGAGCGTCACCACGAGGGTTTGATTGCCACCACTGGATGCCTTGGTGGTCACGTTTTGCAGTCGCTTCTGAATGGTGATTACCAAGATGCCAAGCTCAAGGCTGCAAGGTTGCAAGAAATATTCGGCAAAGACAATTTATTCGTTGAAATTCAAGATCACGGTTTGGCGGCTCAGACTAAAACAAATCCTGACCTTTTAAAAATCGCTCAAGAACTGGGCGCTCCCGTTATTGCCACCAATGATTCTCATTATGTACATCGCCATGACAGCGAAGCTCATGACGCGTTGCTATGTGTGCAAACAAACTCGATGATCAGTGATCCCAATCGTTTTCGCTTTGAAGGAACAGAGCACTACTTGAAGACGGCTCACGAAATGCGTCATGTTTTTCGAGAAGTTCCAGAGGCTTGCGATAATACGTTATGGATCGCTGAACGTGCTGAGGTGACTATTGAATTTGGAAAGCCCCAATTACCAAACTTTAAAGTTCCAGCAGGTTTCGGCGATGATGCCTCGTACTTGGAACACCTCATACGTGAAGGCGCGAAAAAGCGATGGGGGGAGAACCTCGCACCCGCAGTGATTGAGCGTTTAGCTTTCGAAACCAAGGTCATCGGTGACATGGGTTTCGCTTCGTATTTTCTTATTGTGTGGGACCTCATTGAATACGCAAAGAAACGAAATATCAGAGTCGGGCCCGGACGTGGCTCCGCTGCTGGTTGTGCCGTTGCTTACTGCCTAGGAATCACCGAAGTTGACCCTATTCGCTATGACCTTTTGTTTGAGCGTTTTCTCAACCCGAGTCGTATCTCAATGCCCGATATTGATATGGACTTTGACTCGCGCTATCGAGAAGAAATTATTCACTATGCAACTGACACGTACGGACGCGAACACGTGGCTCAAATCATCACCTTTGGAACAATCAAAGCACGTAATGCCGTTCGAGATGCCGCCCGCGTGCTTGGGCACCCCTACGCGTTAGGTGACCGCCTCGCAAAGGCCATGCCCCCTCTCGTGATGGGGCGCGACACCCCCCTTAAGTACTGCCTAGAGAAAAATGAGAAGTATGCAGACGGCTACAGAGCCTCTCAGGAGTTGCGTGATCTGTATGAATCCGGTGATGAGGTACGCCATGTCATTGATGTCGCTAAGGGTCTTGAGGGATTGAAGCGATCAGTGGGTATCCATGCCGCTGCGGTTGTTATTTCTAAAAACCCACTCACCGATTACCTACCCTTGCAGCGGCGTCCAGAAGCCGGAAAATCGGTCGAACTTTCGCAGGTAACAACACAGTTTGATATGCACGGAGTCGAGGAACTCGGGCTATTGAAGATGGACTTCTTGGGTCTCCGTAATCTCAATGTCATCACGGACGCCAACAAATTAATTCAGATTGATCATCCTGATTTCGATGTGGATCAAATTTCTTTTGATGACAAGACAACTTTTGAACTACTCGCCCGTGGGGACACAATGGGAGTATTCCAACTTGAGTCAGCCCCAATGCAGCAACTCCTGCGGGCTATGGCTCCGACAAGTTTTGAGGATGTTTCAGCTGTGATAGCGCTGTATCGGCCGGGTCCGATGAGCGTCAACATGCACAATGACTTCGCAGACCGTAAAAACGGTCGTAAGAAGGTGGTTTACTTCCATCCAGAGGCAGAAGAAGTCTTGGGCGATACATATGGCTTGATGATCTATCAGGAAAGCGTGATGCGTGTGGCCCAACGCTTTGCCGGTTACACACTGGCTGAGGCTGACAACTTGCGTAAAGCCTGCGGTAAAAAAGAACGTGCTCTGATGGAAAAAGAGCGCTCAAAGTTTGAACAAGGTTGTGAAACACTTGGGTACGGCTCCGAGTTGGGTAAGCAATTATTCGACATCATTGAGAACTTTGCAGATTACGCATTTAACAAGAGCCATTCTTTCGGTTACGGGTATATCTGCTACCAAACTGCCTTTTTGAAAGCGAATTATCCCGTGCAATATTTCGCAGCGCTACTGACAAGCGTGAAGGACAATTTGGATAAGGCCGCTGGGTATTTAATTGACGCTCGGCAAAGTGGAATCACTCTTGGACCTCCGAATATCAATGTCTCTGACGTGGATTTCACGCCACTCGTCAAGGAACGAGTGATTTACTTTGGTCTGTCTGCAATTAAGGGTATTGGGCACGCGATATGCGAAAGAATCGTCGCTGAGCGTCAGTCAAACGGACTCTTCGATTCTTTCCATGATTTTGCGATGAGAGTTCCATCAGACTGCCTAAACAAGAAATCCACTGAATCTTTCATTAAATCGGGCGCATTTGATGGACTAGGGCATCCTCGCCAAGGTTTGATGACCGTTTACGAGAGCATTGTGGAGGACTCCCTAGCCCGCAGATCTGATTCAGATCAAGGTGTGATGAGCTTATTTGACGCTTTCGATTCGGATCCCGATGTTGCAGTTAACCTCAATATCTCGATTCCGAACATTGAGTTTGAGAAATCAATCAAACTCAAATTCGAGAAAGAAATGCTTGGGCTCTACATCAGCGACCATCCACTTTTTGGTCTCGAAGGGTTACTTCGAAAAAATGCGACGTCGACGACCTTAGGTTTGGAAGATTTAGATAGCGGTACCATCGTCACATTGGCTGGAATTATCACCAAAGTTGAAAGAAAGGTCACCAAGAAAGGTGACCCAATGGCCATTGTTATCCTCGAAGACCTCTACGGAAGCGTGGAACTCACTGTCTTCACAAAGACTCTCGTCGCCCATGGTCATAAAATTGCCGAAGATGCTTTGATGGCAGTGAAGTGTCGGGTGAATCGACAAGAGGAGCGCCTCAGTGTTGCGTCACTTGAGTTCACCCCAATTGTGATTACTCATCGCCAAGAGGAACTCCGTCTCAATCTTCCGGCAACGACTCTCGATCCCGAGACTGTCCTACGACTGAAACACATTCTTTCTAGTTATCAGGGTTCATCGTATGTTTTTCTTCACATTGGAGACGCCAAGATTCTTAAGCTTGGAGAAGAATTTTTGGTAGATATTGACCGAGTGATCCCGCCTCTTCGAGTGGCTTTTGGAGCTGATGTCGTCCTTTAATCCTCGTTGATCAGGCTCTTGCAGCTGATGGTTTCGTGTTTGCCCTCGCAGAAGTGGCAGAATAGGGGAGTGTTCATTTTGGGGTGCTCAGTAGGGAAGTCATAACTCGCATGTCCGTTGAGGTCGAAACTAAAGATAGTGCAGCTCTCACAGAAGAGGAGCTGGAGGAAATGGCCCTCATGGGTGGCTCCTTTGACGCCCCAAGATTGCTCAACGCCAAACAAGATTGGGTCTTGTGCACCACAGCGAAGATGAGTGGGAAATTGAACGGCTTCACCTTTTCCACACTTGAGCGTATTGGTGGCACACCATGCGTTTTGTTTGGTTTAATGAGTATCAAACGCTCTCCTCAACGGGATCAAGTTCTCAAGGGACTTTTAGCTGAGGCCTATCATCGAGCCCTCATGGCTTTCCCGGATGAGGATGTCGTAGTCGGAAGTCGTTTCGTTTCAGCACACGGGCTTGAGGCGTTTAAGAACCTCAGCGAGTTGATACCCCGCCCCGATCATCGTGCCGTTGGGGAGGAACGCGCTTGGGGCCGTCGTTTGGCACGGCGATTTGGCGTTGACACCAATTATGACGAGAAAACTTTTATCGTCAAAAAGAAAGGCTTATCTGGTTTTCTGGATCACGAATCTTCAAAACCCGAAAAGATCAAGCCTGAAATAGCAGCGCTGTTCAACGATGTACCTGCTGGTGTTGGTGCTTGTTTGATCGTCCATGGGTGGACAATGACAGAGGATTTGCTGAAACTTGGCAAGCACTAATTCCACGAACGAATTTTTCAGTTCTGCGCTGGGGCAGATTATTCGGCGGCGCCGTATGACCCGATCCTTTGAGGGTGGCCCAAGTCTGGAGGACCTGCGGAAGCTTGGTGAATTGGCCTTACGTGCCCCATCCGCTGGTTTTTCTCAAGGTGCACATCTTTTAATTTTGATGGGAGAAGATTTACAAAAATTTTGGCAGGTGTCCGGCATCGGAACTTGGTTTGCCAAAACATCACCGGGGGTTCTAGATGCCCAAGCCGTATTTTTAGTGCTGGCTGACGAGTCGGCCTACACAGATCGCTACTCCGAAGGAGACAAGGCTGGACACGGACTCGAAAAGGCTGAGAATTGGGTGAAGCCAATGTGGCTCACTGATGCAGCGCTGGTGACTCAAAACCTCTTACTTTTAATTGAAGAACAGCGTTGGGGGGCTCTGCTTTTTGATCTCTTCGTTGAGCCACGCAAACTTCTTGATGCATTTGAAGTTCCTGCAAAAGTCCAGTGCGCCGGAGTTGTCGCTGTCGGCTATCGACACCCACAGGATCAACCCTCTGGCACTCCGACGCAACGCCAACGCAAGGCGTCCGTTGATTTGATTCATTTTGGAACCTGGAATGATCAGACCGATTCCACGTTGGGTTAAGAAAACCCCACCTACAGAGGTTTAGAATACATTTGTTCAGCACTGACGACAGGAACCCACAATGGCTCAGCAGATTCCCCACGTTGCCTATCTTGAGTTAGGTGACTCTCCCCATTTAGTGGCTAACGAGTGCACCAAATGTGGTGCGCGTTACTTTGACCGACGCAACGCGTGCGCACAATGTTTCGCCAACGATTTCAAAAAAGTTCCGATTTCGACGGATGGCATTTTGAAATCCTTCACCATTGTGGCCTTTGCGGCGCCTGGTGTACCAGTCCCTTTCGTAGCCGGCATTGTTGACTGCAATGGAACCAGCGTGCGAGGCAATGTCGTGAATTGCGATCCGACCCCCGAGAAAGTTTCCCTCGGAATGAAAGTGCGGCTCACTACTTTTAGTTTAGGAACCGACGAAGAAGGAACTGAAGCCATCGGCTTTGGTTTCGCCCCTGCTTGATCTCAGACAACTACTCACAACAAGAACATAAGAAAGCGTAGGCACTCATCATGGCTAGTGACGACATTTGGATCCTCGGGATTGCGATGACAAAGTTTGGTAAGCATTCTGATAAGGACATTGTTGACCTCGGTTCGCAGGCAGCAATTGCTGCGCTAGCCGATGCTGGTGTCACCATGGCCGATATCGGCATCTTGGCTGCAGGAAACCTGATGGGTGCTGGAGCTGGATTTGGACAGCAACTACAAAAGCAAATTGGTCAAACTGGAATCCCAGTTTTCAATGTGGCAAACGCTTGTGCAACGGGTGCTACCGCATTACGCACCGCAATCATGGCGGTTAAGGCGGGCGAAGCACGTATGGGTCTCGCTGTTGGCGCTGAAAAACTTTCTGGTGCTGGATTACTCGGCGGCGGCGGCACTTCAAAGAAGAGTGGCAGTAAATTCGAACCTAGTGGTCGCTTTGGCAGTGTGTTACCAACTGACGGACGAATCGGCACAGACACAATGCCAGGCACGTTCGCTCAAGTAGGTATGGAATATGGGCACAAATACGGCGGAGTTTCCTTTGAACTTTTTGCCCGTATTTCTGAAAAGAATCATGCGCACTCAGTGCTTAATCCGATGGCCGCTTATCAGAAGCGCTTCACGCTTGATGAGATCATGAATGACATGATGATCGCGTATCCCAATACACGACCCATGTGCTCAGCGAACTGTGATGGTGCAGCGGCAGCTGTTGTCACGTCCGGCGAAGTCTTACGAACTCTCTCAATGGAACAGCAGCGTCGGGCCATCAAGGTTTCAGCTTCTGTTTTGACGACCGATCCATATCAAGAGGCATGCCAAGTTCTGCCTGATGTCAACACCTTGACACGCAATGCGGCTGTAATCGCCTACGAACAAGCAGGAGTTTCGCCAAGCGATCTTGACCTTGTGGAACTTCATGACTGCTTCGCTACTGCCGAACTGGTGCATTACGACAACCTCATGTTGTGTCCAGAAGGTGGCGCGGTTGACTTTTTTATGAGCGGAGCGACATGGCGCGATGGCTCAACGCCAGTCAACGTTTCGGGTGGACTTGAGTCAAAGGGTCACCCGATAGCGGCAACTGGTATCGCCAACATTTGGGAAGTCTGTCACCATTTACGCAATGAAGCCGGTGACCGACAAATCAAGGATGCCAAGGTCGGTCTCGCACATGTCATCGGCTTGGGTTCGGCTTGCGGCATTCACATTCTTGAGCGCAGCGGGCTCTAAGAGTCAGGCGCCAGTGGCGTGAAATCCGCCATCAACATGAATCATTGAACCGGTCGTGGCTGGAAACCAGTCCGATAACAATGCGACAACGGCGCGAGCAACAGGTTCGCCGTTTGTCACATCCCAACCAAGGGGCGCACGGTCGTCCCAAATGTCTTCAAATTTCTTGAAACCTGGAATGGATTTTGCAGCCATGGTTTTGATCGGACCAGCGGCGATAAGGTTCGTACGTATTCCCAAGGGTCCTAATTGCTGAGCTAGATAACGATTGATGCTTTCTAAGGCCGACTTAGCCACGCCCATCCAGTTGTATGCCGGCCACGCCACTGTGTTGTCAAAGTCCAGTCCAACGATCGAGCCTCCACGGTCCATCAACGGAACAAAAACGTCAGCAAGATGTTTCAGTGAGTAGGCGCTGATATGCATTGCTGTAGCGACGTCCTCCCAAGATGCCGCCATGAAATCATCTCCCAGACAATTTTCTGGGGCGTAACCAATGGAATGAACCACACCGTCAACCTTGCCCCATTTTTCGCGTAAGTGCAGACACACAATGTCGCCATGAGCCGGAACCGTTACATCAAGTTCGAGGACTTCAACCGACTGTGACAATTTACGTGCTGTCCGCGTCGTCAGCGACAAGGCGCGTCCCGCCCCAGTCAAGACGATCTCTGCACCTTCTTCAAGTGCTAAAGACGCCACCCCAAAAGCCAAAGAAGCATCGGTTAAGACACCAGTGACCACGATTCGTTTCCCATCAAGAAGACCCATCACTACAAACTAGTTCTTATGATCGCCATCAAGTACGAATTGGTCCTTCTCGGTTGCAGTTCCCTCAGTCAAGTAGGAGATCAATGCCCAGTATGTGCCATTGTTTAGGTATGCGTATTGGAATTCTTGGTGGAACTGGGCCTGCTGGCTCGGCGTTGGCGGCTCGCTTGGCCTCAATCGGCTATGAAGTTGTCATTGGTTCTCGTTCAAGTGAACGGGCTCAGGAAATCGTTGCTGAATTCGCTCTTAAATTTCCAGAGTTGAAGGAGCAATTATTTGGTGGAGACAACTCAGAGGCCAGCGCCTGTGATCTCGTTGTAGTTGCGACTCCATGGGACTCAGCAGCGGCCACTGTGCAAGACAATGCCGTTGCCCTATCCGGCAAGATCGTGATCAGCATGGCCAATGCTTTGGTTCGAGTCGCTGGTGAGTTCCAACCCCTACTCCCACCACGAGGAAGTGTGGCTGCGCATATTCAGGCGGCGATTCCAAAGAGTCGTGTCGTTGCTGCCTTCCATCATCTCCCCGCTAAAGAGCTCGGCCATATTGGTCAGCCCATTGATTCTGATGTCTTGGTCTGTTCTGACGATCGAGAGGCAATAGTCATCGTCAGCGACATTGTGGCGCGAATTCCCGGTTGTCGGCCATTAGATGCTGGGCTCCTCTCTAATGCACTTGCCATTGAGGCTTTCACTGCGGTACTTCTGCAACTTAACGTGCGTTACAAGACACGTGTCGCCCCCAAACTTACGGGTATTCGTCCACCCGCAGCACAGTCATAGATTCGGAACAACTGTGACAATCAATCTGTTTGATACTGCTAAGCAAGAGGTCGTTCCCTTTACACCTGGGCACCTCGTGTCAATGTACACCTGTGGAATTACCCCCTACGATGCCACGCATATCGGTCACGCAGCTACTTTCATGGCCTACGACGTTCTTCAACGGCGCCTGATTGATCTCGGGCATGAGGTTCGTTGCGTACGCAATGTCACCGATGTCGACGATCCCTTATTCGCCAAGGCTCGAGAATTGGGAGTTCATTATCTTGATCTTGCTGCTGGTGAGGAGGCTCGTTTCGAAAGAGATATGGAAGCCCTCAACGCGCTTCCTGTTTATGCAACACCTCGCGCCTCATCAGCGATTCCAGATATTCGCGGGTTTATCGGCATGGTTCTCGAGAGGGGATACGCGTATGTTTCTGAGGGTTCGGTCTACTTTGATGTGAGTAAAAGTCCTACTTTCGGCGATCTCAGTCATTACAGTCGACAGAAAATGACTGATCTCGCGCGAGAACGTGGGGGAGACGTGGACAATCCCCATAAACGGGACGCACTCGATTTCGTTCTGTGGCATCCCTCAGCCTCCGATGAGCCTTCCTGGGAAGCCGTCTGGGGTGCAGGTCGACCCGGTTGGCATATTGAGTGCAGCGCTTTAGCACTACGCGAATTGGGTGAGACTATTGACCTTCACGGTGGTGGTAGCGACCTCATTTATCCGCACCACGAATGCGAACGAGCGCAAAGCGAGGCTGCAACGGGCACTCCCTTCGTGAAACATTGGATGCATGTGGCGATGGTGTTTATGGATGGTGCAAAAATGTCCAAAAGCCTCGGCAATTTGGTCTTTATCGATGCTCTGCGAAAATTGTGGGATCCCCGAGCAATTCGTTTAGCGATTATCAATCACCATTATCGCTTTGAATGGGAGTGGATCGATACCCTCATGCCGTTAGCTCTCAAGCGATTGCAGGCGTGGCAGGAGAGCGTTGATTTTCCCAATGATCCTTCAACTTTGGAAGCGGTTCGCTCTCATTTGGATAACGATTTGGATACGCCACGAGCCTTACAAAGTATTGATGAAGCAGTGCGTCAAGGTTTAAGCGGTCGTGATGCAGCTGCGCTCTTAGGCGTCATCCTCTAAAGGTGATCTAGCGCCTTTTAATCACCCTCCGTGACCGCTGCGTTCCCCTAAACTAAAGCCAATGTCCGATATCACGATCAAACTTCCCGATGGAACGCAAAAAACAATGGCTTCCGATACGACGGCTCTAAGTTTGGCCTCGTCGATCAGTCGAAATTTGGCTAAGGCGGCCGTATCTGCCGTCGTCGACGGCAGTGAGGTTGATTTGTCAACCCTTCTCAACGACGGCAATGTGGTGAGCATTATTACCATCGATAGTGAAGCTGGGCGTCATGTACTGCGTCATTCAACGGCACATGTCATGGCTCAGGCTGTTCTGCAGATGTACCCAGGTGCGAAATACACCATTGGACCCGCCATTGAGAATGGCTTTTACTACGACTTCGACCTTGGGTCTAGAGTTTTTACTGAGGATGATTTATCCAAGGTTGAAGACACCATGCGCAAGATAATTGCCGCCAATCAACCTTTTGTGCGTTCAGAAATACCAGTTGCAGAGGCAATGGCGATATTTGCTGAACAACCCTATAAGTGCGAAATTATTGCCCGAGTCACCGGTGGCGGCGCAGACAACGTTGATACCGCTGAGGTCGGGGGATCCGGAGACTCAGTCAGTATTTACCGAAACTCGGACGAGTTCGTTGATTTGTGTCTGGGCCCGCATGTCGCTTCAACTGGACGACTCGGACACTTCAAATTGCAAAAAGTTTCTTCTGCGTATTGGCGAGGAAATGAGAAAGGGCCGGTCCTGCAAAGGATTTACGGGACTGCTTGGGAAACTAAGTCAGCACTAGAGGAGTACTTGCATCGCCTCGTTGAAGCCGAGCGACGGGATCATCGCAAACTCGCAGTCGAATTAGATCTTTTGTCATTTCCCTCAGAATTGGGAGGTGGCCTAGCCGTGTGGCATCCAAAGGGGGCGATCATACGCAAGTTGATGGAGGATTACAGCCGAGCTCGCCACCAAAGTGGTGGGTACCAATTCGTCTTCACTCCACACCTTTCCAACGCCACACTATTTCAGACCTCGGGACACTTAGATTTTTACGCTGACGGAATGTATCCACCCATGGAGATGGACAATGGGACGTATTATCCGAAGCCGATGAACTGTCCGATGCACTGTTTGATCTTTCGTGGACGCCAACGGAGTTACCGCGAATTACCTTTGAGGCTATTTGAATTAGGGACCGTTTACCGTTACGAACGCGCCGGCACATTGCATGGTTTAATGAGAATTCGCGGATTCACACAAGACGACAGTCATATTTTTTGTACTCAAGAACAACTACAGGGCGAGATTATTTCGCTATTGGACTTCGTCATGAGCGTGCTCAAGGCCTTTGGATTTGAAGATTTCTCATTCCATTTATCAACCAAAGACCCAGTCAAATATGTCGGTTCCGATGAGATTTGGGAGACCGCTACTGGGGCGTTGGTGAGCGCTCTTGACGCTCACGGCGTCACCTACAGCGTCAAGGACGGGGACGCAGCCTTTTACGGGCCCAAGATTGATATTCATGTTCGCGATGCCATCGGTCGTACTTGGCAGTTGTCGACGATTCAGTGTGACTTCAATCTTCCCGACAGATTTGATCTGGAATACGTCGCCAATGATGGCAGTCGGCAAAAACCAATCATGTTGCATCGAGCCTTATTCGGTTCAGTTGAGCGCTTTTTCGGGGTGCTCGTTGAGCATTATGCGGGTGCCTTTCCCACCTGGCTTAGCCCAATACAAGTGCGCATACTCCCAGTTGCCTTAGCGCATGAAGAATATGCACAGAAGGTGGCTGAGACATTAAATGCTCAGGGAATGCGCGTTGACATCTCAGAGGCAAACGATCAACTGGGTAAGCGTATTCGCTCCGCCAAACTGGAAAAAATTCCTTATGTTTTAGTCGTTGGTGATGAAGATGTTGCTGCGCAGACCGTAGGGGTCAATGCTCGTGGCGCTGATGTTGAACGTGGAGTGTCAGTTTCTTCATTTGCCGATCGTGTTCTCACCGAGATTAGTTTTTCAGATATCTGAGGCTGCAATGATCGATGCTTTGTGGACTGGTTGGCGTTCGCAGTACCTGAAAGAGGTAGTAGAACGTGGCGACGAAACATCAACTGAGGTTGAGAGTGTTTTCAGCCAAATTTTATGCTCTAATATTTCAGATGAAGCGGCTTATATCGTTCACCGTGGTGGCTTAGTTTTCGTGATTCTCAATGCTTTCCCGTATGCGGTGGGTCACCTCTTGGTTTTGCCGTACCGGCAGATTTCGGATCTCTCATCACTCAGCGACTCAGAGTCACTGGAACTATGGGCGACAGTCACTCGAGCAAGCGAGGTCTTGAATACTGTTTACGAGCCTCAAGGATTGAATATCGGGATAAATATTGGAAGACCCGCAGGTGGAAGCGTGGCAGACCACCTCCATGTACACATTGTCCCGAGAAACATTGGCGATGCAAACTTCATGGCAGTGACAGCAAATGCGAAAACCATCTCCGAACCACTCAATGTCACAGCACAGCGAATCCGCCAATGTTGGCTTGAGCAAGTATTGCCCTAAAGTGAAATTGTTCAAGGAGTAAGCAACGATGAATAGCGAAACCCCAGTGAGTCCACTCACAACCGAAGCCGATGATTTTCGAGATCAATTACCAAGTGACTTGAACGCTGTTGAGCACGTTGGAGTCCATCAGTTTCCGGATAACAGCAGGCGCAGGGTTCCAGGGATTATTTACCTGTCAAGCGGAATCCTCCTGATTTTGTTTTCAACGTTGAGCGGTAGCGATGGTCCATTCGTCAATCGAGGGTTAATCCTAGGTGGGGCGATTTTGGCATTATTTGGTCTTTTGTGTGTCTCATCGGGTTGGAAAATGGCCGTTGATGAACAACAGGCCTTGACTTTGGCTGGAGCCGCCATTGGCTTTGCAGTTGGGCATGCTTCGGCACAGCAGGTTTGGCGAGGTCTTCGCAGCCGTCCTACTTGGCGGGTTTTGTGCTACTCAGACGAAGATCCTCCGACTCGCCGAGGATTGGTACTTGTTGATGCCGTGGATGGCAGGGTGCTTGAGCATCTCACTCAAGACAGTCTGGACGAATGGGCGCCTGAGTCAGTATGACCATATGGCTGGGCCGTTGTTCCTAGACTTGCAGAATGTTTGATGGTCACCTACGCGTTGCAGTAGATCGAGCGGTGAGACCCCTCGGTCAGGCTTTGCGGAGGACAAAAATTACCCCCGACCAACTGACCATTATTGGAATGGCGATGGGTTGCGGTGCCGCTGTGGCAATTGGTGCCGGTCATCTCTCGTTGGGTTTGCTATTGGTTATTTTGGCGGCCCTTCCCGATTTACTGGACGGCGCTGTAGCCAAGGCGACAAGTACTTCTAGCCCAAGAGGTGCCTTTTTTGATTCCGTCGTTGATCGTGTCACCGATGCACTTTTGTTCGGAGGGGTGGCTTGGTACTTCGCTTCACATGAGAGTGCACATCTAGCAATTTTGCCGTTGGCAATTTCTGGAATGAGTTCCGTTATTTCCTACGAGAGAGCTAAAGCTGAGGCTTTGGGGTTGTCAGCAAAGGGCGGTTTGATGGAGCGGGCAGAGAGAATTATTTTTCTCTGCATTGGCCTCTTGTTTTCACAGTTGCTGATCCCAATTTTGTGGATCATGCTCGTCCTGACGACTATTACTGCCGTTCAGCGTTTTATCAAAGTATGGCGTCAGGCCGCAGTTGCGCCGATCACTGCTGCCAAGATTGAGCAACGTCGATCGCGTCGACAACGGCAACGGGATCAACTGTCACGGCATGCGTCGAAAATGACTACGCCACGAAAAAATCACTAGTCGGATACAACTGTGCCACCCGCAGTCAAGCAAACTTTGACAGACTTTTTTACGGTAGGTGCCTACAAATTCGGTTCGGTGTTAGCGCGTGGAGTTCCGGGTGGTTCTACAGGGCTCGTTAGCTCAGCGATCAGTTTGCCGCCCTTTTGGTTATCAAGTGAGAAGCGCGTGATGGTTGAACGACATATGCGACGCGTCAACCCTCAAGCTAATGAGTCAGAAATAAGGCGGATGGCACGCGAGGTCTTTCAAAGTTACGCACATTATTACTTGGAGAGTTTTCGCTTGCCATCGTTGAGAGCCGACAAGGTCGCAGCGACGACGACAATTTATGGTTATACCGAGAATCTGCTTCCTGCGCTAGAAAAAGGCAATGGTGCAATATTTGCGTTACCTCATTTGGGCGGATGGGAATGGATGGGTCGTTGGGCCGTCGACACGGGTGTCAAAATGACAGTCGTCGTTGAGGCGATTCAGCCACCGGCATTATTTGAATGGTTTGCAAATTTACGAAGAAAATTTGGGATGACGGTCATTCCACTTGGACCTCAGGCAGGTACAGAAGTTTTACGGGCGCTGAGAAATAACGAAGTCGTATGTCTCTTGAGTGATCGCGATCTAACAGGCGGCGGAATCCCCGTGACGTTCTTTGGTGAGACGACAACACTGCCGGCAGGCCCGGCAACTATGGCATTACGTACGGGAGCAGCACTTCTTCCAACGGCAGCTTACTTTACTGATCGCAACCTCGGTCATCATGGAATCATAGGAGCGCCCATGGTGTGCGAACGAGAAGGACGTCTGCGACCCGATGTGACGCGGATAACTCAGAATTTGGCTCTTGAGTTGGAAACTTTGATTCGTAAGGCCCCGTCCCAATGGCATCTTTTGCAACCGAATTGGCCAAGTGACCCTGGATTTAAGTATCACCTTGCCTCCCAAAGCAATGCTGAGTCGACTGTTAATGATGCTTAAAGTCGAGTCAGCGTTTAGATTAGACGGATGGGGTTGGGGGTGAATGTGCGGTCGGTGCTCATGAGCGGCGTTCTTTTTCTCGCTGCTACCTCTTGCAGCAATGGCGGTTCCCCGATGGTAGTTATTCGTGATATCGATGCAGTACAGGTGATGACGCCAGAAGAAGTCGTAGCGATGCGATCAACCCTTGCTCCGGTAGTGATTGAAGATGGCCCTCAATCTCCAGTAGATGGCTCCGCGCCTCAGGATTCGACCTCGGACACCATTCCACTCAATGAAGACAAACGGCCTCCGGAACTCAAGTTGTTTGATGCTTTTAAGAGTTTCTCGGGCTGTCTTGCGGATGCAGGTGAAGGAATTCGCGGTGACCTCCAAGATCCAAATAATCCTGCTTACCAGGATCCTGCGTATTTAGAGTTGATCCAGAAATGTGCGGCACGCAGTGACATTGTCAATGTGCTTAATGAAGTTTCAACTAGTCGCGCGAATTTAACTCCTGAGGAGATCAAAGCCAAGAATGAAGGATTCGTGGTTCTATCTGACTGCCTCAAGAAAAAGGGTTGGAAAATAGAAACGACGATTGATTCATCGGGGCTCATCACACCTTCACAATTCCAGAGTGCTGACGGCGAACTCAATGAACGTGATTTGAATAATTGTCTCTCTGAGACTGGGCTTAATGAGACTATTAAAAATGGAGCATAAATGTCATCAGTGAAAAAGATTTCGATAATCGTTGGGCTAGTTGCGATTGTTGGCGCCGCTGTGTTGATCGTCAGTAACTCGGGTGGGGATGGGTCGTCGAATAATCTTCTCATCACGCCACGTGCCGTCGAGCGTCGCGATCTCTCAGATGTTCTCACCGTTTCTGGGGAAGTACGTCGTGACGAGACGAAAAAGATCAACTCTGCCGTCGACGGCAAAGTCAGCCAAATCTCCGTTGAGGATGGCGATACCGTTGAAGCGGGTGACGGCCTGTTTGCTCTCGATGGACGAACCGCCGTCGCCGTTGCTGGAGACTTTTCCTTCTATCGGCAACTAACCGTTGGAAGCGTTGGGCCCGACGTCAAGCAACTTGAGACAATTCTCAACGACAATGGATACGCAATTTCCAGCGTTGACTCCTTATTTACGGAACAAACAAGGTCAGCATTAGCCAAATGGCAATTTGACCGGGGATATAGCGGATCCACAAATGAGAATGATGAGACCATAACGGCTTCCTTGTCATCAAACAGTTCGGCTTACTCGGTTGGTCGTGCCAACACTGCCGCCTTCGTCGTCGTGCCATCAGTTCCGTCCGGATCGGGAACCGCATTTCAGGGTGCTCCTACTTCAAAACCAACCTTAACTGTCTCCGCTAGCTCCAATTCTGTTTCCGAGGGTGAGTCAGTCACTTTCACCGTCACCTCTGATATCACCCTGCCGACAGATCTCACCGTGGCACTAACGATTGGCGGATCCGCAACAGGTGGCGACGACATCGCTAATGATGATGACTATGAAGAAATTTTGACGAATATTGTGTTGCCAGCAGGGCAACTCACAGTCTCAGTAACGTCGGACATCTTCGTCGATTCAGTCATTGAGGACGATGAAGACATTACGTTTGAAATCGCTCAGCAGTTCGGCAACGACACTAGTTATCTTTCTGGCGCCGTTAAATCGGTGCGTGTCGTGATAGCTGCTAATGGGTCAGAATTGCGCCCGCTATTGACGGTGAAGGCCAGTGGTGAAACGATTGATGAAGGTTCAAGGGTGACCTTCACAGTTCGAACTTCAGTCAAGTCCAACAGAGATATCCGATTTAACGTCACTCTGTCCGGAAACGCTGAGAGCGATATTGACTATCTGACACCAGACAGCGATGTTTACACGATTGGTGCTGGTAAT
Source organism: Actinomycetes bacterium (assembly GCA_037147055.1). Taxonomy (GTDB): domain Bacteria; phylum Actinomycetota; class Acidimicrobiia; order Acidimicrobiales; family Ilumatobacteraceae; genus Casp-actino8. Next base: position 43,475 of record JBAWVW010000001.1, read on the forward strand.
GAGAGCGTTGATATCGATATCCCGATCAGAAAAGATGACGCAGTCGAACTTGATGAGAAGTTGATTTTCACTATCACATCAGACGTTCCTCCGGAAGGAAAAAGTAAGCGTTATTACCTTGGGTCAGTGGTGAAATCAACGGTTGTCATCCAAAGCGGAGATCTGCCCGAAATGACTTTGCTCGGAGGGTCAACGATCTCCGAAGGTCGCACTGGCTCATTTCGGATCGTATCCGACGCTCCAGTGACTGAAGATACTTCTGTCAATTATCAAGTGTCAGGTACGGCTAGCAATGGTGAAGATTTCAAGGTGTTGAGCGGAACAGTCATCATGAAGACTGGATCATCAAGCGTGACAGTGCTCATTGAGACGATCAATGATGACGTCGTTTTTTTGCCTGCAGATATGTTGGTCGCAGACTGGCCTGCTCGCATTGGCAAGGTTGAAGTTGATGAAGGAGAATTTGTCCTTCAAGGAAATGTGGTACTCAGCCTTACTGAGCCTGCATTTACAATCACCATGAAGGTCAGTCCGACTGATCGCAATGAACTTGTCGTCGGTCAGGCAGTTTCAGTTGACTTGAAAGTTGATGGTCAAATTCTGCCAGGAATAATTTCAGCCTTGGACGACAGCGCAACGGTTGGCCCTAGTGGAGAAGAACAGTACGAAGGTACGGTTGAGGTGTCCGAAGAATTTGCTGCGGTGGATGGGGCTACGGTCTCGATTGATGTCACACTCGCCGAAGCGTTACAAGTTTTAGCAGTACCAGTCGCCTCAGTTCTTCGCTCGGCCGATGGGGACGAGGTGCGTGTTGTTAACGACAAGGGAACGATCACACGTTTGAAGGTCACGATCGGTTTGATTGATGGCGAATGGGTTGAAATCAAAGAGGGTCTCGTCGGCGATGAACTGATCATCGTTGATGTTGTCTCCGGCTCAGCAGCCGCTGCACCTTGATGACTGCGATGTCAACCGTTACTGACCCCCAAATACTGATGGAACTCAGCCATGTGTCGCGCGTCTATGGCACGGGAGAAGCAGCAGTTTGGGCGCTTCGCGACGTCTCGATGGTGATTCGTGCAGGAGACTTTTTATCCATTGTCGGGCCATCTGGTTCGGGCAAGTCAACCATGCTGGGCTTGCTTGGGTGTTTGGACATCCCTACTGAAGGGACTATCACCGTAGGGGGCGAGGAGGTCACACGGCTGGCCGATGCGGCACGCACTCGCGTGCGCGGTCAAAGTATCGGCTTTGTTTTTCAGCAATTCCATCTCATTCCGCATTTGGATGCGTTGGGCAACGTGGAGACCGCACTTTTATATCGATCTCTTAAGCCCGCTGAAAGGAAGGAAAAAGCGATGGCTTCTCTTGAGCGAGTTGGTCTCGGAAATCGCGCCGATCATCGCCCAGTACAGCTTTCGGGTGGGGAGCAACAGCGTGTTGCTTTAGCCCGAGCTTTGGTCACTGAACCAAAGATTTTGCTTGCAGATGAACCTACAGGCGCCCTTGATTCTAAGAATGCCGCCAACGTCATGGAGATCCTCGCCGGCCTTCAATCCACCTCACGAGCAGTTGTCATCGTGACCCATGACGCAAGTATTGCCAACTCAGCGGCGCGCAAAATATCCATGCTTGATGGCGGCATTGTGACCGATGAAGTGTTGCGTCGATGAGCACCTTTAAAGATCTCGTGCGCGTCGCCTTTAACGGATTATTCGCCCGCAAAGTTCGTACCTTGCTTTTGCTCCTTGGCCCCATGATCGGCGTGGCGGCAATCATTGCTTCCGTTGGACTCACAGACTCAGCAAAAGGTGACCTCAAAGAGAAAGTCAACAAGTTAGGAACAAATCTTATTGAAGCCGCTGCTTCAAGTTCTTTTGGTGGTCAGACACCAACACTGCCAAAAGACGCAGTTGCACGGGCGTTGACTGTCACCTCAGTAGAAAAGGTCAGTGCTGTTGTCGAGTTAAGCAATATCGTCGTCTCGCCATACAAAGGAGCGGAGAAGGTTTTTGAAACCGTACCCATTCCTGTTTTAGGCACTGACATATTCCTCCCCGATGTTCTCGAGGTTGCGATGGTTAGTGGTCGATGGATCAGTGACTTCGACGCCCAGAAAGGAGCGCGCTCGGCAGTCATAGGAGTTGGACTTGCACAGGAGTTCAAGTTCTTGCCAGGTGAGGTTCGAACGATTGACCTCAAGGGGATTCCGTACGCGGTTGTAGGCATTTTGGATTCCGTTGAATTAGAACCGGGATTTGATAACGCAGTCTTCATCTCGTTTCATAGCGCAGAGATCGATTTCCTTGACGATGATGCCGAACCGAACAAGATGTATGTGCGTTGCCTGAAGGGGACGGAAAAGGAATCTGCTGACGCCTTGCGTCTCGCAGTCAACCTTGGTGGTCCGCAAGAGATCACCACTGAAATAAAGAGTGAGGCGCTCGAACTCGCTGCTCAAAGTGACCGGCAACTACAACTCATCGTCATCTCGATGGGTCTTTTGGCGATCATCGTTGGGGGACTAGGAATCGCCAATGTGATGTCCATTTCTGTCATTCAGCGATCCGCAGAAATTGGCATTCGACGCGCCCTAGGTCATACCCGCCAGATCATTGCGGTGCAATTTTTGCTTGAGGCAATCGCCGTGGGAGTTATCGGAGGGATCTTGGGCGTTTTGCTCGGAATGCTGGCGATATTTATCGGAGCCAGTATCGCTGGATGGGTTTTCGTGATGGCATCATGGCTGGCTCCCGCTGGGATCATCTTGGCGATCACAATTTCAATCTTGGCCGGTTTGTATCCGGCGAACCGAGCTGCGAGATTGGAACCCTTAGAGACTCTTCGTCTGGGCTAAATGTTCTATCGATAGATCTCAAACAACTCGCCAATCGCTTTTATTTGGCCACCGGTCAGGCTGGACATCACAGCGATCGGTTGAATTCCAATGTCGTACCACCGATCAAGTCCATCTCGGACCTCATTGGCAGAGCCACTCAATGTGCAATCATCAAGCCAAGCATCACTCATCAAGCTTGCGTGATCACTCTTGTTGCCACGAGCAATCGCATCTTCGATCGCTTCCATTTCCTCGATGTAACCGCACGCTTTCCAATAATTGCGGTAATTAGGAAGCCGAACATACACCGCCATCGTGGCACGATTCGCTGCTTGTGCCGCTGGCTTATCATCAGAAATGACAGTCGGAATCATGTTTGCTAAATAAAAACCCTCAGTAGTTTTCACTGGCGGAACCTGACGTACCTGATCCACCGAGTGCCTGAAACTGGCATTTGCCCACAAAGCACCATGAGCGATCTCAGTTGCTAAATTCAGCATTCGATCACGCAAGGTAGCTAGATATATCGGGGGTAAAGGGCCACCGAATCGCTCCCCAACGCGCAGGGCTTCAACAAAATTTCTCATGTCAGACAATGGCGGCCCCATCGATACTCCTAGGCGTTTGACCATCGCTTCGTGACTGACCCCTAAACCCAAAGCAAATCGCCCATGCGACACTTCGCCGATATGACTTGCAAGCGAGCCAATGTCTGACGCTGATGCTCCATAGATTCCTTGTATAGATGTGAAGAAGCGCATTTCATGTGTCACGTGAGCCAAACTTGCGCATAAGCCAAAAGCGTTACCCAAGGTTGGACAGGCCAAAGCGGGGAAACCTTGCTTCTCAGCTTGCACGGCTAGTTCCAAAATTTGGAGTCGCTTGGTTGGCGAGGCAATCAGTGATAAGGCGGGAAAGGGCATGTCTTGACCGTAGCCCAACACCACTTGGCCTTCAATGCTCGCTAGTTTTACAGAGTCATGTCATCAACGAATAGCCATAACCTAGAGGTCAAAAATCACCTCAGAATCGGATTGTTGTGTCCATACAGTTTGACGACACCAGGGGGCGTGCAAGGTCAGGTCATGGGCTTAGCGCGGGTCCTACGTCGAATGGGACATGAAGTCAGGGTTCTTGGTCCATGCGACGGGGCCCCACCTGATTCATTCGTCACGCCGATCGGAGAGAGCCTGCCAACCGTTGCTAATGGGTCCATCGCACCGCTCGCGCCAGACCCATCCGCTGCGCTCCGCACTATTCGCGTCTTACGCGACGAGCAGTTTGATGTCTTGCATATCCACGAGCCATTAACTCCGGGCGCCAGCATCACTGCGTTAGTCATGCGCACGGCTCCGATTGTTGCAACATTTCATGCTGCTGGCGAAAGTCTGAGTTACAAATATCTCAGTGCCCCGCTTAAGGGTTTTGCTAGTGCCATTGACCATAGAGTTGCAGTGTCTAAAGACGCTGTGCTGTTAGCGCAGCGATACCTCGGCGGGGATTATCAAATTTTACCAAATGGTGTTGAACTCGATCGCTTTGATTCTTCGCGACGAGTCATCACGACGCCTGGTGCACGACGATCAATATTTTTTTGTGGACGTCACGAGCCACGCAAGGGATTAGAGCTTCTGTTAAAGGCCCATGCAACATTGCCAGAGAACGTAGATCTGTGGATTGCCTCTGATGGCCCCGAAACCGAACGACTAAAACGCGATTGGGCAGGCGATCCCCGTTTAATGTGGTTCGGCAGAATTTCTGATGCCGAGAAAGCACGGCGTCTGAGTGAAGCGGACATTTTCTGCGCTCCGTCTCTCGGTGGCGAGAGCTTCGGAGTTGTCTTGATTGAAGCGATGGCGGCACATACGCCCATCGTTGCCAGCGCACTCGAGGGGTACATGAACGTCGCAACGCACGAGGTTGACGCTCTCTTGGTTGAGCCCAACGATCCACGCCAACTCGAAACTGCATTGCGTCGACTGTTATTCGATGATGGACTTGGCGCTCGGTTGGTTGAAGCAGGCCACCAAAGGTCTCAACAATTTTCCATGGTTCACCTCGCCGAGTCGTACCTGGGCATTTATCGTCAAATCATTGCGCAAGCCGGCGTCACAAAGCAGACTTCCCGTAAGATTCGCACTGCCTCACGACGGGTGTTTAGGCGTGCCTTGGGCTTGATTCGTGGTCATTGACAGCGATTTGAGCACTTTGGCGACAGATTGTGACATATCATATGGGCATGTTGTATTTCCTTATAGCCCTTGTCGTTGTTGTGCTGTTGGCGGTTGTTTTGTACAACCGCCTCATACGAACTCGTAACTTGGTGGACAACGCCTGGTCACAGGTTGATGTTCAGCTCAAACGGCGTCTTGATCTCATACCAAATTTGGTTGAAAGTGTTAAGGGTTATGCGGCGCACGAGAAGTCGACATTTGAGGCAGTGATCAATGCTCGTAACGCAGCGGTCGCCGCTCCTTCCGCTCCGCAATCACAGGCACAAGCCAATAACGTTTTGACTGGAGCCTTGCGGCAACTCTTCGCCTTATCTGAGGCCTATCCGGATCTCAAGGCCAATCAAAATTTCCTCGCCTTACAAGAGGAGCTCACTTCGACTGAGAGCCGCGTTGCCTATGCTCGCCAGTTTTACAATGATGCCGTGCTCGGCTATCACAACAAATTGGATACGTTCCCGACGGTGATCATTGCCAAGATGGGCACCTTCAAGCATCGTGAGTTTTTTGAAGCTGAAGATGCCGCAAAAACTGCGCCATCCGTGAAGTTCTAATCCTCATGTTTGACCAAATAAAGTCCAATAAGCGGCGGAGCGTAGGACTCATCTTTGCCTTCACCGTGTTTGTCATTATTGTCGGCGTCGCCGTCGGATTCTTGATTGGTGGAGGGTTAGCGACCACGATTATCGCCCTAGTGATCGCTGCCGTCATGACATTTACGTCCTATTGGAAGTCTGACAAAATTGCCCTGCGAATGAGTCGTGCTGTTCCAGCAGACCCAGCGACTTACCAACGACTCCATAACTTGGTGGAAGGTTTGTGTATCGCCGGTGGACTTCCCAAACCGCGGGTCTACATCATCAATGACCCAGCGCCTAACGCGTTCGCGACTGGCCGCAACCCACAACATGCAGCGATTGCAGTCACAACTGGGCTACTGGAGAAAATGGATCGTGTTGAACTTGAGGGAGTTCTCGCTCACGAATTATCACATATTCGAAATTACGATATTTTGGTCTCAACTTTGGCCGTAACTTTGGTCGGGGCCATTGCCCTGATGACTGACATAGCGTTGCGAATGATGTGGTGGAATGGCGGGCGCTCAAACCGTGATGGGGACCGCAACAGTGGCGCAAATCCATTAGCCATCGTCGGCATCGTTCTCCTCATTCTTGCTCCGCTCATTGCAAAAGCAATGCAGGCAACCATCAGCCGCAAGCGAGAGACATTGGCTGACATTTCGGCTTGCCAGATGACGCGTTATCCACCCGGTCTCATATCCGCTCTTGAAAAGTTAAAGGATGACACGACAACTACTCACTCGGCTTCCATGGCCACTGCACATATGTGGATTGAGCAGCCTCTTTCAGGCGTACGAGAAGAGGGGAAGTTCAGCCGTTTTCACCGTATGTTTGATACCCACCCACCCCTCGAGGAAAGAATTTCGCTATTAAAAGCTTTATGAAAAATCCGTCCCCTCTCCACATCGCTGTGTCATTGTCCGCTGTTCTGATTGCCGTATCCTGTGGCGGAGGTTCAGGGAGTAGCGACACGACATCGACCGTGGTACCCACATCATCAACTGTCGCGGCTACTACGACAACGACGCCTCTCGAAACGACAGTCCCGGTTGCGGGTCCTGTGATGCCCCTGACTGGGTTGCCAGTCACTGATGAGGTCACAGCACTCAGACCAGCCGTCGTCGTTAAAATTGATAATCACCCAGATGCCCGGCCTCAGAGTGGTCTCAATGAGGCAGACATTGTGTATGAAGAGAATGTTGAATCTTTAACCCGCTTTGCTTTGGTTTTTCACTCGCAAGGATCGGACCCTGTAGGACCAATTCGATCAGCTCGAACCCAAGATATCAATTTGCTGAGTTCGCTTAATGGAGTGTTGTTCGTATGGAGTGGTGGGAATGCAGGTGTCACCGCAGCCGTGAAGAGTTCTAACTTTGTCAATATGAGCGCCAGTGCAGCAGGCAAGGGCAGCGGATTCTTCCGTTCTGACGACAAGAAGGCGCCCCACAACCTCTACACAAACACCTCAAATATTTGGGCCATCGCTGCGGGTCGTGGTGGAACGCCAGTTGCGCAATTTGAGTACTCCTCAGATCTAACTAACTTCCACGGAGATGCCGTTGTTGGCGCAAAACTGCGGATGGACGGGAATACTCGGACCTCATGGGAATGGGATTCATCACTGTCAAAGTTCGTTCGCCGAAACGATCAGAAGGCTCATATAGATAGCCACGGAGTTCAGGTCAACACTGACAATGTGGTGATTTTGACTGTCGAGTACAAAATCAGTGCCGCCAACAAAAAGAGTCCCGAGGCTCAAACCACTGGAACTGGTGTGGCTTGGATACTTCATCAAGGCAAGATCACTATTGGTACGTGGACTCGGGCCGACAAAATGGCGCCTTGGACCCTGACCGATGAAACAGGATCACCCATTCTTCTGACAGTCGGTCGCACATTCGTCGAGTTGATCCGCAAGGGGCAAGGCGTGATTGTTCCTTCTGGCTCGTCGTTAACAGCAACGCCGTGGCCCTGATCACACTCTTTCGAACCGTCACTCTCGCCGCTTCAGCGTTAGCCTGATTCCATGGCAACAAGTTCTACAAACTCCGTGACCGGTTCGTTCCCCGTGAAGAGGGGCCTAGCTGAAATGCTCAAAGGTGGCGTGATCATGGACGTCGTCACTCCAGAGCAAGCCAAAATCGCCGAAGATGCTGGGGCATGTGCTGTCATGGCCCTTGAACGCGTTCCCGCCGATATTCGCCGTGATGGGGGAGTCGCACGTATGAGTGACCCTGAAATGATTCAGGGGATCCAAGCAGCCGTGACAATCCCAGTAATGGCCAAGGCGCGTATTGGTCATTTTGTTGAGGCACAAATTCTTCAAGCCCTCGGTGTTGACTTCATCGATGAGAGTGAAGTTCTGACTCCTGCCGACGAGGCTCATCACATTGACAAATTCAAGTTCACGACTCCTTTCGTGTGCGGTGCAACAAATTTAGGAGAAGCCCTCCGCCGCATTAGCGAAGGAGCTGCCATGATCCGTTCCAAAGGTGAAGCTGGAACTGGAAATGTTGTTGAAGCCGTACGACATTTACGATCAATTTTTGGTGACATCAAAAAGATTGGCACAGCCGATTCAGCAGAATTGTTTGAATGGGCAAAGCGTTTGCAGGCTCCACTATCGCTCGTGCAAGAGATCGCTGAAACCGGACAACTTCCAGTGCCACTGTTTTGTGCTGGAGGTCTCGCCACTCCGGCAGATGCAGCCTTTGCGATGCAACTTGGAGCACATTCAGTGTTCGTGGGTTCAGGAATCTTCAAAAGTGATAATCCAGCGTTACGTGCTAAGGCGATTGTTGAAGCGACCACGCATTTCACGGATGCCGATGTTTTAGCCCGAGTGAGCACTGCAATTGGCGCCCCGATGACCGGAATTGGAATGGATGAAATCAACCAACGCTATGCAGAACGTGGTTGGTAAGACATCCGAATAATCGAGGTCTTGCGTGGAACCAAAATTACATATCGGGGTTTTGGCGCTTCAAGGAGCCTATGCCGCTCACGCCGAGGCACTGCAGAATTGTGGTGCTGAAGTTCGTTTGGTTCGTACACGAGAGGACCTGATTGGGATTCAAGGCCTTGTGATCCCGGGTGGGGAAAGCACCACCATGAGCAACCTCCTAGTCGCCTCAGGGTTAAACGAAATACTGAAAGATCTTTTTCAAAGTGGTTTTCCAGTCTTCGGTACGTGCGCAGGGATGATCATGATGGCGGAGACGATTCTCGATGGTCGCCCTGACCAAATTTCTTTGTGTGCGCTAGACATAGATGTCAGACGCAATGGGTACGGTCGGCAGAACGATTCTTTTGAACAAGACATCATCGTGCACTCCTTTGATACTCCCTTTCACGCACTGTTTATCCGTGCCCCTGTCATTGAATCGATTGGTTTCGAGGTTGAAGTTCTCGCTTCATGGGGCGACCGACCTGTTCTTGTTCGGTCGGCAAACACTTTGGCATGCTCTTTTCATCCCGAACTCGTGTCAGACTTACGTATCCACAAAATTTTTATTTCAATAGTTGAGAATTTCTCCGTCACGAACCCGAGGTAGACCATGTCCGGACATTCAAAATGGGCGACAATCAAACATAAGAAGGGCGCAGCTGACCAAGCGCGTGGAAAGTTATTCGCCAAGATTGCCCGACAGATCGAGGTAGCGGCCCGTGAAGGCGGAGCCGATCTTTCATCTAATGCGGCATTGCGCACGGTGATTCAGAAGGCAAAAGCGGGTCAGATGACCAATGATGCCATTGATCGTGCCGTTAAAAGAGGTAGCGGCGATGTGCAGGGCGAGAACTATGAATCCATCACCTATGAAGGGTATGCACCCGGTGGAGTGGCGCTGATGGTCGATACCTTGACGAATAATCGCAACCGCACTGGTGCCGATGTCCGTAATATTTTTTCTAAACTTGGAGGCGCAATGGCAGAACCGGGCGCTGTGGGTTGGCAGTTCAGTCGCCGCGGTGTCATTTATGTTGCCGGTGCCGCTCCCGAGGATGAAATTATGATGGCTGCTCTTGAGGCTGGAGCAGACGACATCAGCCGTGACGGCGAATCCTGGCGAATTCTTAGCGAACCAAATGTTGTCTACGAAGTGAAAACAGCCCTAGAAGCCGCTGGCATTGGAGTTCTCTCCGCAGAATCAACAATGGTTTCATCAAACACCATCGCCGTCACCGACGCCGACACTGCTGCCAAGATCATCAGAGTTGTTGAAGCTCTCGAAGAAAACGATGACGTTCAAGATGTGTACGCGAATTTTGATATCAGCGACGAAATTATGGATACTCTGAGTTGATCCTGTCACTTGCTGTCAATTTGGGTTCCAATACACGGGCCTTCACCACAGACATTCTGCAAACTTCCAGACAATAAATACCCCAGCGCCTGTACGAGTACAAGCGCTTCATCACTTCCAGCGCCGTGCGGGTCAAGGCCGAATTCGGGCTCAGTAGGCGGTTCTGGTCCGATCGGTGGACGGGGTGTCCCGTAATCCCACATCACCAACGCTGTCCCAGAATAAGGATAAGTGATCGGTTCGATTCCCCACAGAGGCACGACCTCAGAACTACGGCCCTCTTTGAGAACTGGAGTATGGACCTTGGCACCTATCGTGCGCGCCAACACTTCAGTGGACACATTGGCGACTTGATGATCCCCAAAAGCGCCCACTAAGAGGACATCTTTCTTTTCAATGCCCGGATAGGGATTTACTGATAGGTGTTGCGCATAGCCGCTATTTTCTCCCCGGTCCCACAAAAGTTGAGCCAGCACGAGTCCCATCAGACGATCTGCGGAGGAGAGGTACGAGGCCTCGTAAGGAACTTGGAATTGTGGCCAATCACTTGATCGTGGGAGCAGTAATGAATAGTTCATTCCTGGCACTCCCAGGACCGCTCTGTGCCATTCAGTGGAAATTGCTGAGGCCGCACCACCAAGTATTCCACCTTGACTGTTCCCCACGAAGACCGTTGCATCTGGGGCGATGATCGGCGAGCCATCGGTATTTTGAAAGGCTGGATCGGTGACGAAACCTTCAGCGTTATTGGTAAGCCGACCGAGCAACTGAAATGCCACCAAACCTTGCAACATCCGATCAGCCTGCTGATTAAATTTGCTCATGTCATGGAGCACTCCTGCGAGGTTTGGGACATCTTCACTTGCCATTCCTAGCCAATCAACAGCGCAAGCCACGATCAGACCTTGCCCTGCAAAGGTGCCAAAGAAGTCCACTTGGCTGCGATCTCCCATCAGTCCGTGGCCATACAGCAACGCTGGCACAGGTGCGGCAACTTGATCCGGAACGACGCAACGAAATGCTGTGGCATACGTCGGGAACTCCTCGTTGATCATCGGAGTGCCTTGATCGTCAAGAAGCAGGTGACCACCCGGCGATCCGTCGTTAGATAAAAAGTTCGGAATATCAAAAGTTCCTTCGACTGTTCGCACGGCACCTGCCGTCACTGAATCAACCTTGAAGGCTGGAGCACCATCGCCGATTTGTTCATAAGCCACTGAGCGCTCATGCAACAATCGTCCCGATAAAGATTGCTCACTAGCGATCGTAAAGGACCAATGCGACATTGCGAGAGGTACAGTCACTCCGCCAGTACCGGTCAGAAGTGCCCCAATACTGATCTCGTACGTGTGCCCTTCAAGAAATGCTGTTGCCGGACGCAAGGTGACCAATTGAGATTGAACATCCAACTCTCCCCAAAATGGCCACTTCGCCTGTGTTTGCTGATCAACAATCTTGATCGGGTTTGAATCTTCTAATGAACGCCCAATATCAGTTGAATCTCCTACACCGCTTCCCAGTAAATCGACTCCTGGTGCCTCAAAGACAATCACCGAGTTCGGCGAGAATCCATCGGCACGATTTTGGTCAGTGACATCCATAGCAACGCCATCAATATTGATCGGAACTGCGTCGGATGGAATTGCCAAACGTAATCCAGTCACCGTTGACGGGTCTGCCACGGTCAGTCGATTACTCGGCCACGGAAGCAAGCAGGCCGCAACTCCAGGCTCGGAGCATTGCGGTTTAACCGGAGTTGCGACAACAGTTGTCGGTGATCGTAAAGCAGTCGTGTCAACGGATTGTGAGTCCGTCGTTCCACCGCAACTAGCGATGAATACGCTCAGGGCGATTCCGCAAGCGATGATGGCCTTGCTCCAAAGGGGTGCGGATTGTCTGGCACTTGCTGAGAGAGAGCAATGGGTCATACCCAAGGTTCGCACATTCATGCATAGGGTCTTGCCAATCGGTTAGGATCGTACGCATGTTCGTATCCGCCCCGGTCTCTGAGCGCCCGAGTGAGGTCCATCGGGTCCTTGGAATTGACCCCGGTTTGACCCGTTGTGGTTATGCCGTGATCGATGCGACTGGACCTCAATCGCTCAATTGCGTGTCAATGGGAGTTCTGCGAACTCCCGCTACATCACCGCTTCCAGAGCGCTTAGCGAGCCTGCATGCTGATTTGTCACTGCTCCTCAGTGAGTTTTGCCCACAGACGGTGGTCGTCGAACAACTTTTCTTTCAGGTAAATGTTCGCACCGCCATGAGTGTTGGCCAAGCTAGTGGCCTGGCGCTGGCATTGGCCTCACTAGCTGGCTGCGACGTCGTCCAATACACCCCGAATCAGGTCAAGCAGACAGTCACGGGTTGGGGTGGGGCAGATAAAATTCAGGTTCAAAAGATGGTTCAAATGCGCTTGGGGCTGAACTCCCTACCGCAACCCGCCGATGCGGCTGATGCTGCCGCTCTTGCCCTTTGCCACTTAGCGGTGGCGCCCATGCACCAAAAACTCATAGCCGCCGGCGCCGAGACAATCCACGGTCGGGTGCGCAGCAGGAAATCAGCCTGAGATGATCGCTTCTTTGCGCGGTTCGGTTCTAGAACGACACAGTGAAGGTTCAGTCCTGATCGAGGTCGCTGGAGTTGGTTATCTAGTCAGCGTCACTCCGCGTACTTTGGCGGAACTGGAGCCAACTTCTCCAGTTTTCTTATTCGTGCATCACCACATTCGCGAGGATTCTCAAACCCTCTTTGGCTTTCTCACTCGGGATGAAAAAAATACTTTTCAGGTCCTGCTTGGAACTCATGGTGTTGGTCCGTCTCTAGCCATGGCCATCCTCGGAACTTTGACACCGAGCGCTCTTTTTGAAGTTGTAGCGAGTGCTGACATCGGGGCCCTGACTCTCGTGCCGGGTGTAGGAAAAAAGACGGCCGAGCGTTTACTGATTGAATTAAAAAGTCGCTTATCACTACCGGTCTTTCACGATTCCGAAAAGGCCCACTCGAGTCGTTCCTCAGTCGTCTCCGATGTTCGTGAAGCACTTCTTGGACTCGGTTACACCGACAGCGAGATTCGTGAGGTCCTGCGCGAGTTACCGGCAGTATCAGGAGCCGAAACCCTTTTACGTGATGCTTTGCAAATGTTAGGAGTTCGCCGTGCGGGATGAGTTCCTCGATCCACAAGTAAACGATGTTGTCGAAGAGTCGGATGAGTCTGGTTTACGACCAAAACATCTTGACGAATTTATCGGTCAGCGTGAACTCAAAGAAAAGCTCAACATTGTCCTAGAAGCGGCACGCAAACGTGGTGAAGCCGCCGATCATCTTCTTTTCGCAGGACCACCAGGGCTTGGAAAGACGACTTTATCTGGAATCATTGCTGCTGAAATGGGCGTGCGCTTGCACATCACAAGTGGGCCAGCATTGGAGCGAGCTGGTGATTTGGCTGCGATTTTGACCAAGCTTGAGCCCTCCGATGTTTTATTCATTGATGAAATCCACCGCCTAAGTCGAGTCGTTGAAGAGATTCTCTATCCCGCAATGGAAGATTTCAAACTCGACATTGTTGTCGGTAAAGGACCAGCGGCATCGAGCATTCGGCTGGCGTTACCAAGATTTACTTTGGTCGGAGCGACGACACGTACTGGCATGATTACAGGCCCTCTACGCGATCGATTTGGGTTAGTGGCGCGACTTGATTATTACGATGACGATGAACTACACGCAATTGTTCGGCGCGCCGCTGGAATTCTCAACGTGACCATTGATGATGATGGAACTCGCTTAATCGCCACTCGAAGTCGCGGAACACCGCGTATTGCGAACAGACTTTTGCGACGCGTGCGTGACTTCGCAGAGGTGCGAAGTGATGGCAAGATTAACGGTGCGATAGCCGATGAAGGTCTTGCGGTCTTTGGTGTTGACAATTGTGGACTAGACAAAGTCGACCGTGCAATTTTGACCTCGCTGTGCAAACAGTTCAATGGGGGACCAGTCGGACTCTCCACACTGGCCATCGGTATCGGCGAGCAACCAGAGACACTTGAAGATGTTTACGAGCCATTTCTCATTCAAAAGGGCTTCATAGCTCGAACGCCACGAGGTCGGGTAGCGATGGCGTCGGCTTGGGAGCATCTAGGACTTACTGCGCCCGTTTCGTCACCTGGACTTTTTTCTTAAAGTTAAGTGATGAAAACATCAGACTTTGATTACGAATTGCCCACTGATCGCATCGCGCAGATTCCGAGTGAACCTCGTGATAGCGCACGTCTCCTTGTTGATTGTGGCCAAGATTCACAGGGCTTAAGGGTCGAACATCGCCATGTCCACGACTTACCTAACTACTTGCGACCGGGCGATTTGTTGGTCGTCAATGACACTAGAGTCATCCCCGGCAGAGTTCATCTCCAGCGATCGAGTGGAGGGGCAGTTGAGATACTGCTCTTAGATCCCTTGAATCCGTCCTCAACGAAATGGACTGCACTTGTGCGCCCAGGTGGGCGATTAAAGGAAGGTGAGATTCTGCATCATCGACCATCGGGAACCGAAGTTATTTTTCACGGCCGACATACTATTTCAGATTCATTCGTTATCGAACTCTGTTTTGATGGTGAGGTATTGCAGTTGCTTAATGAAATCGGCGAATTGCCTCTGCCGCCTTACATCACTGGCAACTTGTCCCACAACGATCGCTATCAAACCGTGTACTCGCGTCGACCTGCATCGGCAGCCGCCCCGACGGCAGGATTGCATTTCACACCACAACTATTAGAAACTTTGCAAAACCAAGGTATTGGATTTGCTCGCGTTGAACTTGTCGTTGGTTTAGATACTTTTCAACCAATCCAAGTGGAAGATCCTCTTGAACACAAAATGCATACAGAGTTTTATTCGGTCTCAGAGCAAGTCATGCAGCAAGTGGATAAGGCTGAAAGAGTCATCGCCGTCGGAACAACCGCCGTACGTTCTTTAGAAAGTGCTCTAGCGCGCAACGCATTATCGGGGCGCACTGACCTTTTTATCCATCGTGGCTTTAACTGGCAGGCAGTTGATCTGATGCTGACCAACTTTCACCTGCCACGAACCACGTTGTTATTAATGATTGATGCTTTTATTGGTGATCGTTGGCGAGATATCTATGCAACGGCGCTGGAATCTGGATACCGTTTCCTTTCCTTGGGTGACGCAATGTTGCTCAATCGCCACGCAATTGAAGGTTCCTAATGCATCCCGTTACCTTGGATATCACAGCCACTGACGGCGCAGCACGGACTGGTGTTGCGACGACTGCTCATGGCTCGTACCAATTTCCATGTTTTATGCCCGTTGGAACTCGGGGTGCTATCAAGTATCTCAGCGCCAGCGATTATGAAGCCCTGGGGGCCGAAATCGTCCTTGGTAATACATACCATCTCATGTTGCGTCCTGGCGCTGAAACGATTGCTCATTTCGGTGGTCTTGGAAAATTCGCTGGTTGGAAAGGTTTAACTCTCACCGACTCAGGTGGTTTTCAAGTGTTTTCCCTAGACCCGAAAGTAGACGACGACGGAGTCACATTCCGTTCGACCTACGATGGAAGCCTTCATCGCTTCACGCCAGAATCGGCCGTGGCAACTCAAGAACTCCTCGGAGCAGATATTCAGATGGTGCTAGATATCTGCGCCCCGCTTCCTTCTCCACCATCCGTTCTACGCGTGGCACTGGAACGAACGTCTGCATGGGCTCATCGCGCCCATGCAGTGCATCAGCGCACCGATCAAGCATTGTTCGGCATCGTTCAGGGCGGTACTGACACCGCTATGCGCGCCGAAAGCGCGCAACGAACGGTTGAAGTCTCGTCGGGAGGCCTTACTGGCTTTGACGGCTATGGCATTGGAGGACTCTCAGTCGGAGAAACTCGCCAAGAAATGTTGCCGGCTTTGGCTGCTGCCCTTGAACATCTCCCAACGCACCGACCGCGCTATCTGATGGGTGTCGGAGATCCAGCTTCTTTGGTGGAGGCCGTTGGACTCGGGGTTGATCAGTTTGATTGTGTGATGCAAACAAGAATCGGTCGCCATGGAACGGCCTTCACTAGGGATGGAAAATTACACATCAAGAATGCCGCCCATGTGTTTGATGATCGTCCTCTCGATGACTCCTGTCCCTGCGATGTCTGCAGCCGCCATAGCAGGGGATACCTGCGTCATCTTTTCCAAGTCAACGAGCCCACAGCCGCTCGTCTGCTCAGCCTGCACAATATTGCCTGGACTTTAGACCTCATGAAGCAGATGCGAACAGCAATTTCAGCAGGTAAATTTGCGTCGTTGAGGCACGAAGTGCTCAAAGTTTGGGGCTAAACGTCATTCTGATGGCGCTTACACCCGAGGAATGCCACAAATCAAGCCTTGCCTACTAGAGTTTGATGGGTTATTCGCCCCCGATCCTTGGACTCTTGATGCTTACCTCTTTCGTTTCCCTCCTCTCCGCCGACACCCAACAAAAAAGTGGCGGTATTTTCCCTACTTTGCTGTTCATGGCTGCCATCGGTGGGGCCATGTATTTCTTAATGATTCGCCCTCAGCGACGACGCCTGAAAGAAACACAGTCGCTGCAGCGTGAGATCGCGCAAGGTGACGAGGTGATTACCAATTCTGGTATGTACGGTTTTGTCAATGCCCTTGATGGTGACACGGTGTGGCTTGAGATCGCAGAAGGAACCGAGATTCGCGTTGCTCGCAATTCTCTTTTGCGTCGGATCAACCCGACTCTTGAGCCGGCAGGTGGCGAGCCTGCCGACGAAGCAAAAGATCCAGAAGCACAGTGACCTGACCTAAAATGACGCGTCGTCTTGTCATCTCCTTAACCGGTCTTTTAGTCGTGGTCCTTGGCTCCTTCGTTGGAAACGTTGTTGCTGATAACAAACCCGCACTTGGACTAGACCTACAGGGCGGAATCTCGGTTACCCAAGAACCAGTAGGCAAATTTGACTCAGTCAGCCTTGATCTCGCCGTTGAACGGATTCGCGAACGAATTGACTCTCTAGGGGTGGCCGAACCAGAAATTATTCGTCAAGGAAATGCGATTGTCGTCAACTTGCCTGGTGTCGCTAATCAAGAAGAGGCACTGCGCCTCGTTCAAGTGACAGGTGCTGTTCTTCTTCGCCCCGTCCTTGGTTCACTGCAGAACCGTCCAACGGATCCGAACGCAACAACCACTACTGGAAATGATTCAGCCTCCACCACCACAATTGAAAGCAGCGACACTGCTGGCGTAACAACCACAACACCCAGTGAAGTCACAACGACAGTCGCGCCGGTGACCACCACCCTTGCGGGAGGACCTTCTCGTTCATTACCGATGGTGGCTACCACCGTTCTCGAGAGTACAGCCGTGGGTGCCACCGACGCACCGACACTCACAGCAAGTCCACCCGGTGACACTGTCGTAACGACTGATGTCGGTTCAGCAGTGACTGAAGCACCAACAGCCCAGGCACCTACGACAACAATGGATCCCTCCAATTTCTTTGGCGACCCATCGGACCCGACGGCCATCGTCATGGTTGATAACACCGATGGCTCGGAGACGTACCAACTCGGACCTGCTTTTGGAACGGGCGAGGTATTTAATAATGATGCCAAGGCTGACATTCTTCAAGGTTCTTGGGGTGTGCGCGTCACACTCCACAGTGGTGCTACAGGAGCCGACTTGTGGAACGTTGGTGCCGCTCAGTGCTACGCCAAAACAAAGGTTTGTCCAACTGGACGAATGGCGATTGTCCTCGACGGCATTGTTCAGTCGGCTCCAACTGTCAATCAACCATCATTTTCTGGTGGAGTTGATATCACGGGCAGTTTTAAGGAATCAGAGGCAAAGGATTTAGCGAGAGTTCTCAAGAGCGGTTCATTGCCAGTACGCCTTGAAGTGCAGGCGGTTCAATTCGTCTCACCAACTCTTGGCGAAGACTCTCTGCATGCGGCTGTCGTTTCGGGTCTGATCGGTGTGGCTTTGGTATTGCTGTTTATGTTGCTCTATTACCGATCTTTGGCGCTTGTGGTGGTGATCGGAATCACCCTGTCAGGCCTCACTCAGTGGAATGTCATTTCACTGCTTTCAAGTACCAACGGTTTAGCCCTGAGTCTGGCTGGTATCGCCGGAATCATTGTGTCCGTAGGTGTAACGGTGGACTCATACGTCGTGTTCTTTGAGAAGTTGAAAGATGAACTCAAAAGTGGTCGGACTCTCAAAAACTCGGCTGAGCGAGGATTCAAATCAGCTTGGCGAACAATTTTGGCCGCCGACATTGTCTCCTTGATCGGCGCATTTACCTTGTGGTATCTCACTGTTGGATCAGTGCGCGGTTTCGCTTTCTTCTTGGGGCTCTCCACCATGTGCGACATCGTGATCGCTTGGTTCTTCACCCGTCCGGCGATGTTATTGCTCGCACGCACCAAGAGGTTGCAACGCGGTCGAGTTTTCGGTGTTGACAATACGCTTCAAACTGTAGGAGGTGTCTGATGGAGGCTGTAACCACAACTCAACGCCGTAGTGCATTGGGTCGCCTCTACCATGGCGAAACTTCATTTGACTTCATGGGTAAGAAGAAAATTGGCTTTGCAATCTCGTTGACTCTCATTCTGTTGACAATCGGTTCGCTCTTGACGCGTGGTCTTAATTTGGGTCTTGATTTCGAAGGCGGAGTAGCTTGGCAAGTCCCCGTCAGTAAAACGATGGATGCTGATGCGGCGCGTGCTGTTCTTACCAGTAACGGAATTGAGACCAGCAACGCAAAAATTCAGATACTGACCAACGGATCGACAGAATCACTACGCATTCAAGTAGGCGATCAAACTCCTGAAATTCAAGTCAAGGTCAAAGATGAGCTCGCAAAAGTTGGCAAAGTAGATGTCAATGAGGTGTCCGTCAATTCGGTGAGCTCCTCATGGGGCCGTTCAATCACCGAAAAGGCTATTCGCGCCTTAATCGCCTTCATTGTTTTGGTGTCCTTGTACATCGCATGGCGTTTCGAGTGGCGTATGGCTCTTGCGGCGATTTTGGCGATGCTCCATGATGTGCTGATCAGCGTTGGTGTTTATTCATTGATCGGATTTGAAGTAACTCCAGCCACGGTGGTGGCTTTTCTCACCATTCTGGGTTTCTCGTTATACGACACGATCGTGGTTTTCGACAAAGTCAAGGACAATCTTGACAAGTTTGCGGGCTCTCGTACTTCAATGGCGGACATTACAAACGTCTCAATGAATCAGGTGTTGATGCGATCAATCAACACTTCGTTAGCAGCAGTATTGCCGGTTCTATCGCTACTCATTCTTGGTTCAGGAGTTTTTGGAGCTATCGCCTTACGTGAGTTTGCTATCGCCCTGTTGGTTGGATTAATCACAGGTTCTTATTCCTCGATCTACATCGCTTCTCCCTTGCTTTCTCTCATCAAAGAGCGCGAAGCGAAATATCGTAATTTCAGAGGAGCACACGCAGTGGGTCCCGAACTTGCCCATATGGTTGTCTCGGGCACTGCTACAGGTGCAAAATCAGTTCGACGACAGGCATCAGAAATAGGTGGTTCAGGAAGTACCAACATTGCTCCAACTTCAACTGCACTGCTGACTCATCCTCCACGTCCCCGTAAAAAGCGCCGTCGCTAAAGCGAGTACATGCACGATGGATATTGACGCCCTCAAGAGCCTGATTCGAGCGATTCCCGATTACCCATCTGTTGGCGTGACCTTCAGAGATATCACGCCATTACTCAGCCATCCCATAGCTTTCACATCTTGCATTGATCTTCTTGCTGATCGTTTTAGAGACCAGAGAATTGATCTCGTGATCGGCGTTGAGGCTCGGGGTTTCATTCTCGGAGCACCTATCGCAGTCGCGCTTGGCGCCGGTTTCATCCCTGTGCGTAAAGCGGGAAAGTTACCGTGGGCGGTCGTGCGCGAGGAGTACGACCTTGAGTACGGTTCGGACAAGCTAGAAATACATCGTGATGCCATTCAACCTGGACAACGGGTCTTGATCGTTGATGATGTCTTGGCGACAGGTGGAACTGCTGCTGCTACATGTCGTTTGGCATCGGCCTTGGGTGCCGAGATCGTGGCTCTAGCGGTTCTTATTGAACTTCCTTTCCTCGCAGGGCGACTCAAATTGGGCGCAACTCCCATTGAGGCTCTCTTTTCCTTCTGACTTGGTAGTCGCAATATTTGACTCCTGCCTGCGATACTTAAACAATGGCAACGGTGACAAGACTTCTTCCTTGGCGTCGGCAGATGAGCGCGCCGATCGACGAAATGGCACCAGTCCTACAATCTTTTCGTCGCCGGCATCCAAAAGCATCCACAGCCTTGATAACGAAGGCCTTTGAGGTCGCCCGACTGGCTCATTTGACTCAAACTCGTAAAAGTGGTGAGGGATATATCAACCATCCTGTAGCAGTCGCCAAGATTGTGGCCGATATTGGTCTGGATGAGACGACTGTGGCAGCGGCGTTACTACATGACGCAGTCGAAGACACTGAACTCACCATCGCCGATGTGGAAAAGGATTTCGGTAGCGAAGTGGCAGCCATTGTCGATGGCGTCACCAAACTTGAGCGCCTGCAGTTTGACTCGAAGGAAGAACAACAAGCGGCGACCATGCGCAAAATGCTTGTGGCAATGGCCAAAGATTTACGCGTTCTGATCATCAAATTGGCTGATCGCCTACACAACATGAGAACCATTGCGGCGATGCCCGTTGAAAAGCAGCAGCGCATCGCCAGCGAGACCATGGATATCTACGCCCCTTTAGCCCATCGATTGGGGATGCAAGGGTTAAAGCAAGAACTTGAAGACCTCTCGTTTGCTTCAATGTTTCCCAAGCGCTACGCAGAATTGGATCATCTTGTGAGTAGTCGCAGCCCTGAGCGCGATCTTTATTTGGCCAAGGCAATGGCCGAGGTTCGCGAGCGCTTAGTCGCACTGAACATTGATGCCGATATCACCGGGCGAGGCAAGCACCTGTGGAGCATTTACGAGAAGATGATTCAAAAAGGCAAAGAATTTGATGAGATTTTTGACATTATGGCAATCCGAGTCGTGGTTGCCTCAGTCAAGGATTGTTATGCGAGTTTGGGCAGCATCCATGGGCAATGGAAACCAATCACGGGTCGCTTTAAAGACTACGTGGCGATGCCAAAGTTCAATCTTTATCAAAGTCTTCATACAACGGTGATTGGTCCTGGCGGCAAGCCATTAGAGATTCAGATTCGAACACGTGAGATGCATCAGCGTGCCGAATGGGGAGTGGCGGCACATTGGGCCTATAAGGATCATCAAGAAACCCCAGACATCAACTGGCTCAACCGAATTATTGACTGGCAGAGCGAGATTTCCGATCCAGCCCAATTCATGGAGAGCCTTAAAACTGATCTTGAACAAGATGAAATATTTGTCTTCACCCCGAAGGGTCGGGTCATCAATCTTCCCGTGGGATCGTGTCCTGTTGATTTCGGTTATTCGGTACACACCGAAATTGGTAACGCCTGTATCGGGGCGCGGGTTAATGGACGATTAGTTCCCCTCACACATGTTCTGAAATCTGGTGATACGTGTGAAATATTCACCTCAAAAGTTGAAAGTGCAAGTCCGTCAAGTGACTGGTTGGTTTTTGTTGTTTCACCAAAGGCCCGTAACAAAATCAAGCAATGGCATTCACGTGAAAAACGTGATGACTTAGTTGAGGCTGGGCGCGAACTTCTTGAAAATGAGTTACGTCGTCAACGTCTTCCTGTTAGCCAAGCAATGAATAGCCAGCACCTGGAGCTTGAGATTGAGAGGCGATTGTTCGTCGATCTCGAAGCCTTATTGTGCGCTATCGGCGAAGGTCAGGTGAACGCGCAAGACGTGGCGAGCGAAGTCTTTGCAAAGTTCCAAGATTCAAGTTCTGAAGAACGGCTACCAGAATCAGTCCTGCGTTCTTCATCGTCGACAAAAATTAATAGCGTGGGAATCCATGTCGATGGCTTTGATGATGTCCTCGTTCGGCTATCGAAATGTTGCACCCCAGTTCCCGGTGATGAAATTATGGGCTTTATCACTCGCGGTCGGGGAGTCAGTGTTCATCGCACGGACTGTGTCAATGCAGATTCATTCGTCGATGAACAATCATCACGGTTGATTGATGTTGAGTGGGATGGCTCCACAGTCGGAACAATCTTCAGGGCAGGTGTTGAAGTGCTCGCTCTCGATAGGTCAGGTCTGCTTCGAGATGTGGCGAACGCGTTATCGGAACAACATGTCAATATCGTCGCCTGTAGCACGCACACTGGGGGAGATCGTGTAGCCAAGATGCATTTCGAATTTGAATTGGCAGACCCGAGTCACCTCAATTCGGTACTGCGAACGATTAAGAGGATTGAAGGGGTTTACGACGCCTACCGAGCGGGTGCCGGTCGCTCCCTTGAAGACTCAGCGGGGTGATGGGTTTTTCCTTTTTTACCTGCACTGAGAGGCTATATTTTCCTAGACCACTGCTGATATACCGCTAACCTAAATGACTGTGCCCAAGTTTCAAACCAGTCCTGGAATGCGTGACATCCTGCCGCCCGAGTCGGCTCGATGGAGGCGCTTCGTGGGCACCTTTTCTGACGCAGTGACCGCTGCCGGCTACGGCCAGATTATTCCCCCGTTATTGGAGGACATTGGCGTATTCCACCGTGTGGGAGAAGCCACCGATGTGGTGACTAAGGAGATGTACGACTTTGTGGACAAGGGTGATCGCCACATCGCTCTACGTCCCGAACAAACGGCAAGCGTATGTCGTGCCTTTGTTCAACACGGTCCAACCACACCTTGGAAGGTTTGGTATGCAGGACCTAATTTTCGGTATGAACGCCCACAAAGAGGTCGCTTCCGACAGTTTGACCAAGTGGGTGTTGAAGTGCTGGGTGTCGAGGATCCTTATCTTGACATTGAAGTCATCTGCCTAGCGTGGAATTTCTTCGCCCAACTCGGTTTGCAACAGGTGGCTTTGCACATCAATAGCTTGGGTGAGCCTTCAGATCGAGAACGTTATATGCAGGCTCTACAGGAATACTTCAGCGCCAATCTAGAAACGTTAAGTGCCGCAAGCCAAGTAACTTTGGCAAAGAATCCGCTCCGTGTGCTTGACTCGAAGCGACCCGAAGATCAAGAACTGATCAGTGGTGCACCGCGCATCTCAGACTTTTACAGCCCGCAAGCCAAAGCCCATTTTGACACTGTTCAAGAGGGACTGAGCGAACTCGGTATCGCCTTTGTGATCAATGAAAAATTAGTTCGTGGTCTTGACTACTACCGTCACACAACCTTTGAGTTCGTTGGCGGCACCTTGGAGTCAGCACAGAATGCGCTTGGCGGAGGGGGCCGCTACGACGGTCTTGTAGAGGCTTTAGGTGGACCTTCAACTGCTGGAGTGGGGTTTGCTATTGGCCTCGATCGCACTCTCTTGGCATGCGATGATGAAGGGGTCTTTGCGCCTACACCCGAAGATGTCAGCGTCTTTGTGGTTGATATCACTGGTGGTAAAGAAGCTATGTTGATCACTCAGGGATTGCGTAGTGCTGGTGTATCAGCAGACCGCGCCTTTGAGGGACGAAGTATCAAAAGTCAGATGAAACTCGCCGATCGAAGTGGTGCCACTGTTGCAATCATTATTGGCCCCGACGAAGTTGCTGCAGCCACAGCGGTTATCCGGCCATTACGTTCAGATCGAGAACAATACATTGTGTCTCGTAAAGATTTACTCCCCTCAATCACGAAAGAACTTTCATGACGACGCCAGCAGAAAAAACGTCCATTCGCCAAACTTCAATGCGCACTCATATGTGCGGTGATCTGCGAGCAACCGAGATCGCCCAGACTGTCAGCGTGTGTGGCTGGGTCGCCAAACGGCGCGAACACGGTGACAGGTTGGCCTTTGTCGACCTTCGCGATCACACCGGCATTATTCAGTGTGTGATTGACAACGACGTGGATGTGCGCAGTGAATATGTCGTTCGAATCACGGGAGTAGTGCGTTCACGACCAGAGGGGACGATAAACAGCAATATTGCAACTGGCGAAGTGGAAATCGGAGATTGCGTTGTTGAAGTTCTCCGATCAGCTGAAGCGCCACCCTTCCCAGTCGATGCCCGCGCCGATGATGTTGACGAAAATGTTCGCCTGCAATATCGCTACATCGATATTCGGCGCGAGCGTATGCAACGCAACCTACGGACGCGCGCCAAAGTCAACTCAGCAGTGAGGGCTTCAATGGAACGCCAAGGCTTTGTCGAGGTTGAGACTCCGATGTTGGTGCCCTCAACACCCGAAGGTGCACGTGAGTTTTTAGTGCCCTCGCGTAAGGAGCCAGGTTCCTTTTACGCGTTGCCCCAAAGTCCACAACTGTTTAAGCAACTTTTGATGGTCGCCGGCATTGACCGCTATTACCAAATTGCACGTTGTTTACGCGATGAAGATTTGCGAGCAGATCGGCAATACGAGTTCATGCAGTTGGATGCCGAAATGAGCTTCGTCAGTCAAGATGATGTTCTAGAGGCAATCGGAGAGGCTGTCATTTGTGCCGCTGAAGCTGTGACTGGTGTTCGCCCTGACCCTATTGAGCGAATTACTTGGCGAGAAGCCATGGAGCGATTTGGCGTAGATAAACCAGACCTGCGTTTCGGTATGGAGTTAATTGAATTGACTTCAATTTTTTCAGGCACCGAATTCAAGGCTTTTTCAGGTGCAGCCTCAATCAAAGGTTTACGTGTTGAGTCAAAGGCGGAAGAATTCGGTCGCAACAAACTCGATGCTCTCACCGACCGGGCAAAGAAAATTGGTGCTAAGGGTCTCGTATGGATGAAGGTGGCGGCCGATGGAACTTTGGAATCGCCTGTTGTGAAATTCCTCTCCGCCGCTGAGCAGAGCGCAGTTCTGCTCGCACTTCAAGCAACTCCTGGTGATCTATTGCTCATCGTTGCCGACGAATGGGCAACCACCTGCGAGGTCCTCGGGCAGTTGCGTAATGATCTTGGTCGTCCTCCCGTGCACCAGGGTCCGTACCGCTATGTTTGGGTCACTGAGTTTCCTCTCTTCGTCGGAGTCAACAAAGAGACTGGTCAGCCCAAGCCAGGGCACCATCCTTTCTGCCAGCCCCATCCAGATGACCTGCATATGTTTGAGTCGAATCCGATGTCCGTGCGATCGATGGCATACGACCTTGTTCTCAACGGTTGGGAATTGGGTTCAGGGTCAATTCGGATTCATGAACCCGACATGCAACGCCGTGTGTTCACCGCTTTGGGTATTAGTGAGGAAGAGGCGAATCAAAAGTTTGGATTTTTCCTTAAGCCATTTACCTATGGTGCCCCACCCCACGGAGGATTCGCCTTTGGTTTGGATCGTCTCGTGGCGATTTTGGCAGGAGAAGACAATATTCGAGAAGTCATTGCATTTCCCAAAACCCAAAGTGGTCAAGACCCGATGACCAATGCTCCAACTCGCGCCGAACCTAAGCAACTTGAAGAATTAGGCATTCGGGTACTGCCTCCAAAGGCCTAACATGCCATCTCAGAAATTCCGCGCTGGAGTAGTCATTGCGATCCGTCGTGAAAATGGCGACCTGATGTGCTTCCAGCGTTCGGATGTTGCCGATTCTTGGCAGCTACCGCAAGGGGGAATTGACGTAGGTGAATTACCCGTCGATGCTGCCTGGAGAGAACTGACAGAAGAAACAGGGCTGACAGGTAGGGATGTTCATTTAGTCAGCGAATTACCTGAGTGGATCACCTACGAATATCCAGCAATAGTTCGCGAGGCGATGCCCGAGGGTGGCAAGCGCCTCGGACAGACACAAAAGTGGTTTCTCTTCGGTCTCTTAGATGAGCCAAATATTGATCCGAAACCAGATGGAGTGGAATTTATTGGCTGGCAATGGATGGATCCTCATCATCTCCTACATCATGTCGTGAACTTTCGACAGGATTCCTACGGACGCGCTTTCTCTAGATTGCTTCCATGAGTGATCTCTTTAGTGCACATGCCGAGGAACAACTTGCTTCGCAAGCGCCCTTAGCGGCGCGCCTGCGACCGCGTACCATTGATGATGTTGTCGGTCAGCAACATCTGGTAGGGATAGGCAAGCCTTTGCGAGTCCTCGTAGAACAAGACAAATTGAGTAGTGCGATTTTTTGGGGTCCGCCAGGCACAGGTAAAACAACTTTGGCGTTAGCAGTTGCTGGCACAACCAAGCGATACTTCGAACAATTATCGGCGGTCACTGCTGGGGTCAAAGATGTGCGTGAAGTTATTGACAAAGCGCGCCAACGCCTAGGAATGCACGGTCAAGGCACCATCTTGTTTCTCGATGAAATTCATCGCTTCTCAAAGTCGCAACAAGATGCATTGTTGCCAGCTGTTGAAGATGGGACTCTCACCCTCATCGGAGCAACAACTGAGAATCCCTTCTTTGAAGTGAATGCGCCGCTGAGGTCACGAAGTACGTTATTTCGCCTTGAGCCATTGGCTGGCGAAGCAGTGATGGCTTTGATCCATAGAGGATTACTAGCCCTTGACACAACGGCCAGTCAGCCAGCAATGGATTTATTGGCTGACCGATCAGGGGGAGACGGTCGCCAAGCATTGACTTCACTTGAGGTTGCAGCAGCCCTCGCTCATCCGAATGAAATCAGCCTTGAGCATGCTGAGGCAGCACTTGGAACGACTGCTTTGCGTTACGGTCGTGACGACCATTACGACGTGGTCAGTGCTTTCATCAAAAGTATGCGCGGCAGTGACCCACAGGCGGCAACATATTATTTGGGTCGCATGCTTGAAGCCGGCGAGGACGCTCGCTTCATTGTCCGCCGAATGATTATTTTTGCTAGTGAAGATATCGGATTAGCCGACCCCACAGCACTATTGATTGCTGTCGCCGCATCTCAAGCCGTGGAACATGTTGGACTACCAGAGGCTGCCCTCAACCTTTCGCACGCTGTCGTCCACCTTGCTACGGCACCGAAGAGCAATCGCTCCGCATTGGCAATCTGGGGTGTGCAAGCCGATATTCGAAATGGCGCTGTTGGTGAAGTACCAGCACATTTACGGGATGCCCATTATTTGGGGGCGGCGACACTTGGACACGGAAGCGGATACGACTACCCTCATGATGATCCGAGAGGATGGGTCGCACAACAGTATCTACCGACAGAACTTGTCGATAAAAAATGGTATCAGCCGAGTGAACACGGCCGTGAGAAGGAAATCGCACAAAGGATGAAGCAACGCCGTGAGAGTGCTAACAATGTGGCTCCATCGCCAAAGGATGAACAATGACTGCAGGTGACTTAGCGATCGTTCTGGCGGCAACGCTTCTGACATTCGGCTTCGCTGCCTTAATCGTCGTCTTGTTGCGGGTTCTTGAGACACTGCGAGTTCTACGCGCTGAGGTTGATGTTCTACGAAATGAAGCTGGCCCGCTACTCGCAGAATTACGTGAGTCCACCCAAGAAGCGCGCTTTGCAGTCAACGAAGCCCGTGGAGATCTCCATCGTTTTGACCGTGTTCTGGGTTCGGCCGAAGCGATCTCAGATGCTGTCTCAGGAACAGGTCGGGCAACACGAATGGCTCTATCAACGCCATTCATTAAAGTCACTTCATTCGTGACAGGTACCGCACGTGTGATCAAGAAACTCAGAGGGAAGACTCAAACAACTCGCACCTTGTCGGCAGTGCCCTCAACAAAGTCGCGCCAAACCGAAGTAGTGAGGAAAATCAGATGATCAAAAGATTCGTATGGTTCGCCTCCGGCCTCGCTGCGGGAGTGACTGGAGTTCTCGTTGCGGGTAAACGTGTGCGAAGAAGCGTCACAAGTTTCACCCCCATCAAAGTCGTGCAACGCGCGACTGAGACTACTCGTTCTCGTTTGACCTCCGTGGGTGATGCCTTTCGTGAAGGTCGAGATGCCATGCGCAACAAGGAATTGCTCATGAAGGCCAAACGCGACGGAAGATTTGAATCATTTGATCGGGCAATCCTCGTCCAACCCCTTGAAGCCGGCGATGAAATACTCGTTGATGGACAAAAAGTTGAGCCTGCCCGCGTGGTTCTACTGCGCCACGATCAACAAACAGGACGGACCACACACACGAGGTCAAGGCGTTTTCGCTCTTAATCCGATCGCTTGCACTTGACGGTCCCATCAACCGTCACGGGGCGCAAGAATTCCATTGATCCGAGACAGCAACATCGCCAAGAATTTCCAAGTTGACATCTTTGCGCCCCCATCCAGCGAGAATGAGATTCACGGCCGAACCCCGCCAAGCCACATCACCTTTAGCATGCGCATGTTGCACTTCAAGTTCGAAGCCATGTGGAGACAACAGCCATTCACCAGGGCCGTCAGTGGAGTGCAGATGCAACGTCCCTTGGGGAAGTTCCGTCTGATTTCTCTGAGCCCAGAAAGGCAACATCTCTGTGTACAGTTCGTCAATTCCATCGCAGGCTATTTCTCGATTCATCGACGCCTCAATCCCTAAGGCTCTCTGTAGGTCACACACATGAACTGCAGCCTCATTGGCCATACGCCGAAAATAAAAGCCGGCAGTTTGCTGACGAGACCATGTCCACATTTTTTCATCGGGTGATACCCCCGAAAGTGACTGAAGAACCGAATCACAACGCGTGGCGAACCACGATCCCAGCTCAACACCTTGGGGTGCCACAGCCTCTGCACCCGGTCCAACCCGAACGAGAGAACGGGGGACAACCACTGCGTCAACCATGGCGAAAACCTTTCCTACATGGGCAATCAAGTCTTGAACCGCCCAACCTGGGCAGTCAAGAACTGGTTTGTCAAGGTTATGAGAACTCAGGCGTTGTAACTCTTGAATCGAAAACTGTAGCGACTCCATGTATTGCGATGAACTGAGGGTAGGCATGATGGAAGTTTAGTTGCTCAATACTCCTCATGATCCGACTTGAAATGAATAAGCACAACCAGGCTTTAGAATGTGAAAATCTACAACTGGGAGTATTCATGAATGAGCCTGACAACGAAAAGCCCCCGATTGATCCGACGGTTATCGAACACCTTCAAGAGGTCGTGATTCAATTGCGAGACTCGGTCAGCAAGCTTGACGATGTCGCTCTGGATGTCTTGCGTTCGGCTTATTCACGGCGGGAGGGGAGACCCGCTATTGATAAGACGATTACTCAGGCCCGCCGAGCGATTGAAAAAGCAATCCATCTGATTGACATTGACGGTGGTTCCTAAAACGTCAGCGCCTTATCACTGAGTGCGACTATTAGTTCGTCAAAACTTTTTTGAAAGGAGAGCACTCCTTCGTCTTCAAGTTGGCGAGCCACGTCATCCATGTCAACTCCCACATCGTTCAGAGCGGCCCACACTTGGCGACTCTCATGCACATTTTGATCAATCGTCGTTCGCAGGGTTCCGTGATCCGTGAAGGCTTCTAAAGTTGGGTCAGGGAGGGTATTCACTGAGTCGTGACCGATTAATTCGTCAACATACAAGGTGTCGGGGTAACTAGGATTTTTTGTACTCGTTGAAGCCCACAAAGGGCGTTGCACTGATGCGCCATGTTGCGCCAATGCCTCCCAACGCGTCCCGCTAAACGTCGTTCGGAATCGGTCATATGCGAGTTTCGCTTGGGCTACAGCGGCACGCCCCCGCAGTGCCAAAGCAGTAGGAGTCCCTATGAGGTCAAGTCGTTTATCGACTTCGGCGTCAACTCGGCTGATGAAAAATGAGGCAACACTCGAAATACCATTAATACTCAAACCAGCAGCTAGGCGCTCCTCAAGGCCTGCGATATAGGCGTCCATCACCTTTTGATAACGATCCAAACTGAAGATCAAGGTGACGTTGACATTGCGACCAGCAGCGATCATCGCTTGCACAGATTCAAGGCATGGCACAGTGGCAGGAATCTTGATCATCAAATGCGCGCGAGAAACTGTTTCCCAAAGGTGTTGACCTGCCAAAAGAGTTGCGCTGTGATCTTGGGCGAGGTTCGGGTCCACCTCAACGCTGACAAAGCCATCGCTGCCTTCGCTACTTGTATAAACAGATTCAAAGACGTCAAGGGCCCCATGAATGTCCTGCAGCACCATTGCCCAGTAACACTCAATAATTGAATGACCTGCCGAGATCAGAGAGCGGAATTGCTCGTCGTAATCAGCAGAACCCTGAATCGCTTTTTGAAAAATAGTTGGATTCGAGGTCAGCCCACGGACTCCTGAGTCACGAATTTCTGCGAGGGCACCGGAGGTGATGAGGCTTCGTTTTAAGTTGTCAAGCCAAGGACTTTGTCCGTGTTCAGCATGCAAGCGGAGAAGGCGATCTGTCATAACCATTCTCTAAGCGTGACAGATAGCGCAGTCCGCATAGCGCACCGTTCAGCGATTGAGAAGTTCTTTGACAGATGCCACGACAATCGCTGCCGTTATACCCAGCCGTTCAAGAGCCTCTGAGCCTGGGGCACTTGCACCAAAGCGGTCAATGCCGACACACGAGTCGGCAAATCTGTGCCATCCAAAGGTGGCCGCCGCTTCCACGGAGACGGTCTTCAAATGCTTGGGAAGGATGTCATCGGCTTCCACAGGGTTCTTGGCCCGAAACGCCTCAAAACGGTCCCAGGAGGGCAGAGAAACGACTTGAGCATTGATGGCCATGGTGACAAGTTCGTCCGCCGCCGCTAGAGCAATTTGCACTTCACTGCCAGTGGCCACAATGACGACATCGGCTTTGCCAGTGGCCCGACGAACGATACCCGCCCCATGTGCAACCGCTGATCCATCGGTCACAACGGGCAAGTTCTGTCGGCTCAAAATGAGTGCTGTTGGACCATCATGCTCAAACGCAAAACGAACTGCTTGGGCAGTCTCATTTGCATCACATGGGCGAATCACCTGGAGATCAGGTATCGCTCGCAAGGCTGCAAGGTGTTCAATAGGTTGATGAGTCGGTCCATCTTCACCAACTCCAACTGAGTCGTGGCTGAAGACAAATAGACATTTGGCTTTGCAGAGTGCTGCCAGCCGAATGGGTGGCTTCATATAGTCAAAGAACACAAAGAAGGTGCCGCCAATGGGATACACCCCACCGTGCAATGCCATTCCCACCATCGCCGATCCCATGGCATGCTCACGCACCCCGTAATACACCTGACGTCCTTGAGGATTCTCAGCAGACATTGGTGTCTGCCCAGAGAGTTTCGTTCCTGTGTTACCGGTGAGGTCCGCCGAACCAGAAACAAGTCCTGGCTGCTTCGGCAACACCGCATCAAAAACTTTTTGCACCGCAACTCGAGTAGCGATTGATTCACCGAGTGCAAAATTTGGCAATACTTCCTGCCAGTCACTGAGACCACCGTTCCACGCCGCTGTCCACTCTTGCTTCAGTGGACTGGTCGCAAGACGCGCTTCCCACGCTAGACGCACTTGTGTACCGTTAACTTTTGCAGATTCGCGACAGGCAGTCACGACATCCAAGGGAGCCCAAAAAGGCTCGTCGGGGATATTCATCTTTTGCTTCGTGAGCGTGACATGATCGGCGTTGAATGGGTTACCGTGTGCCTCATGTTTGCCCGTCCAATCCGGTGAAGGAAAACCGACTTGGGTGCGCAGGATCAGTAACTTTGGTCGATCGTCAAGTGAATCGCGAGCTGCTGTGAGGGCAGATTCCAAGGCATCTAAATCCTCACCGATTGCGCCAAGATTGCTGACCGACCAGCCATAACTAGAAAAACGCAACGCTACGTCGTCACTGCAGGACAAGTTGGTCCCGCCATCAATAGTGATTTGATTGTCGTCAAAAATGACAATCAAACGACCAAGTTTCTGATGCCCAGCCAACGAAGCTGCCTCGTGGCTGACACCTTCCATGAGGCATCCATCTCCAGCCACAACATATGTATGGTGATCACAGACCTCGGAACCGAATCTCGCTCGAAGATGCCGTTCGGCCAACGCCAAACCAACTCCGTTGGCAAATCCCTGCCCAAGTGGTCCAGTCGTCACCTCAACGCCTGCGGTGTGACCCCGCTCTGGGTGACCAGGGGTCGCTGAACCCCATTGACGAAAGGCTTGGATATCAGACATTTCCAAGCCATAACCCTGCAAGAAGAGCATTGAATATTGCAAAATCGAAGCGTGGCCAGCAGACAAGACGAACCGGTCGCGGTCGGGCCACAGAGAATCAGTGGGGTCGTGTTTCATCACCCGGCTATACAGCACATGCGCCAGCGGCGACAGTGCCATCGCCGTGCCTTGATGTCCGCTTTTGGCTTTCAGTGGTGCGTCCATGGCAAACCCACGAGCAATATTCACTGCAGCGGTATCAAGAGCAAGAGTTAAGTGAGTTCGCACACTCCGACTGTAACCGCCAGGAGCCTCAGCAAAGGGAGGCGAAACTCAGGCGGGAGGCAACAATGTGAAAGGAACTAGATGCCAAGGTCCTTTGTCAACTCTGCAGTGTGCGAAAATTTGCCCATATTCAGTGAAATCAAGTTCACCTTTCACGAGGCGATATGTGAACTTGCCGGGATCAACGGTGAAAGGACTGACATTACGACCGATGATCGGATCGTCCTCTCCGGCCCCTTGTCGAAATACGACCTCAAAAACGCCAGCGCCACTCTGCTCAGGCCCGCAATAAATCAGCCCTACGAGATGGGGGTCAATGGTCAGTGGAACTGGCGAAGGCGCGGCCATAGAAAACATTGCACCAGTGATATCAATGCGCGTGCTCGGACCTGGTGCTTGGCGGAGTTCAAAATTCTCGACAAAAAGAGCGGAGACAATTCGCATACCTGCGAGGGTAGCGACAGATCTAGCGAACTTGTTGCCCCGAGACCCAAACAGCTGCCACATCTAGATCATCAGTGAGTTCTGTGATATCGGCCCGACAACCGCTCATGATGACCCCTCGATCGCTCAGGCGAAGGAGGCGACTAGGGGTGACTGTGGCTGCTTGAAGTGCCAGGGGGAGAGGTACATCAGCTTGATACACACAAAACTTGATGGCATCAGGCATAGTGACGGTGCTCCCTGCCAAGGTCCCATCGGCGAGACGGGCCGCCCCGTCACTCACTGACATTTTGATCTCCCCGGCGATACCCGATCGCCAAGCAACGGAATCGGTCACCAACACCATCCCACCTGCTTTGGCCGAAAAGGACAAACCGACGAGTTCAGATGAGACATGCACTCCATCGGCAATGATCGAGGCGCAGAGTTTCGGTTCAAGTAACGCCCAAGCCGCTAACCCTGGCTCGCGGTGATGAAGACCACTCATGGCGTTAAACAGATGCGTGACCAAAGTTGCTCCGCTAGCGACCATGTCTTCAAACTGCTTGCGCGTCGGACGCGAGTGACCGATAGCGACATTGGTTGAAAGACTCGTCGCCAAGGCACATGCTTCAATTGACGCTCGCGATTCGGCTCCCATCGTTACTAACACCACATCATCTAAGTTTGTTTCCAACCATGACAAATCAGGATCGCAAATAAACTCACTGCGATGTGCCCCATGAGCGCTTCCGAGAAATGGGCCTTCAAGATGAATGCCAATGATATTCGGCGCAAAATTTGAGCTTGCTTTCCAACGGCGAATTGAATCCATTGCAGTGCGATAGCGCTTCAGCGGAGCAGTCACCAGAGTCGGGCACCAACTGGTAACTCCTTGATCAAGTAACAAATTTCCTAGGCGATCCCACGCTTGTTGATCATCATCGCTTGCGGCTTTCCAGATATCCACATCGTCAATACCATTGACCTGCAAGTCAACAAATCCCGGCACAATCAGATGTTCAGTGGTGACCTTCTCATCAGCACCGAGCGCAGTCACTGAGCGTATGCGACCATCACGGATTTCTACACGCGCTCGATGAAAAGCCCCATCTGCTAACAAAACCCGCGATGAACTCAGAAACGCCGAAGACATATCACTATTCTGCCTTGCCCGACAGGTATACAAAGTCATTGTTGTGGCATAGTGAAAATATGAGCACGATCGATAGCAACGGTCAAAACATAGGTTTTGCGGTGGTCGGCGCTCCACTCGGGACAGCAGGAATCCCAGTCTTGATGTATCACGGTACGACGATGGATCGCAGTGCATGGGATCCGGTCATCGGATCCATGCCGACGCAACATACCTATATCCAAATTGATTTCCCTGGCTCCGGCGAATCCTCAATGCCACTATCCCCACTTACCGTTCCAGGTTTAGTAGCGGACGCCCTTAATGTCCTCGATCACTTAAAAGTTGAAGAATTTCATGTTGCGGGATTTTCCCTCGGCGCAGTTATCGCTGCCGCCACAGCTGCACTAGTACCGAAAAGGGTGCGAAGCGCAACAATGTTGTGTGGTTGGAAGACCACTGATGCCCGTATGCGTCTGACTTTTGACTTGTGGAAAAACTTGATTGCTATCGATCCAACGCTATTTATGAAATACGCCTTCGTTGACGGCTTTACCGCTAGTACTCTGACCGCTCTTGAGCCAATGATCGAGGCGATGCTGCCGACATCAAAAAATGCTATAGCCCTAGGCTCTGAGGCCCATCTTGAACTTGACATCATTATTGATATTTCGGATTTGTGCAGCGAGATCGTGGCCCCCTGTTTAGTGATCAGCGGTCAGCAAGATCGCTGGGTGGACCCAAGCCACTGTCAAGAATTAGCAGATGCAATCGCCGGCTCAAGATATGTCTCCCTGCCGGCTGGACATTTAGTGATTCAAGAATTAGCAGGTGACGTAGCCCAACTGTTAAGCGCCCACATCTCGCAAGGAGGCTGAGCATGACTCCTTCT
Source organism: Actinomycetes bacterium (assembly GCA_037147055.1). Lineage (GTDB taxonomy): Bacteria > Actinomycetota > Acidimicrobiia > Acidimicrobiales > Ilumatobacteraceae > Casp-actino8. Next base: position 78,262 of record JBAWVW010000001.1, read on the forward strand.
CAGGTTGACCCTCATCAATTTGCGGCACTCTCGGCGAGCGCCCTCGAAAGATGGTCAAATTTTGGAAATTGGAACCGTGTCTATTTCCCATCTTTAATTGGGGTTCAGGTTGAGGAATTGAGGGTTGACTATTGCCGCATGCGCCTACCTTTTCGCCCCGAATTAGAACAACCCATGGGAGTCGTCCACGGGGGAGCGATTGCGACACTTATCGATGTCAGCGTGGTTCCCGCTATTGGCTCTGCTTATGAGAACGTTGTCGATTATTCGACCGTTGATCTCCACGTGCAATACCACCGAGCTCTGATTCAGGAAGACGCTGTATGCCATGGGTGGGTCACTAAACGCGGCAGCAACGTGATTTTCTGTGAAGCAGAAGTCATCGGTGCCAGCAGTGGCAAAGTCATCGCCCACGGTTTTATGACGTACAGCATCTCACCCCAGAGGGTCTGAGATTCCCAGAACTTTCAGCGCATTCTGTCGCAAGAATTTTGGCCAAACCTCAGCCTTCAAAGGGACATGGGGCATATCGCCCATGATCCTTTCATAGGTTAAACCCATCGGCCAATAGCCGGCGTACAGCACCCGATCGGACCCTCGGGAGTTGGCGTAATCAATGATTCGCGGATCGTAGTGTTGCGGAGCGAAGGCACTCGTCGAATAATAAAGGTTTGGCCACTTGAGCATCAGTTTCACTGCCAACTCGGTCCAAGGCTGGCAACCATGACGGGTCACAATCTTCAATTCAGGAAAGTCATAACAAACAATGTCTAAGAGTTCAACATGTTGGCACATGCTTGGCACACGAGGACCAGGAATACCAGCACAAATGAAAATCGGGATTCCTAACTCGGCGCAGACTGAGTAAATCGGATACCAGCGAGCGTGATCAATGGGAACCTGCGGCGTACAACCCGCAGGAAAAGTACCAACTGCCTTCAACCCAAATTCTTCATAGAGTCGGCGGATTTTGCGCACCTCATCGACACCATTATTGGCATCAGCACTGCACGAGGGAATGAAGCGTTCTGGAAACTGGGACAGAGCACGGATTCCAGGTTCACCTTCAATGCCAATCATGGAGCGCTCAATACCGAAGTGGTCCATAGTATTGATCGCCACTTCCACCGGATCAATATCCTCAGTCAGGGCACTAGGCACATTGTGCTTAAAAAGGTACTCAACTGGAAACATCGTGTCCTTACTTTCTTGATCACGAATGTTGCCGCGAAAGAATTCATACAGACGCCGCGGATCCGGGTCAGGAAACCCCATCATCGTCTCAATAATGCCGAGACCTTGAAAGCCAACGACTGGCATAGTTGATTCAAACGAAGTCATCTCACAAACCTAAAAATTCAACAACATTGTGATGCATGATTTTTCTAATGTCAGCATCATTGAAGCCATGTAAATCATGGATGAACGCCGTTGGCACTTCAAGCCCCTCAGCATGTGGGAAGTCGCTACCGAACATCAACTTCTCCACTCCGATTGTCTCGGCCAGTAACACGATGTCATCCTCGTAGAAAGGCGCCACCCACACATGCTCACAAAAATCTTCAACGGGATCTTTGCCAAACATGAAGGGCTGTTGCGAATATGCCTTCTTTAACTTCTTCATCAGATTGGGTACCCAATCCGCTCCAGCCTCGATCGATGACACGCGAAGTTTCGGATGCCGTGTAAACACACCGTGACTGACCAATATGGCAAACATGTCAAAAGGAGCGCGATCACTAGTCATGACCCGCATCGGCGAACTTTTGAAAGCTTCAAATTCGCCGCCAGGCTCCCAATCATCAATGTACTTTCCGTACCCAGCGTCACCCGAGTGGAAAGCAACCGAGACGTTCGCTTCGGCTAAGCGAGCCCAAAAAGGATCAAATATTTTGTCGCCAGGCGAACGGGTTCCACCTGCTGGATTAATCGCAGGGGAGGTGCGCATGACGATTACTTTGACACCGTTAGCGATCGCCCAATCAGCTTCTTTCACTGCCCACTCTGGGTTCGCCATGGTGAAATACGGAGCTGCAAATATTTTGCCCTGGTAAGCGAATCCCCAGTCCTCAAGTAGCCAACGATTGAACGCCGAAAAGGCAGCACATAATGCTGGAACATCGAAACGCAAGGATTCCTCCATGCCTACAGCCAAGGTGGGAAAGAACATTGCCCCTTCAAGACCTTGCTGGGCCATGAGCGCAATGCGCGCATCGCGATCACGGTATGCGGGACTGATGGGGTCAAGTTCTCCAAACATTGCGCGCATATCGCCACCGGCGACCTTGCCACGAAAATATGCGTCAAGTGCACCAGGCTTAGAAACAGGATTAAAGGTGGGGTTAGGGATAAAGCGATTGATTCGCCCGCCGACTAGGAGTCGTTTGCGACCATCAATCTCTGCCCACTGCATGCAACGCTTCGCCATCGAAGGCTCTATGTGTCGCGTGAAAGCATCCTCTGCCTCGTAATAGTGATTGTCGGCATCAAAAGCCGCAAATCCTAATTCTACTTTTGCAGCACTCCCAGTATCTGAGGTCATCGTCATTTTGCTCTCCATTGATCGGCGACTTACACGGACTCTGGGCACCGCCCTAGCCAAAAACAAGCCTATATCGGAAGTCTTAAATCCAAGTAATCTCAAAAGATGTGCGGGCGCTTTACATCAATCACATCCCCGGCAGAGGTGGCATCGTTCTTCTCGGCTGAGCAACCTAACCCGAATCTTTTTGGCAACTTTGCTCCGAACTACAACGTGGCCCCGACGACACGCATCATGGCAATCGCCAATGATCAAGTGGGGACGCGCAGGGTCGGCTCATTTCAATGGGGACTCGTACCCTCGTGGGCCAAGGCAATTCCCACCTCTCAGCCTTTGATCAATGCCAGGTCTGAAACCGCGCATGAGAAACCATCATTTCGAGAATCGCTGCCACATAGACGTTGCCTGATAGCAGTAGATGGTTTCTTTGAGTGGCGCACCGTCGGTATCGAAGATTCAAAGTCAGGTCCAACTAAGCAACCCGTCTACGTCACTCGACGTGATGGGCAACTTCTTGCACTTGCTGGGCTGTGGGCAACGTGGCGCGATACGAGTGACCCGAATCCGTCACCATGGCTCCACTCCTGTTGCATCTTGACAACGTCTGCTAATGCCACCATGTCTCCAATCCATGATCGCATGCCAGTGATTTTGGAATCGCAGGATTGGTCTACTTGGCTGAATACTGGCACCACTTCCAAGCCCGCAACATCTATGGCAGAGATTGTCAAACTGATGAAACCAGCAGATGCGTCAATTTTAAGCGCTGCCGCCGTTGGCACAGCCGTGAACTCAATACGTAATAACTCGGCTGATCTTTTGCTGCCAGTGATCTAAATCAACAGACCTCAGAGCGACCAGCATGTCGCAGGGCCGTGCGAATGGCATCAGCAGCAGCATCCATCGAAATTTGATCAATTGATGTCGCCGCTTGAGCGAAAGATAATTGCGTCATACTCTGCGTGGGTATGACATGGATATGCGTGTGTGGTACCTCGTAACCAGCGATGATCACTCCGACCCGTTCACACCCGAATGCCTCTTTCAAGGCCACACCGATCACTCGGGTGACCTCAAAAAGATGAGCGATCAAACCTGAGTCTGCATCCACCCAATGATCCACCTCTTGAATCGGTACCACAAGACAGTGTCCGTGTGCCATGGGATTAATGGAAAGGAAAACAACGCACTGCTCATCTCTCCAAACAAATGTGCCAGGAATCTGGCCATCAATAATGCGCGTAAAAATTGTTGCCATTACACCCAACCTCCCGAGGCAGGAAACACATCTCCGACACAATAGGAAGACTCTGGACCTGCCAAGAACCTCACTACCTGTGAGAGTTCCTCGGCGGATGCCAAACGGCCTATGGGAGTCTGCATACGTATCCCAGCGAGAGCGACATCACCCATTGAGTCCAGCATTGGGGTGTCCACAAAGCCCGGGCAAACAGCATTGATTCGTATGCCAAAGGGCGCTACTTCTTGCGCCGTGGATTTAGTAAAAGCAATGATGGCCGCCTTGGCCGCGCAGTAGTGGGGGATTCCAGCAGAGGGGCGTAAACCCATGATGGATGAAATATTGACGATTGAACCACGACGTTGCGGCGTCATATGCCGAAGAGCGGCCCGAGTGCCATAGAAAGTTCCGTAGAGATGGATTTTGATCATTCGATCCCATTCCTCATCACTCAGATCGACAGTGAAGTCCGCTGGTGTGAGTTCCTCGTAGCGTCCCTCGATGCGCTTGATCTGATTCGCCATGTTGATATCACGTTTATGAATATCGCCGGTGGGTGCAATGCCTGCATTGTTGATCAGCACATCGAGGCGTCCATAGTGCTCTGCGATGCGATCGACAGCTGCGTTAAAGGCCGCCGAATCTGTGACATCAAAAATTGCTGCTTCGCCACCTACATCCGAGGCCACCTCACCAGCCGCCGCCTCATTGACATCATTAATCACCAGGCGCGCCCCATCGGACGCAAGTCGACGGGCAAAAGCTGCTCCCATCCCCGAACCTCCACCTGTGACTACAACGACCTGGCCATCCAAAGTTCCTGAGTTCATAAGACGACACTAGAGCACGCAGTAAGGTGCTGATTATGGTTGAGCAGTCTTCAAGTGACCCCTCTGAACTCATCTCTCCGAGTGCAGTTGGCTCAGGTCGTCGCGAATGGGGTTTGTGGACATGGCCAAATCTCATTACCTTGATCCGACTCGGATGCCTCCCAATATTTTTGTGGTTATTGCTTGGACGCGATGATCGTGCCAGCGCCGGCTGGATCCTGCTGGGTCTTGGTGGAACCGATTGGGTCGATGGTTGGGTCGCCCGGAGATTCAATCAAGTCAGCGAATTCGGGAAAATGTTTGATCCCACGGCGGACCGTCTGTTGTTCATTGTCGGATTGACGGCAATCATGATCGACGGTTCGGCACCACGATGGTTTTGCATCTTGGTTCTCATTCGAGAGGTTCTCTTTGGCGGGACAATTGCGATCTTGACGCTTTTTTTCTCTATGGAAAGATTTGACGTCACCTATTTGGGTAAATGGGCCACATTTCTTTTAATGGGAGTCTTCCCAGCCTTTGTTCTCGGTGAGAGCGGCATTGGCATTCACGTGTTCTTCACCATCTCAGCATGGATTGCTGGACCGATTGGTCTCATCCTGAGCTACTACACCGCCATTGTTTATCTTCCGACAATCCGGTCCAGTTTGGCTCGGGGAAGGGCTTAGTCTCAGTCAGGGATCTCGCGCTTGCTTTCTTACTAGCAAGCTGTTGAGGACTAGATTGATCCCATGAGCAGTTCCGATCTCCTTTTCTCGACTGACCACGAGTGGGTGTTGATCACAGGATCGATCGCCCGAATAGGCATCACGGATTTCGCGCAAGACGCTCTAGGTGACGTTGTATTCGTCCAACCAGCGACTCTCGGGCAAAAACTTGGTGCAGGCGATTCCTTCAGCGAAGTGGAGAGCACGAAATCTGTGTCCGACATTTACGCGCCCCTTGGCGGGGTAGTGGTGGCCGTGAACGAGGCCTTGGATGCAGATCCAGGCTTAGTGAACTCGGACCCCTACGGCCAAGGTTGGATCTGCGAACTGGAAATTACACCTGACGCAGACACTTCTCATCTCATGACTAGCGACGCCTATGCAATTTTTGTGGCAGGCTGATGAACATGTCGGTCTTTTGTCAGAAATGTGGACATCGCAATATTGGTGATGCTTTCTTTTGCAGTTCCTGTGGCGGGGCACTCGAAGTGGACGGCGACAAGACTGTGGTCATCGCCAAAGTTGACTCCCTACAAGACGCACTCGGACCTCAAGATAATGCTTCAGTCGACCTTCAGAGTTTGCCGCAACACTTCGGCACCCTGATGGTGCGCTCGGGACCTCAAGCGGGTCAGCGTTTTGTTTTGGACGCTTCATTAACCAAACTTGGGCGACACCCTGATAGCGAAATTTCTCTTGATGATATTTCGGTCTCGCGCCGCCATGCTGAGATTGAACGCCAACCATCTGAATACGTACTTCGCGATGTTGGGTCAATGAACGGAACTTACGTCAACCAGAAACGGGTTGACGCCGTCGTTTTACAACAAGGTGATGAGATTCTTGTTGGTCGTTTTCGCCTGATTTTCCTTGGACCTGTTGAATAGTCGTGGCGACCCATCCCGTCAATGAGAGCGCATACCTTTCAATAGGTGAAGTACTCGGTTTGTTATTGGAAGATTTTCCCGATGTATCTATTTCCAAGATTCGCTTTCTCGAGAGCCAGGGTTTGATTGTCCCTGAAAGAACAGCGTCTGGTTATCGAAAATTTTATGAAGAAGATGTTGAACGTTTGCGCTTTATCTTGGGTGAACAAAAAGATCACTTTCTGCCCTTGCGTATCATTAAAGATCGTCTTGACACTCCGCCTGCTGGCAGTGCCCGACCTAACAAAAACGAGCGACCGCAACCACGCGGACTCAAGAACGTCGCCAATGCGCAAGAGGTTGATCAGCAAGATGCACCTGTTGACTCCGGAGATGCGAGTAACCATGATGTAGCCAAGCACCCTGCCGCACGAGTGGCCAAAGTGACCCCGCAACAAACGGCGCGCAAGTCGGCACGACCAGCACTGCCCGATCCATCTGACGCAGTAGGTCGTCCGGCAACATACACACGGGCCGAATTACTGCAGTTATCCGATCTTCAAGAAGTAGTGCTCGCAGAACTGGAATCCTTCAACATGGTGACGGCACATAACGCAGGTTCTCAGGCTTTATACGACGAACATGACTTGGCGATTGCTGAAGTTGCCCGAGCGTTTACAGGGGTGGGCGTCGATGTTCGACACCTCAAGGCGTGGAAAACCGCTGCTGAGCGAGAAGCTGGTCTCTTTGAACAGCGCGTCTTGCCGCTTCTTCGTCGTCGTTCCCCGGAATCTCGTCAGGAATCGAACGAGTTGCTTGATGACCTTATCGATTTAGGTGCTCGACTTCGGGCAATTTTGGTTGCTCGCGCTGTTGGTACGCTTCGAGATACACGCTCAGGAGACCAGCGATGACCCCCATGGAATTAATCGGAGTTCGTCTTGATGTAGCGGGGAATATTCCCGTGCTCTTTCTGCGCGAGCGTGAAGGACTCAGACGGCTGCTGCCGATTTACATCGGCACTCCCGAAGCCAGCAGTATTCAGTGGGCAAGCGAAGGCAAAGAGTCGCCTCGTCCATTAACCCACGACCTGATCGTCAACATGCTCGGGGCCTTAGGAGCAGTACTTGAGCGAGTAGTGATTACTGAAGTCAACGAAGGTACTTTTTATGCGGAACTACACCTTCAGTCGCGTACCGGCACCGTCGTCGTCTCCAGTAGACCTTCTGATGCCATCGCTCTCGCTGTTCGCTCTGGTTGCGCAATTTATTGCCAATCAGAGGTACTTGATGTGGCTGGAAAGATCGTTGCTACCGATGACCCCATTGATGAAGACTCCGACCCCGATGACCTCGAGGCCAGCCTTCAAGGCGATATAGCCTCCAGTGCCTCAACTGACGACCTCGTGGATGAGTTTCGGGATTTCATTGAGAGCATCAACCCTGAGGATTTTCAACCCTAAGCAGGATTGCCTCGGTAAACGTTGACGCCCGTCAAGTTCCGCCGTACCCTAACCCTAGAAGAAAAGCACCAGCGATAATTTCGTAATTTTCCCAAACCCACTATTGGAGCAAGATGATCACCAGAGTCTCAACCTTTAGTGGAACTCAAGCCTCCAAAATCGTGGGCATCACCTACCGCCAAATTGATTATTGGGCTCGCACAGGACTCGTTCGCCCATCAATTACAGACGCAACAGGCAGTGGAAGTCGTCGTCATTACAGTTATCGCAATCTTCTTGAATTGCGCATCGTGAAAAATCTTCTCGATGCTGGAATCAAACTCGAATCAGTCAGGGAGGTATTCAACTACCTCGCGCAAAATACTCAGACTGATATCACCTCGGCGCATCTGGTGATTAGCGGTTCATCAGTTCTCCTCTGTGAAGGTGATGAATTAGTCGACGTTGTGCGCCGTGGACAGGGAGTGCTCAATCTCCTTCCTCTGGCACAAGTAAAAAATGAAGTCGATGGGCAACTCGTCGCGCTCTATCCAGAACTCGCGCAACCGTCTGATATTCGCATTCGTAAAATTGGTTAACCGTGAGATACTCACCCCTTGATGCAGAGCATCGAGAACTTGGAGCGCGATTAACGCCTTTCGGTGGCTGGGACATGCCATTGCACTACCCACAGGGGACACTTGCGGAACATCTTGCGTGTCGAACAGACTCAGTTGTCTTTGATGTCTCTCACTTGGGAACCGTACGCGTGGAAAGTCCGCAAGCATTTTCTCAATTGCAGTTTGCTTTTACCAATGACCTCAAAAAGATCACTCCAGGCCGAGCGCAATACACCCATCTCCTCGACACACATGATGCATCTGTGCTTGACGACATCATTGTTTGGTGGGTGAGTGAAGGTGTCTTTGATGTGATGCCAAATGCGTCCAACACTGATCAAGTGATAGCAGCGATTGGAGGTCAGGACATCACCTCATCACGCGCTGTCTTGGCGATACAAGGCCCCGCAGCATTGGAAAAAATCTCAACATTTTTCCCAGAGGCTTCCAAGGTCGGTAAGTTCAAGGTCGCAAAATGTCAGTGGAATCGCATTGAGTGCACCGTGGCAGGCACTGGGTATACCGGCGAGCAGGGGATTGAAATTGCGATTCCAACTGCCCATGCTTCGGCCCTATGGGCAGCGATTCTTCAATCGGGCATACAGCCCGCTGGCCTCGGCGCACGCGACACACTGCGCCTTGAGGCTGGATTGGCGTTGCATGGCCACGAACTGGGAAAGAGCATCACTTCCTTGCAGGCCAATCTTGAATGGGTGGTCTCGTGGACTAAGGGAGACTTCCGCGGGCGATCTGCCTTGGCCGCTGAAAAGGATCGGGGCGTTTCGCGGATCTTGCGCGGTATCGCAACGCAAGGACGCAGACCGCCTCGAGCAGAGTGCGCTGTACTGATGAACGATGAGATTATCGGGTCGGTGACAAGTGGAAACTACTCCCCGATACTTGAGCATGGGATCGCTTTAGCATTTGTACACCCGCACACTGAGGTAGGGGACATCGTCACGATTGATGTGCGCGGCACGCCACTCAGTGGCCAGATTGTCAACCTGCCATTTATTCAGAAAAAATGACTTCAGTTTCCTGAAGGCTTGATCCCAAACATCGCACCTGCAGTTTCCGCAAACTGTGTGAGCGGAGCTAACCGAGTGGCTAAGTCGCCCAATGTGCCAATGGCCTGAGATACCTCTGCGGGCAAACTGCTGACCTGCGTCAAAACCCCATCTGCTTTTTTGATTGTCGATTTAGCTTGCTTGGCAGAAGCTTGGACCAAGGGAACGATCTCTTTGATCGGCCCTTCAATGTCATCAAGAATCGCATTAACTCGCCGAGCAACCTTATTCAATTCGGTGATCGTGTCATTAAAAGTCAACACCGATTTTTTAATCTCACCAGACAATTGCATTGCACCTTCAAGAGCACGCCCCATGGCCATCATCGGATTGGCGCCACCCAACATCCCAAGAAAATCGGCAACCCCAGGATTGGACTTAGTCTGGTTTGATTCATTTTGTTCATTGGTCACGGGCCCAAACTACCGATTCCACAACCTTTTTCGACTTGGATTCAGTCACACTTCGGCATAGGCCTCAAGGGGAGCGCAGGTGCACATCAGATTTCTATCCCCGAATGCCGCATCAATACGGCTCACGGGGGCGTGATAACCCGTTGAACTCGACAGGCTTGGGGTGCCATGCGAGCGTGGATACATACGATCCCAATCACCAACTAAATCGGCCACGGTATGGGGCGCATGGCGCAACGGACTGTCCTCTGCAGCAATAGTGCCGTCTGCTATCTGATCAATTTCCGCACGAATCGCAACCATGGCATCACAGAAGCGATCTAACTCTGCTTTGGTCTCACTTTCCGTGGGCTCAATCATCAACGTACCTGAAACCGGAAAACTCATCGTCGGTGCATGGAATCCGTGATCCATCAGACGCTTCGCCACATCATCCACTGTGACTCCAAATTCTTTGGTAATCCCACGCAAGTCAATAATGCACTCATGGGCGATAAAGCCATGTGTTCCGGTGTACAGAACTGGGAAATGGGCATCAAGACGTCGGGCTACATAGTTGGCATTGAGAATCGCCATCTCTGTAGCTAAACGCACGCCTTGAGCACCCATCAAACGGATGTAGGCCCAGGAGATTGGCAGAATTCCCGCTGAACCAAACTTGGACGCCGACACCGGTCCGACCGCTTGCGAACCAATGGGAGCCAAAGGATCGCCCGGCAGGAATGGAGCCAAATGTTGGCGTACCGCCACTGGTCCGACACCTGGACCTCCACCGCCGTGCGGAATGCAAAAAGTTTTATGCAAATTTAGGTGACTCACGTCAGCGCCGAAAATACCCGGTTGGGCGAGACCAACAAGGGCGTTGAGATTTGCGCCGTCAACATACACCTGTCCACCAGCATCGTGGATAATGCGACACACTTCCGTAATGCCGTCCTCAAAGACTCCGTGCGTTGAGGGATATGTCACCATGATTGCCGCCAATTCAGGACCCGCAGCGTCAACTTTGCGTTGCAGATCCTTAAGATCAACATTCCCGCTGTCATCACAATTAATAACGACAACAGACATTCCCGCCATCACCGCACTGGCAGCATTTGTACCGTGTGCACTTGACGGAATCAGACAGACTGTGCGAACCTCATCACCACGACTGCGGTGGTAGGCGCGGATCGCTAAGAGTCCAGCTAATTCGCCCTGACTACCTGCGTTCGGTTGCAAACTGACCGCGTCATAACCAGTCACGGCCACCAACATGGATTCCAACTCGTGAATCAGTTGAAGATATCCCTGTACTTCATCAACTGGACAAAAGGGGTGGACATCGGCGAACTGGGGCCACGTGATGGGTTCCATTTGTGTCGTGGCGTTGAGTTTCATAGTGCACGACCCAAGTGGAATCATCGTTCGATCCAGAGCTAAATCTTTATCGGCTAAGCGTCGCAAATAACGCAACATTTCGTGCTCGGTCTGACAGCTGTGAAAAACTTTTGCTGTCAGAATCTCGTCGGTGCGCAAGGAACGAGAACTAATCCCAAGCGCTTGGCCGTCGTACGAATCGGGAGCGCCCATGTCGTTCAATCCAAAGGCTTCCCAAATATCGCTCACTAATTCCAACGTCGATGTCTCATCAAAAGTAAGACCCACCGTCAACTCGTCAATCATTCTCAGATCAATATTTAAGTCACGAGCCTTTTGGAGGACCTCCTTGGAACCAGACGGGATTTTGACAGCCAGGGTGTCAAACCACGTCGTATGGCGCAACTCAAGTCCACGACTGAGCAACCCTACGGCCGTGATACTTGCCAATCGATTCACCCGCTGGGCAATGCGTTGTAGTCCCTCGGGCCCATGCCACACGGCATAAAAGCCAGCAATATTTGCCAACAGTGCTTGAGCAGTACAGATGTTGCTCGTTGCTTTTTCGCGTCGAATATGTTGTTCACGAGTTTGCAGCGCGAGGCGTAAGGCTGGTCGTCCAGCAGTGTCTGTGCTCACGCCAACAAGGCGACCTGGCAAGCTTCGAGCGTACGCTTGAGTTGTTGCCATGAACGCTGCGTGTGGACCGCCAAAAGCCATGGGTACACCAAAGCGTTGCGCTGATCCCACGGCTATGTCAGCACCTAATTCACCTGGTGATGTTAAGAGGACGCAGGCCAAAAGATCAGTGACCACAACGGCAACTCCACCGTTGGCTTTGACAGATGCAATCGTCGCCGACCAATCGCCCACACAACCGGTTGATGAGGGATATGAAAATAGTGCTCCGAAGACTTCACCTGGAACGAGTGCACTCTCATCGCCGATGATCAACTCAATGCCCAAAGGTTCGGCCCGAGTGGCCATCACTGCAAGAGTTTGTGGATGTGTATCGCTGTGCGCAAAAAACTTGTTGCTGGCAACCTTGCTGACACGACGCGCCATTGTCATTGCTTCGGCAGCAGCAGTCGCCTCATCCAATAACGAGGCGTTCGCGATCGGCAAACCAGTGAGGTCACTGACCATCGTTTGAAAATTCAATAATGATTCCAAGCGTCCCTGACTAATTTCTGGCTGATACGGGGTGTACGAGGTGTACCACGCCGGATTTTCAAGAACATTACGCCGAACGACTGGGGGAGTGATGGTGCCTGTATAGCCCATACCAATCATGCTCCGGCGAGGCCGATTGAGACTTGCGATACGCTTCAGTTCGCGAGTTACATCATGCTCCGCCATCGGCTCGGGGAGGTTCAAGTCGCCCCGCAAGCGAATCGTTTCAGGGACTGTTTTGTCGATCAATTCGCTCAGCGAAGCAACACCAATCGTGGCCAACATCTCAGTCACATCTTCGGGTACCAAGGTGCCGATATGGCGACGTGCGAACGCATCACGTTCAAACAAATCATCAAGGGAATAACGGGTCATAGAAGCCTCCAGATAATGAATTTCCTGTGCTTCCCCCGCTGTCTCTCTGCCTAGGGCAGACCTGAGAGCTTCAATTGATATCTCTGCGACATCAACCTTTCCCCGTCGGTGAGATCCAAAAAACAGATCTACTTTCCAGCGTTGTCTCACCCGTCCGGTCCGTGTGCCTGAGAGATTCCGGGGAGGTTGCTCCTTCGGCGTTACGGTGCTGGCTGCACTGCAACTCTTCCGGTCGGGGTTAACGACAAAATCACCTTAGTTCGTCTCCTCACCAAGAAGCGCACATTCATAGAATGTTTGTGTGCCAGTGATCACCAACTCTCCCGACCTTGAATCCGGTGACCTACAACTCGCCAAACTCTTAGGCCAATCAGTGGGTGCCATTGGAGGAGCTTTCATGCTTCATCCCGACACCTTGACCCCTGGAAAGCAAGCAGGTTATCCAGGCGGATTTTCTTACTATGTGGTGGGGCGCGGTGGCGTGCTCGGAGATGTTGATGCCTCGGTAGTGATCAGTGGCTTCGCTTTTTTCGCTCCGGCATTAGTGCGCTCACTTTGGGAGGCGGGCATTGCAGTGGAAGGAGCTCGCGCTGGTGCTGATCGCTATGCCTTGGCATGCGCTGATTGGGGACGCTCACGATTGGGCGCCTTTGAACACTCTGATCGCCTTGTCGAACTCGTGGCTGCAGTGGTTGACGGAGCGGAATTAGCGGGCTTGAGTTTGTTTGCCGGCTGGCAAAGTCAGGCTCGGGTGAGCGACCCACTAGGTCGTTGCTATCAATTGCTCAATGTTTTGCGCGAACTTCGCGGCAGCGTGCACATCACGGCTGTCGTTGCTCATGGTGTCACGCCACTTCAAGCGTTACTCGCCAACCCGAAAAATAATGGGTCTGAAATGGCCGAGCGTTTCGGTTGGTCTGGTCCCTACGAAGATGTCGAGCACCTGCGCGGTGACTTCATAGCAGTGGAAAATTTGACGAATGTTTTGATGACTCAACATCTCAGCGTTCTGACAACAGTTGAACAAAATGAGTTACTTGCGTTGGTCACCGAAGTGCACTCCATTTTATTTCCATAATTCACCGAATCAGGAACGCGCCGCCTTCATTGCTTCATAATCGGCTATCGCCGTCATCTGTGCTCCCAAAGTCGCATCAACCCAACGACTTCCAGCACCAACCACTTTGTCGTAACTGGCTTGAGGACCGGCTAATTGACCAGTGAAGTGCGGCATGACCTGCTCGGCGAATAGTTCATAACTGCGTAATGTCTGATGCCAATCAGCAAGGTCAGCACCGAGGAAAAGGTAACAACCAAATCCACCAGTCTTTTCTTGTAGTCGTTCAATCTGGGCGATCGCCATTTCCGGGGTACCAATCACCATACGCCCAGATTCATTGGCTTGATCCACGAACTCGTCGATGTCGGTCGGTGGGGGAGGACCATTGGGATCACCCACAGGAATGATGTGACTCAAGTATTCCCAAACCCATTGCAATCCATAGCGGCAATTTTCTTTAGCTTGCTCAACTGTTTCGGCGATGTGCATTGGCCCCATGAGACGAGCCTTCGAACGATCAACGACATGACCGTGAAGCGTTGCTTCCTCTTCCCAGACTTTCAAGTTGTAATCCAGCATTTGAAAAGCCGCCGGTTCTGTGGCGGCAATCGAAATCAGCCCGACACCGTATTTGCCAGCCAGCTTTGAACCAGAAGGTGAAATTGACGAAGCAACCGCAATATCAAAATCGCTGTAAGGCTTGACTTGAAGAACAGCCTCATTGCACGTAAACCAATCCGTCTTTTCTGTGACTGTTTCCCCACGAAAGAGGCGCATCATGACATCGAGCGACTGCTCCATACGTGGTCTCTGGGTCATCGGATCAATTCCCATCATCTGCGCATCCGATGTCAACTGTCCGGGACCCGCACCAAACATCATGCGACCACGCGTGAGGTGATCCAGCATCACGATTCGGTCGGCGAGCATGAACGGGTGGTGGTAGGGGAGCGAGTTCACTCCCGTTCCAAGTTTGATGTGTTTGGTTCGCTCGGCCGCAGCAGCGATCATGACCTCTGGTGAAGCGATGAGTTCAGATCCAGCAGAATGGTGCTCGCCAATCCATGCTTCGTGGTAACCCAATGTGTCTAAATGTTCTAGAAGTTGCAGATCACGATGTAGTGCCAACGTCGGGTTCACACCCGTCTTGTGCATGGGGGGCATAAAGATTCCGAAGCGAAGACTCATCTCGAAATACTGTCACACGACGATCTATTCGATCGTGCCGTACGAACCCCGCTCTCCTCGTGAATCATTCGTAACGACCTCATCAACTGCCCAACGCAAGTCAATGAGAAAGTCTTCAATCACGGCACCGTGAACCGCGTTAACAGTGCAGTGCAGCGAAGCAGGAGGGGACTGTTTGTCGACATACCAGCCCCGTTGTGCGAGAAGATCGGCTACCGCGTAAATATCAAACATCGGAGATGACTCATCATGTGTGTCTCGTGCCCCGAAGGACAACAACGTACTATCTGGGCGGGCCCGCAATTGCAGTTCAGGAAATTGTTCGATGGCATCGGCTAACTGCTGACATGCTTCATAGGCAGCCTTGGTGAGCCGCAGATACCCATCATCGCCGAGGTAATTCATCACTGCCCAAGCAGCCGCCATAGGACCACCACTTTTTGTCCCCAGCACACCCGAAGATCCGTAGAAGCCACCTAGCCAGTTATCAGTCACGAAGGTTTGGTATGAACGAAGTTTTTTATTACGGTGCAAAATAACTGATGCGCCCTTTGCGGTGTAACCATATTTGTGCAGATCGACAGAAATACTCGTCACTCCATCAACACGAAAATCCCAAGGTGCTACGGGTAGGCCCAGACGTTCCAAGAAGGGGAGTGTCACGCCGCCCATACAGGCATCAACATGAACGTTGATATCCATACTCAGTCCAAGAGAAGCGATCTCTCTGATTGGGTCAATGACACCCTGCGGATACTGCGGAGCCGAACCAACTAATAAAACCGTATTGCTATCAATCGCTGCGCTCATCGCTACGACATCCGCGCGCCACTCGGCGTCGACCGCGATTCGCCGACTTTCCAAGCCAAAGTAATAGCAGGCTTTTTCAAAAGCAGCATGTGCCGACGTTGCTAACACAACATTTGGAGTTGTTATTCCCTTTTCCTGACGCCCTCTCTCACGAGCTCCTTTGACTGCCAGGAGAATACTTTCCGTGCCACCACTGGTCATAAATCCGGCAGCTTGATCTCCACCATGCACCCAAGTGCTCACCATTTGCACCACTTCACTCTGAAACTTTTTCAGACTCGGGAAAGCATCTGCGTTTAAACCATTAGTTGAGGCGTACATTACTAACGCTTGATCCGCAACTTCTTGCACATCAGCTCCCGCGTAATAGGCAAGTGAAAACGCCCGACCCTGTTTCCAGTTCAGGTCCTTGGCCCCGATCTCTGCAACCTTGCGCAAAACCTCTTGAGCGACATCATCCACGATCTAGAACTCTAGGCAAGAAAAAGCGCCGCGCCTTGACTACGGTTAAGTGATGATCGATTATTCGTTACCATCTTTAGTCTCTGTCGACGAAATGAACGCATTCATCGGCGGCGCATTTGGTGGCAATCAAAACGCCTGCGAAGTGATGAGTTTCGCCATGGCGGTCGCGGTGATGTATCCAAGCGCCGCTTCCTTGCGACCTGGAAAAATTATTAGTGGACCAACAGTCTTCAGCATCTGTGATGCTGCCCTCTTTTATGCCGCGCTCTCCGCAACGGGAATGGAGCCGATGACACTCACCAGCGAAATGTCAATTCGTTTCCTCCGACCGGCAAGGGGAGAGGTGATCCGTGCACGGGCCACCCTCAACAGCATCGGCTCTCGTTCCATCGTTGGCTCCGTTGTGGCCTATACCGATGACGAATCCAAGCCCGTAGCGGTCGCTCAGGGCACGTATATGCGTCCGAAAAAGACACCCACCCAATAGCATTTGAAAGATGTCTTCTGAACTAGCAAAGCCATCCATTACTGTCCCAGCAGGCGATCCACCAACATCTTTGATCATCAACGACATCACCGTCGGCAGTGGTAAAGAGGCGACATCAGGTTGTCGGCCAGTGATGCATTATGTCGGCGTCGCTTGGAGCACTGGCACAGAGTTCGACGCCTCGTGGGATCGACATGAAACCTTCTCATTTCGCCTCGGAGCGAGCGAAGTCATTGGTGGCTGGGATCAAGGTGTGGCCGGAATGAAAGTCGGCGGTCGCCGCCAGTTGACGATTCCGCCAGATCTTGGTTATGGCAGCCGAGGTGCAGGTGGAGTGATCAAAGGTAACGAAACTTTGATCTTCATCGTTGACCTCATTGACGTCAACTGAGTCATAAGCAGGGGATATTCAATCTGGAAGGGGTTTACCTTTTCCCAGTTGTATGTGTCATAACGATTATTATGGGCGAAGCATTCTCCCTGATTTACTCGTCTTGGGGCGTCAAAGTTCGATCCCGCAGAGGCCTCGCAGCCTCCATCATCCACTCCAAAGCCTCCGTCATGCTGCGAACTGTCGGCTTGCCTGCTTTCATTTCACGCTCTGTGTCATCGACCGCACAAGCCAAAACATAGAGATCGTCATAGAGCGAATCAATCACCGCCCGAGCAATAACCAATTCATCATCGCTGATTTTCAATTCGCGAGCACGTTGGCGAGCTACCCAGTCCCATTGCCGACATGGTTGACAACAAAACACCCTCTTACGCCCGGCCCCAGATTGCTCGGGCAGAACCCGGCGGCACCAACGACATCGCGGACCATCAACTGCCCGCCCCCGATCCCCAGTCGGTAATTTCGTCATGACGAAATTATTCCACACAATGGATTCATGTGAGGTGAACTGCGCACATCTTGATTTATTTCGGCAGACTCGCAGGATGAGTTCGTCGCAAACGCCTGTTGCCCCAGAGCATCGCTTCGCAAGCGATAACAATGCCACGGTGCACCCCGTGGTGATGGAGGCTCTCAATCGAGCCAATGCTGCGCACGCCACTGCCTACGGCGACGATCCTTGGACCGCGCAGGCGCGCACGTCCTTTAGTGAACTTTTTGGACAACAGGTTGAGACCTTCATGGTTTGGAATGGCACAGGGGCCAATGTCTTGGCACTGGCCACAATGCTCTCCCCTG
Source organism: Actinomycetes bacterium (assembly GCA_037147055.1). Lineage (GTDB taxonomy): Bacteria > Actinomycetota > Acidimicrobiia > Acidimicrobiales > Ilumatobacteraceae > Casp-actino8. The sequence continues at coordinate 96,097 of JBAWVW010000001.1, forward strand.
CTGGGGCAGTGATCTGCAGCGATTCAGCACACATCAATGTTGATGAGACGGGCGCCCCAGAACGTATTCTCGGAGCCAAACTCATTGACCTTCCAGCAATTGGCGGGAAAATTTCGCCAGATCAGGTGCGTTCCCAAGCACATGCATTAGGGGTCGTTCATCACGTTCAACCCAGCGTTTTATCCGTCACCCAAAGCACCGAATGGGGAACGTTGTACTCCCCCACCGAGATTGCAAATCTTTGTGACGCGGCGCACTCAATGGGCATGACCGTCCATCTCGATGGAGCCAGAATCGCCAATGCCACAGCGGCATTGGGAGGCAACCAAGAGGCATTACGTTCCTTCACGGTTGACGCCGGCGTCGATGTTGTCTCTTTCGGCGGGGCCAAAAACGGAATCATGTACGGCGAGGCGGTGATCTATCTCAATCGTGAATTGGCTCGCTCCGCACCATTTGTACAAAAGCAAATCACTCAACTTCCCTCCAAAGTTCGCTTTATCTCGGCACAATTTTCAGCCCTACTGGCGGATGACCTGTGGCTCAAAAACGCGACTCACGCCAATGACATGGCAACTCAACTGTTTGAGCAGACGCGCCACCTCTCTGGAGTCGCCCTAGATCAGCCACCCGTAGTGAATAGCATTTTCCCTATCCTCTCCCCCGAGCAGATTGAGCCGTTACGTGAATGGTCCTTTTTCTATGATTGGGATCCTCATGCCCACCAAGTGCGGTGGATGACCGCCTGGGATACCCGCCCTGAGGACTTGGATCGTTTTGTGGCAGGTCTCCGCCACTTCATTCACTGAGATTTTTATTGACTCAGTGATTACTTAAGTCTAAACTGATCATGTTGCAGCGTGAGTTTCGCAGCACATGGGGGAATTTTCTTAGGTCAAAAATATCAATCTCGGGGGAACTTGTGGCTTATACCGAATTTTTAAATCATCGTCAGCAGACCGAAGATGATTGGATGGATGTCGGCGCATGCCGTGGCATGACTCACCTATTTTTTCCGATGACTGCTGAACGGCCCCAAGCACGTGAGCGCCGTGAAGCTATGGCTCGCTTGGTCTGCGCCAGTTGTGAAGTACAAGATATGTGTCGAGATTTCGCTCGCGACAATCATGAGTATGGCCTCTGGGGTGGCGAGAGCGAAGATGAACGACATCAAGCCGGATTCCGCTTGATTGCACCGATCGGTATTCGCGCCAACGTCAGTTGACCTTCTACTTGTGCTGCTGAGTCAAAACCATCAGCACCCAACTCATTGAACATGTGTCAATACGACGACGAGATGATTCACTAGAACTATGAGTAACGGTTCGCATTCCTATGATGTCGTTGTCGTTGGAAGCTCAAACCTTGATTTGGTCGCGACCGTTGAGCGCTTTCCTGCACCAGGCGAAACTGTCCTCGGCACCCAGTTTGCAGAATACCCAGGGGGCAAGGGTCTCAATCAGGCAGTGGCGTGTCGGAGGGCAGGGGCCGACACCGCCTTCATCACTTGCCTCGGCAAGGACGACGCCGGCGACACCCTGCATCGTCTGATGATCCAAGAAGGCATCGCTGCCTATGTCACTGATGACGATGGACCAACTGGACGAGCCTTAATCAATGTTGACGCTCAAGGAGAAAATTCAATCGTTGTTGTGCCAGGAGCCAATGCACATCTTTCACTCAGCGTGGTTGATGCGCATCGCGATCTCCTGCTCCGATCTCGAGTTCTTTTGTGCCAACTTGAGGTTCCATTAGCATCAGTCGAGTCTGCCCTAGCAATCGCCAAACTGGGTGGAGCACAAACGGTGCTCAACCCAGCGCCAGCCTGCGAACTCAACCGATCAATTCTCCAACTATGCGATGTCATCATGCCAAATCAACATGAATTGGCCCTACTCGGTGGTGCATCAGCCTTACTCGATGCCGGCGTCACTATGGTCGTCATCACCTTGGGCGCCCGCGGAATCAAAATCATCACCGCTGAGGGCGAACGACAAATTCCCCCATTTGCAGTTCGAGCAATAGACACGACAGGAGCGGGTGACGCAGCGTGCGGTGCCCTCGCATGTGCTCTGGCTCAGGGATCAGATATCACCACTGCGGCGCGACGGGCTTCTGCTGCGGGAGCGCTGGCCGCGACGAAGCAAGGTGCTGTGACATCCTTGCCGACACTCTCGGAGATTGAATACCTCGTCAACTAAGAGCTCATCGTTTTCACTCGTGAGTAAAAACGACCGCTGACCATTGCTCAAGATCGATGCGATCAATTTCTCGTAACGGTCGTAGCGACTCTGCCACATGTGCATAGTTTTGCGTTAAAACCCCGCTGATAATCAGGACGCCAGAAAGGCTGACGAGTCGTCGCAATTGCTCACTGAGTTCAATAAGCACAGGAGCCAAAATGTTGGCCACGACAATCTGTACGGGTTCTCCAAACTGTGCGAGTGTGGCGGTGCTGACGTTCCAGCGATCGGCAACCCCATTGCGAACGGCATTGGCATGCGAGACTTCAATCGACGCAGCACTGATGTCAATTCCTCTAGCGCTGCGCGCTCCGAGCATCAGGGCTGTGATTCCGAGCACGCCACTGCCACATCCAACGTCTATGACGTCATCATCGACCCGCAAGTATTTTTCGATCGCTAACAAACTCGCCATCGTGGTCGGATGATCACCCATACCGAAGGTACTGCCCGGTTCGATGGAAACAATGAGAGCCTCTTGCGGTTTGTCCATCGTTGTCAGGATGTCATCAATGAGTGTCGCCTGCGACCACTGTGGGGCAACGAGGATACGTTTACCGACGCGTACAGGTTTGGCAAAATGGCGCCATGCGTCACCCACGCTTTCGTCAACCTCACAAAAGGTCCATGTCGCCGACCACGACAAAGAATCTAATACTTGCGTCACGACTTCCCGATCATCGCCAAGCGATGTTTGTAAACGCACTTCGTGATCCGTGTCCCAGTGTTCTTCAATGGCTACAACCCCAAGTGACCACAGCACATCACAAACCAACTCGACCTGCTCAGCAGTGGTCGAAACGATGATCGTCAAAGCCATGCCCCTAATCAAGCCTCCGCAGATCTTTTTTATAGATCTCCGCTCGCGCAACATAAGATGCGGCACCCATAGCGATCTCCGCTGGTCGCGCCTTATCCAATTTGATAACTGCTGGCACTCCGACAGCGAGAGCACCACTCGGTACTTCAAGTCCATTCAGGAGAACTGCGTTGGCCGCGACCACAGCGCCAGATCGCACAACCACACGGTGCATCACGATTGAACCGTTACCCACCAGCGAACGATCTTCAATCGTGCACCCTTCAAGATGGACCATATGACCAATCACGCAATCGTTGCCGACAACTGTTGGAAAAACATGGGTGGTGTGCAGCACCGAACCGTCTTGGATTGACGTCCGCTCTCCGATAATGATCTCCCCATCATCTCCCCGCAGAACTGCCCCAGGCCATATCGAACTTTGAGCGCCAATGGACACCGATCCTATGATCACGGCATCCGGGTGAACATAGGCATCGGGATGAATTTTTGGGGAACGTTCACCCAAGGCGTAAATCGGCACGAGTGAAAATTAGCACTTTCGCCCGCCCTATGGCACTGTTCATCCTTCCCGATAGGGTTGCTTCCCATGTCTCGAAGGATTGAAATTGAGTTAACAAGTTCGCGCCCCGATGGTACTTGGACCTGGCGCGCCGCTGGCGCACGCGAGCCCAAGGGAATTTTGCAAGCAAGTATCATTCCACAGAATTCGAAAACAGGTGATCTTCTAAAAGTGGAAGCCGACTTCAATATTGACGGCATCACCATCGTGAGTGTTGTGCAAGGTCGCATCAAAGTTGACAAAGTAGAGACAATCGCTCTCAAAGGAAATGACAAGCCTTTTGAAGCCGTTACCCAGCAACTCGCACGAAAAGAAAAAAATGATCGTGGTGACCGTCGTGATCGTCCTAGTCGCGGCGACCGTCCTAGCCGTGATGGTGCACGTGGAGAGCGTCCCCCACGAGATGCTGCACGTGAAGGAACTGGCCCAGATCGCCGACCGCGCCGCGATGGTGCACCAACAACAGCGAGCGATAAGACACGGACGCCACGCCGTCCACATTTTGAAGCGCCTCCTGAATTACCTCAGCGTCCTCGCGCCAAGCGGCTCAAGCCACTCAATGTGAATCGTAAAGCTGTTCTGAGCGAACTGCCCGAAGAGCAGCGCTCAATTGCTGAGTTGGCTCTACAAGGAATGCAAACAGTGCGTCAACGCATCAAGGACGCCAATCTCGCTTTGGCCGAACAAGGCAAACCGATCATGCCAGAACAAGCTGTTGTGCAGATGGCGGAGAATCTTCTCCCCCGCCTACGAGTAGCAGAATGGCTTGACCGGGCACAATCCGCCAAACGCGATTTGGCTGAACTCGATCTCGGTGATCTTCGGAGCGTCGTTTCTGCAGCATCTGACCCGTTGATTGAACGCTCAGAAAGTTGTCGCGAACTCATCGCCGAATTGCGCAGCGGTTTAACTGCTCGCGCCGAGCAGGATTATCAGAATTGGTTGCAAGACATTGAAGCGTCCCTTGGCGTTGGGCGTATCGTTCGAGCCCTCAAACTCTCTGGTCAGCCACCAAAAGCAGGCGCAATCTTTCCTGACGAATTGGGTCGTCGCTTGGCAGTAGCCACGTCATTAAGTTTGGTTTCAGATGCACCGAATGAGCGTTGGATTGCCGTTTTGGAAGCCGTTGCCTTCGCTCCGATTCGTTCTCTCATCATTGTTACTTCGAAGCCTGACGAACTTTCCGTTGAGTTGACGAAAACGGTGCAGCGTTTGAGTGCCCTCATTCCCCAGATCGCTCTTGCATTGGGTGTTGACGTCACATCGTCAAGCCACACTCCTAAACCCTTACGGGCCGTGCGGCCAATCGTCAAAAAGTTGCCTCCGAAACCACCCACAGCGCCTGTTGCTGCTACCTCAACGCCTACGCCTGAAGTGGCAGAAGCGGCCCATGAGTCTCCAGCCCAGCCAGAAGTCGAAATCGAAGGGGCCATCGAGAACGAGCAGACCCCAGCGGGCGCTGAAGTAGCCGACGACGCCGTCGTTGAACCCGTAGTTGACTGACAGTTAGTAGGCGCACCTCTGGTGCAACTACGGTCAATGGTATGAGCGACATCGTTACCTACAGCACCGACGGCCGCGTCGGAATTATCACACTGAATCGTCCAGATGCGCGCAACGCCATCAACGCTGACGTTGCCCAAGCAATGGAAGCGGCAATCGATCAACTTGAGGCCGACGATGAAATCTGGGTAGGTATTTTGACTGCCAACACTGAAGGCCAAGAGCGCCCAGTATTTTGTGCTGGAGCCGACCTCAAGGCAATCAACTCTGGCCAGGCTGCTCACATCAGCACACGTCGTGGCGGTTTCGCCGGATTCGTCTACCGTGAACGCCGAAAGCCAATCATCGTGGCCGTTGATGGTCTCGCCACTGCGGGAGGATGCGAAATTGTTCTTGCGGCCGATCTTGTGATTGCTACGACTCGTTCATCATTCGGGTTAGCGGAAGTGAAACGTAATCTCATCGCTGGGGCGGGTGGACTATTCCGACTACCGCGAGCCATTGGTCAGGCCGCTGCGATGGAAATGATTTTGACGGGTGAACCCCTCCCCGCTGAACGGGCGTTCCAGCTAGGTCTCATCTCCCGCTTGGTTGCTCCAGGTGAAGCGATGAATGAGGCACGAAAATTAGCACTGCAGATAACAGCATGCGCGCCGTTGGCTGTGTACGCAAGTCGCAAGGTCGTATTGGCCGCGGCCTATCAGACAGATGAAGAACTGATTGACTTGACGAATCAAGAATTTGCCAAAGTGATGGCTTCTGGTGACACCAAAGAAGGTCTCACTGCATTCATCGAAAAGCGCGCACCAAACTGGACAGGTCAGTAAATCTTCGACCCTAAAGGACGCGAAACAATAATATTTCGAGCGGTAATTCCAGCCCGTTCGTAGAGATTCTTCGTTTCACGATCACCTGGCAAAGCGTTTGCCTCAATCGCTACACATTCAGTCGCCATAGCAACTTTCATTGCCGCCGCTAAAAGCGCATCGCCAAAACCGAGTTGTCGGGCTTGCTCGACAACAAAAACTCGGTCCACGGTATAGACCATGCCGCGCCCCGCAATCGAGATCACAACACCCCGCAAAAACCCAATCACAGCGCCGTCAATGTCACCGACAAAACACGTCTCCACAATGTCCTGCACAGCAAAAGTCTGTAAAGGGGCATGTTCTGCAAGCCACGCGATTCCTCCGCGTTGGTCCACTAACGCCAGCCGATACTGCTCATCCAACTCCAGCAAAATCTCAACATCCATGATGTGAGCGTGCCGAATATTTGGATCAATGCTCATGGATTCACGTCACCGCAATCCGCTTGTATTTTGCTTGTCATCATGAAGGAAAGAGAGGACAGGCGTCATCACCGATTGGACACATCGGCGCCCCTTTGCGAACCAAAAGAAAACACTGCGTACACATCCGCTCATCAGCTCGCTTTGGTTGAATGCCTGACTCGGGGTCGTTGGAGGCTTGGATATCTTCCTCTTCCTCCTCGGCCTCTTCTTCATCATCTTCACTGCGACCCTTGACGGCGGCATCAAGAATCTTGGCTAGATCGGACTCAATATCGTCCTCACCAAGCAAATCATCATCGTCATCATCTTCCTCTTCCTCGGCAGCAGCGGACTTCTTAGCTTTCTTAGCCTTCTTTTTCGAAAGCGCTGTTACAGGCTCGTCATCTTCTTCGGCAGGTAGAGGCACCTCATCCTCGAGAGCACCATCATCAATCTCATCATCTAAATCACCGGAAAGCAGATCATCAGGATCCTCATCGACATCCTCGCCCTCCTCGAGGAAACCCTCTGCGAGATCATCTGGGTCCACCACGTTGTCTTCTTCTGATGCCATTTTGTCACTAACTCCTAAAGTTGATTCGCCAAGAAAACGCGAGGCGAGCGCGGATAGTAGGCTTTTTTAGCCTGGTAACGATAAAAACGAAGGGTGACTCTCGTCACAAGGTAACGCAATGTCTCTTCACTTTCCTCCACGTTTGGCTTCGGCGCGTCTTTCAGCGGCCAAACGTTCGAGTTCAGGTGCCTCTGTTGTGAGATGACTCATGGCTTCAGCAACCGCCTTGTGGCCGGCCTGCTCACCGATCAGTCGATGCATCTCAATAGCCACTCGACGATAGGCCGGATGCCCCTGTGGCGACGAACGTAGTTCGAGCATGTGCATAGCCTCACGAGCATTGAACTGCATCACGTAACGCACTCGGTAGGCCATGGAGACGGCGTACGAAGCCTGTTGTGGAAAATCTAGCTTGAGATCATCATATAAAGCGGCCGAGCGATTCATCACCTCGTCAAAGACGGGAGTCATCCCTGCTTCATCAATGAGATCAGGCCGCGTGTAGCCATGATTGGCTGAAAGTGGCTGCCATTCGATCGTCAGCAAACGATGTCGCTGCATATCCCGAAAGGCGCCATAATCAGACAGCACATCAAAGCGATAATCAATACGTTCAAAGGCGCGCCCAGGACGATGGCGACGATTTTCACGATCCCCAATGTAAGCCTTCAAGATTGACACTTTTTCGTCGTGGCCTAAGCGTTGCACGCGTTGCATAATTTGCGTCTCAGGCAAACTCGTGTGCGAATAGCAGATAGCCGCAATTAACTTATCTTCGCCTTCAGGATCAAAATCGGTGAGCACGACTGGGGCACTGTGATCCACCGGCGCCTCTTCAAAAAGTCCTCGAACGACCTCGTGAGTATTTTCCCTCGTGTCACTCAGATAATCGCTCCAACGACCACCGCGATCAGCCAAGTCGACTCGCCGCAAGAAACTCGGTATTACTTTACGCAGTTCTTCCAACATCAAATCGGCGTATTGTCGCGCTTCAGGCAAAGGATGGGCCCTCATACGAATCAACATTGATTCATAGGCTTGTCCACTCCCGTAAATGCCCACGTTAGAAAGAGATGCGGCGGGCAAGACACCGCGTACTGCATCAAGCGCTTTGGCGCGTGTAGCCATCCGAAACACAAAATCGCTATCGGCGGGATCACGTTTGACAGTGGAGCGAATGTGCTCCGTCACTTTCTCCATCAGAACTGAATACGAGTCAAACATGCGATCCAAATCGCCGACGTAGCGCGTCCCAAAACGCGAACTCAAGACTTCCGGATCGCGATAAAAGCGGTAGCGCCCGGCAAGTCGGGCGTCGTAAGCGATGTAACGCGTACTCTGTTCCAAATAACTAGCAAGACGACCCCACTCGAGAATCTTCGTCAAAATGTTGCTGGACTGCTCGCATGCAAGATGTACTCCACCTAATTGGGCAACAGAGTCATCGCCATACTCAAAGAAAACTTTTTCATAAAGTTCCTCTGCTCTTTCAAGGCCGATCGTGGCATCCACGCTCTGATCTCCAGCGATGTCTAGGTCCCCCACGAACTCGTCTAAGAACAATCGTCGTAAACTCTTGTGGGTCCGGCTATAACGCGCAAACAAAGCACCTTTGACCACCTCAGGCAAGTTCACTAGGGCGAAAACTGGACCGTCCAGATTAGTGAAATAACGTCGGAGAATTTCCGACTCCTCGGCGGTGAACTCCTCTGGGGCATAGACCGTCACGGTCTGACACGCTAGTTGGTCGGGCGAGCGCGAACGCGGACGCAACTCCTCGTCAAGCTAAAACGTCAATGTCACTTGTCACCTTGGCGAACTCGCTACTCAACTGAGCACAGAGGTCCGGTTTGGTCCATAGATCAATCACAGTCATCGCCATCGCCTGGGCGCCTGTGATCACGGCCGCGTCACCCAATGCGCTGACTGCATAGTGCGCAAAATCCTCAGTATGAATCGCGACTCCATCAGGGGCCATCTTGATCATGGGATGGATGGAAGGCAACAAGTACGAGACATTTCCCATGTCAGTTGAGCCCACAACCGAATGACCGGTGACGCGTGGATCGGCGACGTGTCGCCCCAACTCAGCCATATTTTGCACATAGGCCCCGACGAGAACCATATTGTCTCGAACATCTGCGTACGTGTGATCATCCCATTGACTGTGCATTGTGCAACCACATGCCGAAGTTGCGCCCTCAAGACAGGCCATGACACGTTGTTTGAGCGGTTGCAGACTTGAAATCGTGTCCGAACGCACGTACCAAGTCGCCGCTGCCTGACGCGGCACGATATTGGGTTTTTCACCACCTTCAGTAAAGATGCCGTGAATCCTTTCCGAGGGACGAATATGTTGACGCAAAGCAGCCACATTCAGATACCCCAAGACCGCTGCATCAAGAGCATTGCGCCCTTCCCACGGGGCCGCAGCAGCATGGGCCGCCCTGCCCGCATAGGTCACGTCCACAGTATGAATTGCGATCGAATCCATACGAATGAGATCAGCGTCTGCTGGGTGGACCATCATCGCCGCTACCCCAGTATTGAATGCGCCTTGTCGGGCCATGGCGATTTTTCCGCCGCCACCTTCTTCGGCCGGCGTACCCAAGATGCGTACTCGTCCCCCTACTTTCTGGGCCAAAGTGGCCACAGCCAAACCAGCCCCCAAACCAGCTGCCGCAATCACGTTGTGTCCGCATCCGTGACCAATGCCTGGCAATGCGTCGTATTCCAGAAGAACTAAGACCTCTGGTCCGCTGTCCCCTACAACCGCCTCAAACGCGGTAGCTACACCGTAGGCGTGACGCGTGACGTGCAGTCCGAACTCTTCTAAAACGGAGCACAGCAAATCGTGGGCATAGTGCTCTTCAAAGTTCAATTCAGGATGCGCATGAATCTTGTGGCTCACTTCAATAAGTTTTGGCGCAAGACGATCTATCTCCGCCAGAAGCGCAATCTTTTCAGCATTCATCATGACAACTCTGCTCCCTCATATCCATAATGTAGCGAAATCTCTCAAAACCTGAATCTGCACAGACTGAACCAGACCAACCCTCACCCCATCAAGCCACATCATTAAGGCTGTTCCATTCCACGCATATTCGGGAACACTTTTTACCGAGATGTCAGGATGTGGAACATGAGTTCCGATTTTTACTCGCGAACGTGCGATCATCCGCTGGCGTACTGACATCTGGCGATCGACTTCTATGATCTCCACTCGCCCATCATTGGGGTGCCCACGAGGTGCAACATCCCATTCTCCCAAATACTGCGCGTTCATCGCGACAACAGCCTCTCCTCGCAACCATCCCCCTCGTACATCGCTGGAGCGTAAAACACAATGGGAACAGCAAACCTCCGTCTTCCACTCAGAAATCAACGAACTCCTGTAGCGGATACGCATCGCATCAATAGGTAGTTCTAATCTGGGCGTTTCCAACGATGGTGTCACACCGCCGAGGGTAGCGAACATGTCTCCCCCGCTAACCGCAACCGAGTGCACCCCACTCTTGAGATAGTCAGCGATCGCGCGGTCCGATGTTGCGACAACTAAACCCTCAGGTGGAGTTCCTAAGCGGCCCCAATCGGCACCACGACGAATGGTCACGGAGCAACTCCTGGGACCGAGCTTGACGCCGCAACAACACCACGCATCAAGAGTTTGGCTGCCGCTTCGGCACTACTTCGAGTTTGAGCCACAGGAGCCATCGTTGCTATCTGCCGTAAGAGATCAATGAGTTGTTTCATGGTCCGCACAAAATCACCACCTGATAATTCTTCTGCCTCTACCACCTCGGCGAAACCTTCACCGGCTGCCCAAGCGTGAGCAATGGCAATGTATGTCGGGTCAGGTGCTCGATGTTGATTGAGGGTCGCAGAAACCTCACTGTGCTGCAACTCACGACTAACGGACTCAATATGACGCCATTTTTTACGGACTTCCGCTGAAGGAAACCACGGCGCAGGTGGAGGCTCACTAGATCGATGTTCATAGACGAACACTGAAGCCAGACCAGCCATGGCCGCCGGATCCAAGCCGTCCAACAGGCCGCGGTCCAAACATTCTGCCACGAGCAAGTCGCTCTCATGAAAGGTGCGCGCCAAGACCTCGCCCTTATCCGTAAGTGACCACCCAGAAATGTATTGCCAATCCTGAAGAATTTTCAGAACGCGATCAAATTTGCGAGCCACAGAGTTGCCCCTTGCTTTGACCTGCTCACGCAACTCATCCACCTCACGAGCAAGGCGATCAGACTGCGCAGCGGCCTTCAGACGTGCTTTCAAATCGGGATCGTCCTCAACCGGATGTACCGCCTGATGCCCAGGAGAGGGCGCAGTCCATTGGGTCGCTTCCGAGCGCATCGACATCAGCCGCTCAATGACCAATTTCTGAAACGTCGGTGTTGTGGGGGCGTAAGGCTCAGGAATTTGTACGTGCCCAAGTACTACAACTGGTTCATGAAAATCGCGTGCTGAAAGATTCACCGTTGCCCGTTGCGTAGTCAACACGTTGAGTTTCACTCCACCGGATCGGTTGGCAGTCGCTAGCACGACACACCGCCCGTTGAGCTTACCTTTTTCAACATAAATCACTGCTCCTGGACGCAAGCGAGTGAGAGAGAATTCAACTGCGCTTTCACTGCGCACTCCCAAGGTTCCATCAATGCGTGCCCGAAAGTCATGAATATCCCCGTACGGACTTTCCGCCGCCGAGCGCAGTTCAGTCAATTGCTCAAGTCGACGATCAAGACGAGCCTCAATCTTGACGACATCACGATCTGTTTGATATTGAGCGAACGAAAGATTCAGTAAGTGCCGCGCTTCTTCGCTGGAATATGAACGCACGAGGTTCACGGCCATGTTGTACGTCGGGCGAAATGAGGATGTCAGGCGGAAAGAGCGACTACTTGCCAAAATCGCTACCTGTTCAAAGGTCACAAAAGGATTCCACAAAACGACAGCCTGCCCCTTCTCATCTAGGCCCCGACGACCAGCCCGACCCGTCAACTGAGTGAACTCACCCGCTGTTAAAAATTCATGATGTTCACCTGTAAATTTTGAGAGCTTCTCGATGACCACCGAGCGCGCTGGCATGTTTATCCCAACGGCCAAAGTCTCTGTAGCAAAAACTATTTTTACTAACCCCTCGACGAAACACGCTTCGACGGTTTCTTTAAATGGTGGCACTAACCCAGCATGGTGAGCGGCGATGCCGGCTTCAAGTTGAGCCACAAATTGCGGGTACCCCAACACATCTAAGTCGTCATCATCTAGATCCCCTAAACGAGATTGGATGATTTGAGCGATTCGTCGACGTTCGTCAGGCGAAGTTAAGCGAAGTCCTTGTTTAAAACACGATTGCGCCGCTTCATTGCATCCATTTCGACTGAAAATGAAAAAAATCGCTGGTAGCAAACCCTCCTCATTCAGTCGTTCAACGACATCAAGGCGCGAGGGCGTGTATAGAGTTCGTCGACTCCGTCCTTTGGTTGCAGCGCGCCCACCCATTTTCCGAGACTGCTCCTCAAGTCGCGCACCTTCAGGGTTTGGGCGACCTTCAATAAGTGTTGGGAAAAGATGCTCGCGCTCAAAAGTTCTGTCACCGACCATGAAAAGATTTTCTAACTCAACTGGCCGTTTTTCTTCCACTACAAATCGAGTCATTCCCCGAACTGTGCTGATCCAATCGGCTACCTCATGAGCATTACTGACTGTCGCCGACAGGCACACCAACTTCACTTGACGAGGTAGATGAATGATGACTTCTTCCCACACTGGACCACGAAATGAATCTTGAATGAAATGCACCTCATCAAGAACAACGACTCCCAAATCATCAAGGGCCCGAGAACGCGCATAAATCATGTTGCGCAGAACTTCAGTTGTCATCACTACTATCGGAGCGTCACCATTGACGGCGTTGTCGCCCGTCAAGAGACCAACCTTGTCTCGTCCGTAGAGATCAACAAGATCATTGAACTTTTGATTAGAGAGAGCTTTAATTGGCGCCGTATAAAAAGCCCGCTTTCCATCAGCCAATGCGCAGGAAATGCCATATTCGGCAACGACGGTTTTGCCACTTCCAGTCGGAGCAGCAACTAAAACTGACTCGCCAACATCTAAAACATCCATGGCCTCAATCTGAAAACGATCAAGAGGAAATTTGTACTGGGCGATCAGCGCCGGCCGGTCAATCCGCACCTTCCTAGTCTGCCCTGTGGAACTGTCAAACTAGTGACTCAATCGTTATCCTTGCGATTTCGGGTCGCTAGATGACCAATCAAAATTGACAGGAAGTAGAAGAGGATCAACGGAATCGAAAGCAATATCAGCGTGATCGGGTCTCCTGATGGGGTGATCACTGCGGCAAGCACAACAATGACCACAATTGCCACTCTCCAGCCTTGAATTAACTGTCGAGGTTTCACAACACCAGCTAGCTGCAGAAAAACAAGCAAAACTGGAAACTCGAATCCGACTCCGAAAGCACCCACCATTAAGCCCACAAAACTCACATACTTGGAGATTTGAAAGGCTTGTCGAACATCGCTCCCAGACCAGGAGATCAACCACTCAAGACCTTTATCTAACGTGTAGTAGGCGAACAAACCGCCCAAGATAAACAGGATCACCGACGAAAATACGAAAGGAATCGCATATTTTTTCTCTTTTGAATGTAGTGCGGGAACGATGAAACGCCAGATCTGCCAAAGCACGACAGGTAGGGCCAAAATCAGTCCTCCATACAAGGAAATTTTTAAACGAGTGTTGAATCCTTCAAGTGGACCAAGAGTAGAAAAATTACAATCCTGCACAAGGTCAGGGCGACGAGCGCAGACATTGGCGTACGGTTGGCGCAAGAACCGCAAGACGGGATCGTAGAACGCCAAGATGACCATCATCCCAAGAGACACGGCCAAAACTGAACGAATAATACGCGATCGCAATTCTCCCAAATGTTGGGTCAACGTCATTGCCTCACCACCAGCGGGTTGAGTCTGCGCAGAGCGAAACTTAAACGGTAATTTCATGCTTCAGTGTCTTTTTTTGGAGGCTCTGCTTCATTCGTATCGGCAACGACGGGGGAAATCGGATTTTCTTGCAAAGGCTTCATCACTGCATCTTTAGTGAGTTGAGCAGTCTCGCGCAGTTCACGTAAAGGCTCGTCAAAGGCGGTTTTGAATTCGCTCTGAAAACCGGTACTTATTTTGCGGATCTCTGCGTAGACGCGAGCGAAACGTCGAATCGCCTCAGGCAATTTCTCGGGTCCGAGTACAATTAAGGCCACGAGTAAAATAACCACAATCTCGCTTCCCGACATGTTGAACACACCCGAAGTCTAGATAAAGATCATGCAGGTCCTGTACCCAGCGTGGCAACATAGGATGGTGCAGCAACGGCTACCTTCTCTGCTTGATCCTCCTATTGGATTCGCCCACCGAGGGGCTCGAGCCCATGCTCCCGAGAACACCCTAGAAGCCTTCGCCTTAGCACTACGTCTTGGCGCAACGGGTTTAGAGAGCGACGTTTGGTTGACCGCTGACAAAGTTGCAGTCCTCGACCACGATGGCGTGATCAGACGGTGGGGTCGCAAGCAGCCCATCAGCGAGCTGAAATATCAATCGCTACCCTCTCATATCCCCTCCCTAGCCTCGATGTTGAGTTCCTGTCCAGGAGAGTTCGCCCTTTCGCTGGATGTCAAAGACCCGTCGGCCTTCGCAGCCACTGTGACTGCAATTCGCGAGGTGAAACCTGAAATTGAGGAACATCTGTGGTTGTGCCATCCAAATTGGGAGCAGGTTGCTCAATGGCGAGTCTCTACTCACGCCAAGTTGGTCGATTCCACTCGGCTGTCACGTATCAAAGAAGGTCCTGAGCGCCGAGCCGCCCTACTCCACGAAAGCGGAATTGACGCCATCAATATGCATCACACCGACTGGAATGGAGGACTCGTGACACTCTTCCATCGTTTTAAAAAGTACGCCCTCGGTTGGGATATGCAGCACGACTATGTACTCAACGATGGATTACGAATGGGTCTAGATGGGGTCTTTAGCGACCACACTGACCGCATGATGGATGCCCTTAACCATCACGTTTAACTTGATCGCCAGAGAACCTCTACAGCCAGGCCCACGCGCTGGCAGGCCACAACACAACAAAGGCCCTTCCCCGCACCTTGCTTTGCTTAATGGGGCCAAAGTCACGTGAATCAAAGCTTTGTGACCGATTATCACCCATCACGAAAATCTGATGATCAGGGACGACGAGGGGTGCAAGATCAATATGCGACCCACACCTCTGATCTAGTTCGGGATTATTCAACGCATCCGCGTTGAGATATGGCTCTTGCAATTCTCCGCCGTCGATAAATACGACGCAGGATTTAATCTCAATTGTCTCACCCGGCAAACCAATGACTCGTTTTATCAAATCGTCGTGAACGATGTCGTTAGTCACCCGATCAAAGACAATCACATCCCCACGATGAAAGTCATGAAGTCGATACGAAAGTTTATTCACCAAAACCCGATCATTAGGCTCCAGCGTCGTCTGCATGCTTGGACCATCAATGTAATACTGCTGAAAAACGAACACCCGTATCAACATTGCAGCTGCGAGCGCTATGACAATGACGATAGCCCACTCCCAAACAGAGCGCATTTGTTCCCGACGTTTGTCATTTAAGTCGCTACGCAATGACTCGCCAGTTGGTTCATCATCAACTGCTATCACGTCAATATCCATCACTCCTAACGGTACAGCACGGGAACACACATTGCCCCGCCTCACAACGATGCAATTAACTTCTCCACCCGCTCGTCTCTACTTTTCAGCGGGTCCTTACAGAGCACTGTTCTTTGAGCCTGGTCGTTCAGTTTTAGTTGCACCCAATCCACGGTGTACTCACGTTTTTTAGCCTTTGCAGCTTTAATAAACTCACCGCGAAGACGCGCCCGAGTCGTTTGCGGAGGCACATCCATTGCCAGTTCAATATCAACGTCACGGCATACACGCTCCACCATGCCTCGCTCTTGCATTTTGTTAAATAGTCCTCGTGAACGCAAAATATCATGATATTGCAAATCAATGAGTTGGGCTTTTGGATCTCCTAATTCAAGCTTATTCTTGGCACAGTAGGCATCCAATAACTTATGTTTGATCACCCAGTCAACCTCGCGGTCAAGTTTTAAAGGATCAACTTCAATCGTTGTCACGCAGTGCTCCCACATCTTCAAAGCACGGAACTCAAGGTCGGTGAAACCTTTATTTTTGGCATATTGCAAGGCCGCATTGAGATATTCCCGCTGAATATCCAAGGCGCTAACTGTTCGCCCATCAGCTAAAAGAATCGTGCGGCGGCAGGTGATGTCGTGACTAATATCACGGATCGCCCGGATCGGATTTTCAAGTGTCATATCCCTGAGAACGACCGATGAATCTTCCATCATCCGTAACATGCACGCTGTGGCACCAATCTTGACAAAAGTCGAGTATTCACTCATATTTGAATCACCGACGATGACATGCAGTCGCCGATACCGCTCTGCATCAGCATGAGGTTCATCGCGGGTATTGATGATCGGCCGACTCCTAGTAGTAGCAGAAGACATCGTTTCCCAGATGTGATCTGCACGTTGCGTGATTGAGTACAGCGGACCTTTCGCTGTTTGCACAATTTTGCCCGCCCCAGTAAAGATCTGGCGTGACACCAGAAACGGAATCAGCGCCTTTGAATGCTCGCTTGGGTCATCACTTCGACTCGTCAAGTAGTTCTCATGGCAGCCGTAACTGTTTCCTGCGGAATCAGTATTGTTCTTGAAAAGATAGATCGTGCCACGAATACCTTCCTCGCGAAGACGTTCTTCAGCCGAGATCAACAAACTCTCAAGGATTCGCTCTCCCGCCTTATCATGAACAACTGCTTCATAAAGCGAGTCACATTCTGCTGTGGCGTATTCGGGATGCGATCCGACATCTAAGTACAAACGCGATCCGTTTTCCAGGAAAACATTTGAACTTCGGCCCCATGTCACAACCTTACGAAAAAGATATCGCGAAACTTCGTCGGGACTCAGTCGACGTTGTCCGCGCAAAGTACACGTCACTCCATATTCATTTTCCAACCCGTAGATACGACGTTCCATCAGAAAATCCCTACCTACGAGAAAGAATCATGAGAGGAACGCGTCAATCTCTTGATCGTCAAATCGCCTAAAGCAGCGGCGTTCAAGCGAACGGCTCAGAACTGCGACTTCTAGCCCATCAGCGCGAAAACTTCTGTCGGGACCTGCGAGCGCAGCGACACACTTTCTCACAGCAACATCCAAAACATCACCTGGCGACCACGTTTCACGTAGTCGACTACCAATCGCCTCCGCATCACCTCCAAGGACACTCAAGCCTCGCTCATCCATCAAAGTTCCGTCATACATAATGTGAAATAACTGATCCGAGTCCTGATCTGTGCCCACTTCAACCAGCAAGATCTCTACTTCGTAGGGTTTGATGTCGTGAGTAAATGTTTGTCCCAGGATTTGGGCGTACTCATTGGCCAGGCTCCGCGCTTCAACATCATCACGTGAATACTGGTAGCCCCGAACATCCGCATTACGCACACCAAATCGTCGGAGTTGGTCAAACTCGTTATATTTACCAACTCCAGCGAAACCAATCCGATCATAGATCTCACTGATTTTGCGCAAAGTGTTTGATGTGTTTTCTGAAACGAGTAGGACACCGTCGACATATTGCACAGCGACCAACGCCCGACCACGGGCTATACCTTTACGCGCATAGTCCGCGCGATCCTTCATCAACTGCTCTGGAGCCACGTAGAAAGGCTGATTCATGACCCCACCCCATCTTGTCTTTGGCGTTGCTCTAGCAGCAACGATTCAAAACGGCGAGCCAAGTCAACATCATCTCGCCGTGACCAGCCGTCGACGTCAATGGTGGCGACGACCGGATAAATGCTCCGTAAGATATCGGGCCCTCCGGTGGCAGAGTCAACATCGGATGCTTCCAGTAGCGCACGACAGGCTAAATCGACCGCATCATCAGCCGGCATATTGGGACGAAAGCCCACCTTCAATACCGTTGATGCTGGACCTCCCCCGGAACCTGTCGCTACAAACTCACGTTCCTCATAACGTCCACCTGTGATATCGAAATCCCACAGTCGGCCCGTATGACGCAACAAGTCATAACCTGCAAAAATCGGAATGACCCCCAGTCCTTGCATTGCTCCTGGCAAATTAGCGCGCACCAACTGCGACAGCTGATTGGCTTTTCCTTCAAGACTGATAGCCCGTCCATCAAGTTTTTCAAAATGCTCGAGTTGCAACTGAAATATTTTGATCATGTCCATTGCCACCCCAGCAGTTCCCGAAATCGCTACGCCGCTGTGACGGTCTGCTGGGACGACTTTCTCCATCTCGCGATTTGAAATTCTGCTGCCCATCGTGGCGCGTCTATCCCCCGCCATCACAACGCCATCGACATAGCGCACAGCCAAGACAGTCGTGCCGTGAGGGGCTAGGACCTGCTGCGAATCACCGAAACTTGAAACAGCAAATGGATCTAATCCAACTTTGCGTAACAAACTCGTGAAATTGCTGCCTGGATCATTATTCGGCCCAAAGAATGGAACAACCACCAGTCACTCCCCACCCTTTTGAACATATGACTTAACGAAGTCTTCCGCGTTACTCTCCAACAGGTCATCGATTTCATCAAGAAGATCATCCAGATCGGATGTAGTTTGCCCGCTCTGCACTGCCGTTGTGGCTGTCACTTCACTAGTGGCCTCAGAACGATCTGATACTTGTTTATTTCTACGCACTTGCTCAGCCATAGTTTCCTCTCAGGAATTTGACCATATAACCCAACTCTAAAACTAGATAGTCAATTCTCAACACCTTTAGACACCTAACTGCTCAAGAAACTCGGCAAGCGAGGTCGCCGAGTCAAATAAATGGCCGACCACCTCTTTCGAGCCGCGCATCGGTTCCATCATCGGCACCCTTCGTAGAGGACCTTTATCAACCTCAAAAACCATGCTGTCCCAATTCGCCGAGATGACCTGATCGGGCCAACGCTCTAGACATTTACCTCGAAAATAAGCGCGAGTTGAATCCGGAGGTTCCGTCACTCCTCGTTGAATCTGTTCATCGGTGATGATCTGATCCAAGCCGACACGTAAAGCCAAGCATTTCTCCTCCCTCATATCGTGATACTGCAGATCAATCGCCTTCAAGCGAGAGTCATCCGCCTTGAGGTTGTGACGTTGGGAATAACCGTCGACTAAACGCTTCTTAGCGACCCAATCCACAAGGTGCGCAACAGATTCTGGTTCACCAGAAAGACCGCTAAGAACGGTCTCCCATAGTTGCAAAATCTGCTCACCATCATCTTGTCCTCCAAGGCACTCCAAACCGTGAGATATCGAATATTTACTCGCCATTTCCAACAAAGCCCACTGGATATCCAATGCAGTCATTCGCCGACCATCACGCAACAACAGGGTCTGACGTAATGACAAGTCATAACTGACCTGACGAATAGCAGGTACTGCATGCGCCAATGAAAGATCAAGCAGCAAGGCTTCGTCCTCAATCATTGCCAAAATCAACGAGGTGGTTCCGACCTTCAGCAACGTCGCAGTCTGCGACATATTGGCGTCCCCGACAATGACATGTAGACGACGATATTTCTGAGGATCGCAGTGAGGTTCGTCACGAGTATTGACAATCGGGCGACGAAGGGTCGTCTCTAAACCCACTTCTTCTTCAAAAAAATCTGCCCTTTGACTTAACTGATACGGCACTTCGCGTTCAGAGACTCCCGGAATCTCGCACCCAACTTTGCCGGCTCCAGCAAATATCTGTCGCGTCACAAAGTGAGGAGTGATCTGAGCAACTAGACGACCAAAGGGAACATCACGGGAAACTAAGAAATTCTCATGACAACCGTAACTATTTCCTTTTCCGTCGCTGTTGTTTTTGTAGAGAAGCATTTCGGACTGCGGTCCAAGAAAAGGCTGCGCAAGTTTCATTGAGCGACGGACGATCTCTTCAGCAGAACAATCAAAAGCCAAAACCTCTAGAGCCGTCCGACATTCGGGCGTCGAGATCTCTGGGTGAGCATGATCCACGTAATAGCGCGCCCCATTAGTCAGGACAGCGTTGACCATATGAGATTCAATTTCAGGGGCATAACTCTCTTCGTAGGAAAACCCACGAGCGTCTGTTGCGGGTTGTTCGTCCTGAAAATCCCAGTCGATCCCCCGAGCATCTGACTTTTTTGAAGTGGCACCGACGTAGGAACTGATTAATAGCGATGACGCAAGCACCGGGTTGGATTCGCCACCACGAATCTGAATTCCATATTCAGTTTCAATACCGCAGATCTTGGGGATTGCCATAGTTCGACCTACCGCGCTACAGGTACTGACCCGTAGCGCTGCGTTCAATCGCCCGACCACCCGCTACCCGAGTTTGACGACCTTGATTGACGAGCGTACGAATAAAGACAATTCTTTCGCCTTTCTTTCCCGAGATTTTCGCCCAATCGTCAGGATTAGTGGTGTTCGGAAGATCTTCATGCTCATGAAACTCCTGACGCACCGAATCAATTAAATCCTGCGCACAAACGCCTCGATCTCCGCCACTAATGACCCTCTTAATCGCCAACTTCTTTGCCCGCCGAACAATATTTTCAATCATCGCACCAGAAGCGAAATCTCGAAAGTACAAGACTTCCTTGTCACCATTAGCGTACGTGACCTCTAAAAAGCGATTGATCTCATCATCGCTGTACATCGCCTCAACACTGTGGTCAATCATCAAGGAAATCGCAGATTGAATATCCCCAGCACTTGCAATCTCATGAGCCGAAATCGGAATTTCAGAAGTTAGATAACGGGCGAAAATCTGGTGAGCCGACTCTGCGGATGGACGCTCAATCTTGATCTTCACGTCAAGGCGACCTGGTCGCAAGATCGCCGGGTCAATGAGGTCTTCCCGATTTGTGGCGCCGATGACGATCACGTTTCGAAGCCCCTCAACACCGTCAATCTCAGCTAGAAACTGCGGAACGATAGTTGATTCCATATCTGATGAGATACCGGTCCCACGGGTACGAAACATTGAATCCATTTCATCAAAAAAAATGATCACCGGCCAACCTTCTTCACTTTTTTCACGAGCCCGTTGGAATACCAAACGGATTTGACGTTCAGTTTCACCAACATACTTATTCAGCAATTCTGGTCCCTTAATGTTGATGAAGTAACTTCGCCCCTTCTCGTCACCAATTCGGGCAGCAACTTTTTTTGCCAAACTGTTAGCTACCGCTTTGGCTATCAGTGTTTTGCCGCATCCAGGTGGGCCATACAAGAGAATTCCTTTGGGTGCAGGCAACTGATGTTCGGCAAAAAGTTCATGGTGCAGAAATGGCAACTCAACTGCATCAGCAATCTGCTCGATTTGGGCATCGAGTCCACCAATGTCGATATAACTCACATCGGGGACTTCTTCAAGAAGAAGATCTTCAACTTCAGGTCGTGGCAATTTTTCCAAAAGTAGATTGGTTCGAATATCGCGTCGAACAGTATCCCCACTTCGTAGGTGGACCCCTCGTAAAGCATCAGCGAGTTCACATACTGACTCTTCGTCATTTCTTCCGACCACGATGGCGCGAATGCCATCATCTAGCAATTCCCGAATCGAGACCACGTCTCCCGAACCCTCAGACCGCCGAGCTGTCACGACATTAAAACTCTCATTGAGCACCACTTCGGCACCGCGTTCAAGTAATTCAAAATCAATATCCGGATTGAGATTTACTTTCAACTTGCGCCCACTCGTTAGTACATCAATTGTTCTGTCATCGTTCTTGCCGACGACAACTCCATAGGCTGATGGCGGCTGCGACAACTTCTCAACTTCGTCGCGCAGAGAGACAATATTTTCCCGAGCCTCACGCAGAACGAAACTCAGCTTCTCATTCTTCGCCGATTCTTGAGCAAGCAACCCCTGTGCCTCAGCCAATTTTTCTTCGATCTGCTGCGAACGCCGAGGCGCCTCAGCGAGTCGAGTTCGCAAGACCTCAATCTCGGCTCTCAAACCCTCTACATCTGATGTTTGGCCCCGAGGATCTGATGAATTTTCGCTCACAACGGTCCTTTCTCGCAACACCTCATGCAAAACTACACCTCATCGAATATGCCTGTCGTGGCGAAGCCTGAGCCTGAACGACCAAGGTCACATTGAGCGCAAGTAAAAGTTGCCACTAACCCTCAGTTTGAGTCGGGGTTGGGATATCTCTTCCTGTAACCTAAAACCACCAGCGGTTTTCTGCCGCAGTGTGATGAACGAGGAGCTAGCGAACCAACATGAAGGTCTGGATTGATCAAGATCTCTGCACCGGCGACGGTCTTTGCGAAGAGATCTCCCCCAATGTTTTTACACTCTTGGACGACGGTTTGGCGTATGTCCGAGAAGGCGCCACGATTTACGCTACGGCCAAGGGAAACGCTCAGGGTGCCGACGGACTGGCGAACTTCGCCGATAAAGAGATGGACGGCGTCATTGAATCTGCCGAGGAATGCCCCGGCGAGTGCATTTTTATTGAACCCTAAATCTCCTGTGCCAGCGGTTCACTGAGCAGTCTGCCGGTAGTAAGAAATCCAGTATGAGCCACCATTCGATGATCAGGTCGAACGGCTTGGCCCTCGATGTACCACCCGCGGTGTAGAACCTCAAGGGTTCTGGTGCCAGTCCACATCGGGTTCGCCATAGCCTCGCGTGTTTTTACGGCCTGAGTGATTGACGGTGTGTAGGCAACCAAAATGCCGCCTGCGCGCATCACTTTTTGCGCATGCGGGACGACATTCCAAGGCTCGGGCAAATCAAGAATCACACGATCGATTTCAGGCTCATCAATGCCGTCATAGCAGTCACGCACTTGAACGTGATAGCGAGTTAACGCCTCCTCACCCAAAAAGGACCGGACATTAGAGATTGCGCGATTGGCAAAATCTTCACGTAATTCATATCCCGTAATTTCTGCCCCGTAGCGCAGCATGGTCATGGACAGTGCACCAGAACCGACTCCACTTTCAAGCACTTTGACACCCGGTCCAATATCAGCGAGCATGCAAATTGGAGCGAGGTCCTTAGGGTAAATAACTTGTGCTCCGCGTGGCATCTCGACCACAAAATCTTCCAATGTTGGTCGCAGCACAATGTAGCGCGCTCCCTTTGTCGACTGCAGACGAAACCCTTCTGGCTGACCAACGATTTCACTATGCGAGAGGTAACCCGCATGGCTATGAAATTCCGCACCCTCTGTCAGGTTCATTAAGTAGCGACGCTGCTTACCGTCAATTAATAAAATTTTGTCTCCGTAGGCAAAGGTGGAACTCATGATTGGGCGACCTCCGATTGTGCACGTTTTTGCGAACGCGACTTTTTCAGAATGAGGTCTACCGATACCGGCTCATGAGCCGCCGATTTTTCCACAAGCCGACAGAATGCACACACCGACCCATCCTCGCCTCCAGTTGGAGCACCACACCGCGAACACGGTGTCACGCCGTCTGATCCGGAAGCAGCAATGCTCGCCAAAATGGGAGCCATACGATCGAGAAACCCGTGGTAATACGCAGCCTTTGTGCCAGGTGACTTTTCTTCAAGGGCATTGAGAGCCTCCTTGTAGCCGATGTGTTTATTCCCAGCCGCAATCGGACATTCGTCGACGATGTAATCTATTCCTCTGACCACGCACCAAGCTGCCATCTCTCGTTCGGAGAGACGAATGAGTGGCTTCACCTTTTTCGGAAAACCATGTCGGCTAGGCAGCACTGGTAACTGACGAGCCAAATATTCAACATCCCAACGCAGGGCATTACCGAATAAAACAGCAGCTTCATCATCAAGGTTGTGGCCAGTGACAACGACGTCGTATCCACCATCAATTGCAGCCTTGTCAAAAAGGTGACGCTTACTCATACCACAAGCCGAGCATGGCACACGGCCTGTTGCCCGAGTAGCCGTCGGAATGTCGTAACCATAATCTTCGCGTAATGAAACGACCGTGAGTCGCAGCCCGCGTTCGTCGGCGAAGCGCTGTGTATACCCTCGTGACTCATCGCTGTATTCGCCAATTCCCAATGCCACATAGAGCCCATCGGCTTGATAGCCAAGCTCAATCAGCATGTCCCACACTGCTAGCGAATCCTTACCACCCGAAACCGCCACTAAAATTCGATCACTCTTTTTCAGCATTTCATGGTCATGAATTGCCTTCTCTACTTGTCGCCGACACAGTTGTAGAAAGTGCTCAGCGCAGAAGTTTGCATTATGACGAGGCAAATCAATAATTGCTGGACCACGGCACGTGCGACACTTCACTTCAGAAACCCCCAGAAATCACCGGACGTATTTCGATCAGATCGTCTTTGTCGAGTTCCTCGTCGCCTGGCACGAGAGTTCCATTACGGATAACCAAATGCGATTCCCTCGGCAAACCAAGTTCTGCAAGAAGTCCGTGGACCCTGCGCCGACCTTCAATCTCTATTTCGCGTCGTGGGTTACGCAAAATCACTTTCATGAAAGACTCTTGCGGTCTCGCCGTTTGGTACGTCGCTCAGGCTCAAGCGAGGAGATGGACATTGACTGACCTGGTCGCAGAACCTCGCTGGACACGAGTTGTGGGGTGCGTCTGGCAAGGCGCCGAAGGAGGCGGGCTGTCCACAAAACTACTCCGAGAATGAACCAGCCGCGTTGCCCGCGCGCTAGCCCATCTTTGATACCGCGAGCACGCAGATAAGACAAGACTCCCATGGCAAAACCTAAACGCGACGGATCTCGACGACAGTCGAACGACGCTTACCACTTCGCCGACCGAGCAAGAAAAACGCAACGACCAAAATGACGCCGATAGCACCGCCAACAGCCGTGATCGTTGTCTTTCGATTTTCAACTTTGCCCTGTACATCGCCTTGCAAGGCGCGCAACTTGGCTTCAATATCTTCGCGCGAAATACGCTCGGTTTTCATGGCTTCAGCCATCAGGAGGGTTCCTTTCCAAGAGTTGCTTGCTTGACGCGAGACCAGGACAGAAAACTCAGACCCACGCACAGAGTAAATACGATCACGTAAGGAACCCAGCTGAAGGCGCCATCAAATGCATGGAGTTCAGTCTGCAGCACACGCAGAATACCCAGCAAGAAAACGTTCAAACCCAAACCAAGACAGAGTGCTCCAGCCGCGCCCATCATCAACCAACGCCCAGCCCCCTGGAGGGGACCGAGAGTTTCCTGTTTGGCGTAATCCTTAAGCAGGTCAATCACTTCGCCAACGCTGGCGGAGTCGCCACGCGCTGAGGCCGAAGCGGGACGGGCTGACGATTCAGACATGCCCTATTTCTAACACCAGAACGGCGAAACCCCACCTCAGAAGCCTCTGAACTGCTTCAATCGGGCAAAAGCGCAAAGCGAAAGATCGCTTCAACATCGCTCAGGATTGATTCAAGTACATCCAAACGAATCTGCGGGTTGGCACAAAGCAAGAGCCGTTGCCGATCCGCTGGGCCAATTGGCGCCAGCATGCTGAGTTGATATGAAACCTGAATCGGATCATCTGCGAACTCGAAATGGCTCAACTCCAGCGAAGTCTCTGGTCCGCTACCTGCTAGTTCTGCGAGTAATAAAAGATGGCTCCGTAAACGCTCAATCTGATTGACGTCGAGTTCAGTAAAATTTGCATCTGGAAAGTCGCTGACAATTGCTATCGGAAATGGATTGTCGGGTAGCCAGTGTTCAATACGAATTCGCCTGTTGCCGACCGACAAAATAGCCCGCCGTCCACCTGGCACATCAGAGACTTGCAAAATACGGGCGACACATCCGATCATTGCTCGAATATCTCCACCCCCGACCTCGTGACCACGTTCAATCAACACCACGCCAAACTCGGGATCGGTACTTTGCAGACAACAATTCAACATTTCCAGATAACGAGTTTCAAAAACTTGCAGCGATAAAAGACCACCCGGCACCAAGGGTGTGCCCAGTGGGAACATCGGCAGTTCGTACTGTGGCGCGTTCATCGGCGATCACGGGCCCGCGTTAAAGACACTCAAAGGCGAGATCTCGGCAGCTCCAGGGCCAGTTGGATAGGTACCCAAAGCATTAGCAAGAACTCCCTCCCACAGAGGCTTAAACGCTGATTCTTCACTGATACCCGGAGTCTCTAAAAGCAGTACAAAGCGGATCAGCGAGCCACCATCCACCTCCACATATCCGACTAACGCTTTCACTCCGCCAAGGCTCCCTGTCTTTGCATGCAGCCGACCCTCAAGTGGGCCACCAATGAAATAATTCGCGAGAGTCCCACTGACACCCGCAACCGCCATCTGCGAAACAATCGGATCATCAATGGTGAAGCGCTCAAGAATCTGCAAGAACGCCGCACACGTCACTTTGTTGTCTCGCGAGAGCCCTGAGCCATCACTGAAGGTGACACCGTCAAGAACAACACCCCACGCGGTCAAAGTGTTCATCACTACCGAGATTCCTGCTGCACGTGTTGCTGCCTGCTGAGCCCGAAAGCCCATTTCTTTCAAAATAATCTCGGCCGTGTTGTTATCACTATTGCGCAACATTTCGCCAATAATTTCCACCAACGGAGCAGAGGAAATAGAGGCGACCGTTGGCAATCCGACAGGAGCCTGCCCCGATGTTGGAGATCCTAGAATCTCGACCCCCCGCTCTTTCAGCAAGCGCGCCAACTCTCTAGCCGCTCCAAATGCAGGGTCGGATGACTTCGAAAAATCGCCAAAAACTAATCCATCGTTGACAAGCAAACCTGCTATCGGACCGCCCTGAATGGCACGAAATTCAATGGGCCACGATGGGGCATACAACTCCGAATCGAAATGCGACGCATCCCCCACAATGTTTCCATTGATCTGAGTCACTCCAGCTGCGACGACCGCGTCAGCAAGGGCTTCGAGGGATGTCGCAGGTTCCTGTGGATACTTGGCGAATTTCGTGTCATTGGGATACCACGCCGAAGAAAGCAATGGATCGCCACCACCCACGAGATAGATCGAGCCCACTGCCCCACCGCTGATTTCGGCTTTGACTTCGGTCGTAAAGGTGAAGGTCGGACCCAAAACATCAAGCGCCACTGCGCCAACAATAAATTTCGTCGTACTTGCTGGAGTCACAGGTGTGTCAATGCCATCAGACAAACTGAGGACACCATCAATCGACACCGCAACACACGATCCAGGAAGAACTGCTCCGCCAAGTGGCCGCAGAGCTTGTTCAAAACCGACTGCCGAAGTTTCACGAGAGAGCACTGCGGGGGTGCGACGCGCCGATAACACGGGGGTCTGAGGAGACGAGGGAGGCATCACCGCTATTGCATCAACGGCGGGTGCGGGACTGTTGTCCTGTGATCCTGTTAAGCGCCACAATCCGCCCAAAACAAGTGCTGGTCCCAACGCCAAAAAAATTAGTTTCGGAAATGGATTCGTAGTACGTCGGGTATGACGAGATGCATCCGCTCGAGAATTAGCCATCAGTCAATTGACCATCCACGGCGCACGCGAAATTCAGCGGCCCGATATAGATGCCCAAGAGCAGTGACAGCGCGATTACCCGAGGCGTAACACAGTCGTCCCGTGGCACGCACGGTGAGTGGCCCTGGGTTATCGGGATCGGCCACCGCAAGTTCTGTGGCTGTCAAAATCGGCTTGCCAGTACGCCGTGACAGTTCATCAGCAGCCAATGCAAAACGTTCATCTTGCCGCTCGTGGTAAGCCACGATCCGTTCGATCCCATGGTCCGGATAAAAGCCACCCTCACGCAGTAATCGAGCCTGATTCGATTGGATACCGAGACCGAGATAAATCACGGCATCCACATCTGGATGAAGAGCAATCATTTCTAAGACTTCTGGAATTGTGTCGCGTGTTTCCCCGCCTGCGCAATCAACGGGATTCGCTTTACTCCAACGAGGAGGAAGTTTGCCGTCAATCTGTGCCTTGAGGTCCTCTGGAAGTTCCAACAGTTTCAAGAGTCCGTCCCGCGCCAAAGCGTCTGACGTCACTACGCCCCATCCGCCAGCAGTCGTCATAATCACAACATTGGGACCTTTCGGTAATGGCTGCGTTGCAAAAGTCGCCGCTGCTTCAAAGGCCTCCTCAACTGTTCCTGCACGCGTAATACCAGCAGCGCGACAAAAGCCATCAAAAACTTTGTCATTGGCCGCTAACGCTCCAGTATGCGAAGCCGCTGCGTGTGCCCCACTCTCAGTGGCACCGCCCTTTACGAGAACCAATGGTTTACGGGCCGCTACACCAGCCAAACGTGTCATCAACGAACGGCCGTCACTGATTCCCTCGAGATAAGCGAGCCCGACCGCTGTCGCTTCATCATCGGCGTAAAAATCCAGATAATCGGCGACAGTGACAGCTGCCGCATTTCCAGCAGATACAGCGCGACTGATGCCCACGCCTGATGAACGCGACCAATTCAAGAAACTCGAGACAAAGTTTCCACTCTGACTAGCGACGCCGATATGACCAGCAGGTGGATACGGCGCAACAATTTGTGCACACAAATTGGCTGGCGTGCTGACGACACCTTGACCATTTGGACCAGCAAGCAAAATGCCAAGTTCATCGGCCAAAGCGATGAGTTCCTCTTCGGCCTTTTTTCCTTCAGCTCCGGCTTCTCCATAACCAGCGGATGTTAGGAACGCTGCCTTCACTCCCTTGGCAGCACACGCCCGAAGTAGCGATGGGTTTGCAGAAGCTGGAGTGCACACAAAAACCAAATCAATCGCATTGTCAGGGAGTTGATCAATGTCAGCAACTGTCTGGATTCCGAGAACATTTTCACCCTGCAAATTAGTCCCAAAAATCTCACCCTTAAAACCGCCAGCCAAAATATTATGCAGCGATACGAAGCCAAACTTTCCTGGGTGACTTGATGCCCCTGCAACAACAACCCCGCGCGGTTCAAAGAGCGCTTGAAACTGCTCAACACTTGGTCGGGCTCGCGCAGTTGCGATTGATGAATTGGCTTCACCAATCTCCACCAATGCGTCAACCGCCACTGGCACGCCATCAGATCCAATAATGAGCGGATTGATATCAATACTGGCAATATCAGAACGGCTGTGCGCTAGGGAACCTAGACCAACTAAGACATCTACGAGCATTTCTCGATTGACGCTGGCCTCACCGCGGAACTCACCTAACAATTTTTGCGTCGCCAGATCACTAATCATTTCGTGGGCTGTGATCCTGTCAAGCGGTGCTGGACGAAAGACAACGTCGGCGATTGCTTCGGCGAATATGCCACCGATTCCCAACATCACGCTGGCCCCAAATTGAGGATCTCGAACAACGCCAGCGATGAGTTCACGATTTCCCTGAACCATCGGGGCGATTAAAACAGTGACTTCACCATCTTGGGCGGTGGCTGCTGCGAGCAACTCCTGCGCCGCACGTTCAACAGCGTCGACATCAGCCAATTTCAGGCGCACCAACCCGCGTTCGGTCTTGTGAGCTATTGCGTCACCACATAATTTTGCAACGACCGGAAAACCAATCTCATTGGCCGCTAACGCTGCTTCACGGGCGGTCTTCACCTCACGTTCGTCGGCCATCGGAACACCAGCGGCGCGCAACAAAGCTTTTGAGGCAACTTCAGAGAGGGTGCGCGATGTGGAGGGAGTACTGAGCATGTTCCAAAGTTAGTGCCAAGAGCATCCACTGGAGGGCTTTACGGTGTCGGGATTGAACAGAAAACAAACGGCAGGCTCCGAATAATCAGAGCCTGCCGTCATTGTGTCGGGCTGACAGGATTTGAACCTGCGACCTCTTGACCCCCAGTCAAGCGCGCTACCAAGCTGCGCTACAGCCCGAGATATGTGCAAGCGAGCCTAGCGTCCGTACACGCCCGTGCCCCTAGCCCCTACTTATTCAGATAAAAATCTGAACGATTCTCCAACTCAAATAAATGCACAGCGCGACGACAAGTAATTTGAAGTGCCATGGTGTTTTCGGGTTTTCTTGATCATCATCTAGCCCACTCGCCAAACGGCGAATATCGATGTTCTCAGCCGTGACTCGACGAAAGGTAGGCAATGTGCTGGCTATCTGGGGGCTATCAAGAACCCGCCCACAGGTCGGACACGAACCATCCGCGTGCATAGCACTAGGCGCCCAATATTTTGCACAATCCTCACAAAATGGCATGACCTCAATCGCTTCGTTTACGAACCCGCAACTTCAGCGGTGTTGAACCAAAATTAAATGCTTCACGAATACTGCGCTCGAGGTAACGCAAATAGGTGTGTGGCAACTCGCGGTTGACAAATAAGGTGAAAGTTGGAGGATCGGTGGCCCCTTGCAAGGCATACATCACTTTGGCTCCTCCGCCAGCGGGTTGGCGCTGCTGAGCATCTGCGATCACACGGTTGACATCACGCGTCGGAATTCGGCGGTGATATTGCAAAATCGCCTCTTGCAACACGGGACGAAGTTTGTGCACCCCCTTACCGGTGAGTGCCGAAACCTTCAACACTGGCGCGTCATCAACGAAATACAATTTACGTTTCACTTCAAGATCAATGCGTTCGCGCTCTTCGGCATCTTCAATGAGTTCCCATTTATTGAGCATGATCACAATCGGACACCCGGCAGCATCAATACGCTCTGCTAATCGCTGATCTTGAGCAGTAATACCTTGAGTGGCATCAATGACAAATAAAGCAATGTCGGATCCATCAACTGCACGCAAGGCGCGCACCAGCGAGTAATACTCTGCTGAATCGTCAATGCGCGAGCGACGACGCATACCCGCCGTATCAACGAAGATCACCGGACCATCTTCGGTTTCCACCAAAGTGTCAATGGAGTCACGAGTTGTACCAGGCATGTCGTGAACGACCGCCCGATCCTCCCCCACCAAACGGTTAAAAAGAGTGCTTTTACCGACATTTGGCCGGCCAACCAAAGCAACGCGTGGGGTCTTTTGATCCCCAACAGCCGTCAAATCTTGGTCAAGTCCGTAGTTCGGTATGTACTCGTCGCTCAACGGCGAACTCGGCATGCGAGCAATTACTTCATCAAGTAAGTCACCAGCACGACGACCATGCAACGCACTCACTGGGTACGGGTCGCCAAGACCTAACGATAAAAAGTCCCAACGATCTGACTCACGGCGATCATTGTCTGCCTTGTTAACAACAACCATGACCTCAGCATCACTCTTACGGAGCCATGCCGCCATCAACTCATCGTCGTCTGTTAAACCGACCGAACCATCAACCACAAAAATCACCAAGTCGGCTTGACGTACGGCGGCTTCAACCTGACGACTGACCTTGGTATCAAGTTCTGAGCCGCCAGGCATCCAGCCCCCCGTGTCCACCAATGTGAATCGGTGACCTAACCAGTTGGCCTCAAGTTCCTTGCGGTCGCGAGTGACTCCTGGTCGATCTTCAACAATGGCTGCTTGCTCTCCAATGACTCGGTTGAAGAGTGTGCTTTTACCGACATTCGGCCGGCCCACAATGACTGCAACTGGGAGTTGAACTTCTGATACTTCACTCATCTGGCCACTTCCAATGCTCGTCGCAGCGCTATTCCGTCTGTCGCCACAATCTCAACTGGTCGTGGTAAATCTTGTGGCGTGAGCCCATCGAGGAAACGACCTTCGGATAGGCAGACGTCTGGCAACAGATAGCGGTGACCTTGAGGTTGCGTTGCGAGAACCTTGGCTATGTCTTGGCCCACCATCAAACCAGTCACTGCTGTATTGCCACCAAAGAAATCATTGGCGACCGTGACGATGCGAACATCATCACGACCACAGCGATCAATTAATGGTTGAAGCACCTCTGCACCATAGGGAGCGGTGAGGATTCCTACCGGTGCAGTACGGCGGGGTAACAGTGCGACGCCCGTTGAATCACCCAGTGCGGAACTGCTACAGCCGCGCAAACCTGTATCTCCTGCTGGATTACGCGGGGCCCGGTAGCCCTGGGCGGGAGCGCCATCCACTGCTGCGAAAAAGCCACTCTGAGGACCAGTTGGCAGATCTAATCGACCATCAAACTCCCACTCAAATGTTCGCGCCATTCCAATGCCGTCCTCATGCAAACCGAAACCTTCGTAATCTTCACCGGCTGGAAAAGCCATGTCGGCCATCAGGTAATACTCATCTGCCGCAAAGACCATGCGATGACCCACGTGTGTGAGAAATATTTTTTGCCAACGCGCAACTAATTCAACAACAGCCCGCGCCTCATCTTGAGTGTGAGCACGCATAGTTGCTTCGGTGTTGTAACGACTGATACCAAGTGGAACCAAGGCCACATGATGAAGATCTGCATAACGATCAAGAATTCCGATCATTGAATCTTCAAGTACGTTTCCATCATTCACCCCAGGACACACAACGATCTGCCCGTTCACGCAAATGTCATGATCAAGCAGTTGCCGGAGCCAGCGCAGACTCATCCCGCCGCGCGGATTGCGCAACATCTCACTGCGCACTGTCGGATCAGTTGCGTGAATACTGACATTGAGTGGTGACAAGCCTTCAGTAATCACTCTCTCAAGATCTGCCTCAGTAAAACGGGTCAGAGTTGTGAAGTTTCCGTACAAGAAACTCAAACGGTAATCATCGTCTTTGAGATACAGACTCTGACGCATGCCGGGAGGTAACTGATAAATAAAACAAAAAGCACAATGGTTATCGCATGTCCGAACTCGATCAAAGAGAGCGCTTGAGACTTCTGCCCCAAGTGGTTCACCAGCGTTTTTCGTCACCATTGTGTGTTGTTCAATACCACCGCGCACAAAATCAATGTCGACTTCGGCCTCATCAGCAATGAGACGCCATTCAATGATGTCTCGCGGAATCATCCCATTCAGCATCCGGACTTCATCACCTGGTTGCATGCCGGCTATGTCGGCGGCTGAATTCGGGGTGACCGCCACCACAACGGGCGCAGATTGCTTGGCAGACATACTGGCAGGCTACCTGCGCCATCTCATCTAGAGCCGTGGAGCATTAGCCTGACCCCTATGGATGTCGTCACCACTCAGGTTGAGCGTGTGCTCTTAGCGGCACCCCGAGGCTTCTGCGCTGGCGTTGAGATGGCCATAAAGGCACTGGCTTGGATGGTGCGGAGTTTTGATGCCCCTGTGTACTGCTACCACGAGATAGTCCATAATAAGTTAGTCGTTGAACGTTTTGAACAGTTGGGTGTGATTTTCGTTGATGAGATCAGCGAAGTCCCCGAAGGATCACCAATCATGCTCTCCGCGCACGGGTCAGCGCCAGACGTCGTACGGTCAGCACGCTCTCGGGGTTCTGTGGTCATCGATTCAGTGTGCCCGCTAGTCACCAAGGTGCATCACGAAGTCAAGGTTCGCGTTGGCAAAGGCTTTCACATTGTCTATGTCGGACACGAAGGTCATGAAGAAGCCGTCGGCACCATGGCTGTTGCTCCAGACTCAATTTCGCGAGTTGAATCAATCTCTGAAGTTGATGCGCTTCCCGAATTCACAGAACCTGTGGCACTGTTGGCGCAGACAACATTGTCCCATCGAGATTGGGCCGAAGTCGCTGTTCGAGTTCAAGAACGTTTCCCTCAAGTCTGGACACCGGGGCGAAGCGATCTGTGTTTCGCCACAACAAATCGACAGTCAGCATTAATGTCCATGGCCCCTCGGTGTGATGCCATCATCGTCATCGGGTCGGCTAACTCATCAAATACACGAGCCCTTGAACGTTTGGCACGCGAGGCTGGATGTGCCAGAGTTTTTCGAGTGAATTCGGCTAACGAATTACCTTCTGACTTAAGTGGCACAGTGGGAGTCACAGCGGGTGCTTCAGCGCCAGAAGAATTAGTTGATGCGGTAATCGCCAGACTCGCTCCGTTGTACGGTGTTGAGGAAGTGCGCATTACTGATGAAGACGAATACTTCCCTCCACCTCGCAATCTGCGCGATCTGCAGATTGCCATCGAGACTGCGATCACCACCATGTGTGGGGGTTCACTGACATCTCGTCCAAGTGTTGATGATCGTTCTTTGGGTGCGAGCTATGTGCTTGCGAGTTTGTGAACCATGCTTTCTCCAAGTTCACAAACCATCCGATTGTTCTTACATATCCTGAGCGCCTCAGTCTGGGTTGGTGGGCAGATTGTTATTGGTGTTCTCGTTCCCAAGATGCGCCGCTTCTCAGCAGATAGCACCAAGATTCTTGCTCACGCTTTTGCCCGCGTTGCGTGGCCAGCCTTTGTTCTCTTAATGGTCACCGGCATTTGGAATATTCTTGCGGTTGATAGCACAGACCTCTCGACGGCATATCAAATCACCATGTTCGTGCACATCTTGATGGGTGTGGCAACAGCGATGTTCGCCTTCATGCACAGCATCGGACGAACTAAATTTGCAATTGCCGTGGGTGGCGCCCTTGGACTATTGACATCTTTGGCAGCTATGTTCGTCGGAATCTTGCTACAAACCGGCCACTGATCTATCTAGTTACGCGGGACTTGACTCCATGCGCGATCGCGATCAACGCGAATATCGCCAGGCAACCCGAGGACCCGCTCGCCAAGAATGTTGCGCATGACTTCGCTCGTTCCACCTTCAATAGAGTTGGCACGACTACGCAGGAAAGACTTTTGAGTATTTTCCAATCCCATGGCAAACTCGGGTCGAATCTTGTTGTATCCACTCGGGAACAACATTCCTTGCGCCCCCATCATTGAGACTGCGAAGGAATAGATGTCCTTGTGGAGTTCGGCCATTGCTAACTTGGCGATTGAACCTTCGGGGCCTGGATCGCCCATTTTACGATTCTGAGAAGCGCGAATGTTGGTGAGCCGTAACAGTTCCGCACGAATCCATAACTTCATCAACTCATCTTTCGTTGCAGGATCCCGCTCATCTTGAGGCAATGAACTCCAGACTTTTGTGGCTTCACGGATTGCACCTGAGCCCTTACCAGGAATCGCTCCGCCAATGGAGACTCGCTCATTCATTAACGTCGTCAGAGAAACCCGCCATCCGTCACCGACACTTCCCAGCATTTCGTTTTGTGGAATACGCACATCGGTGAAGTACACCTCATTGAACTCAGCCTCACCAGTAATTTGATATAGCGGTCGCACCTCAACGCCAGGTGCTTGCATATCCACTACGAAGGCCGTCATTCCCGCATGCTTCACAGCTTCGGAATCAGTCCGCACGATGAGCAGTCCCCAACGGGAAAGATGCGCCAATGTGGTCCATACCTTCTGCCCATTGGCGATCCATTCATCACCATCACGTACTCCTTTTGCCGATAAGCCAGCAAAGTCGGATCCTGAACCCGGCTCAGAAAACAACTGGCACCAGATTTCCTCTCCAGTAAACAACGGACGCAAGTAACGTTTTTTCTGCTCTTCGGTACCCCAAACTGCAACTGTCGGACCACACATTCCATGACCAATCGGGTTTCTCCCCACGGGGTTCGGCGCACCAGCAGCGAAAACCTGCTCGTTGATTTGGCGTTGCAACTTCGGATTTAAGCCAAGCCCGCCACAACCAACTTCAAAATGCACCCAAGCCAAACCTTTGTCAAATTGGGCTCCGAGAAAAGTCACCGCATCAGTGGTCTTTGGAGGGAACTCACGCAACAACTCCTCGGTCAGTTGAATGACTTTTTGCTCGTCATCAGTCAAGATCATTGTCGACATTTTTGCGCTCCCTGCAATAAAAAACGTATACCCCTACCTCTTAAACTAGCGACACTCCGTTGTTACGGCGAGATCGCACAACACATCTGCCACGCAATTTCAGTTCAGTGGTGCCATTAAACGCCTGAACTCATCGGCTTCAGCTGCACCTAAGCCTGGAAAACAGGATCGCAGACACATCACCGACCTCAACGCAGCGGTATCTCGTTGAGATACATAAATTGCCTTCAAGTTATTGAGCATTCGTTCAATAACCGCCATCGGATGGGTAGCACTGAGAAAGAGGCGATCAAAAGTCTGTTGCGGGCCCGCTAAGGCGTGGAATATTTTCTCGCAGCCCTGCTCATCAATAATCGCCCCGCCTCCGAAGGGATCCACAAAGCTTCGCGGAATATTGCCTTGTGCCTCAGGGACTCCAACCAAAAAATGTCCTGGCATCGCGACACCCACAAGAGGAACCCCAAGTCGCCGCGCCACTTCAATCAAAACGATTGAGAGCGTGATCGGGATGCCAGCATGGCGATCTATGACACGTGAGAGCAGCGAATTATCCGGGTCGTAATACTCGGCCCTGTTGGCAACAAAAGCGTCGGGGCCACTAAAGAGGTACGTGGCAATCCCCGTCACGGTTGGGGATGGAACCGCCGCAGCAATCTCGTCCAAACGAGCCATCTGCCCGATCAGATCAAAATCTTCGTCATCCAAAATCGCCGCCGATATCAAAAAAGACATCTCATCAAGCGCAAGAGCTCCACCTTGGCTCACCATTTCACGGAATCTTGCAATCGCCCATTGCGATCCACCCCGTGACGACTCCATAAGCAAAGGGTAATCGCACTACTGTCAAAAGCATGCATATCGGAGACCACGCCGCCAATACACCCGACAAGCTTGCTCTTGTCATCCCTGGGTCTGGTTACACGCAGACCTTCGCTGAACTAAACGCTGCCGCCAACCGCCTTTCCCATCTGTTGCGCTCGGTTGGATTGCAACCTGGAGATCATGTAGCCCTATGCATGGAAAACCATGATCGCTATCTCGAAGTCCTATGGGGTTGCCATTTCGCAGGAGTGATTTACACCGCGACTTCATCACGACTTACGAGCGCTGAGTTGACGTACATCTTGAACGACTGCAATGCCAAAGCATTCATCACTTCTCACTACAAAGCCGAGCAGGCTGCCGAAATCTTGCGTGGAACACCAGGTGTTTCATTGCGCTTGATGCTTGATGGATCAATCCCTGGCTATGAGGGCTACGAGGAAGCCGTATCGCAGCAATCAAGCGATGCACTCCCGAACCGCATCGCAGGCACTGACATGCTCTACTCCTCTGGCACTACTGGAATGCCCAAAGGCATCTCCAAACCATTCGAGAACTTGCCCCTTAATGGTTCGCCAATAGCCATTTCATCAGCCATGGAAAAGCTCTTTGGCGTCACCCATGATAGCGTTTATCTTTCCCCAGCACCGATGTATCACGCCGCACCCTTACGTTGGACGATGGGAGCCCAAGGCATCGGTTGCACTGCGGTCGTTATGGCTCAATTCGATCCGCAACAATTTCTGGCGGCCATTGAAGACAATCGGGTCACTCATACGCAGGTCGTCCCGACCATGTTTGTTCGCTTACTCAAAACCGATATCGCCATACGCAGCAAGTACGACGTTTCAAGTTTGCAAGCCGTCATTCATGCTGCAGCCCCGTGTCCGATACCAGTCAAGAAGCAAATGATCGAGTGGTTCGGTCCAATTATCCATGAGTACTATGCCGGCACCGAAGGCAATGGCTTTGTCTACTGCGACAGCACAATGTGGTTAGCCCATGAGGGAACAGTCGGAGTCGGTATTGGTTGCACATTGCACATCTGTGGTGAGGATGGCCAAGATTTGCCACACTTTGAAAGTGGAACCATTTTCTTTGAAGGCGGAGGCACCTTTGAATACCACAATGATGCCGAGAAGACGAAAAATTCACGGCATCCAAAAGGTTGGAGCACCTTGGGCGATGTTGGTTACTTGGACGACGATTTGTTCTTGTACCTCACTGACCGCAAGGCGTACATGATCATTTCGGGTGGAGTCAATATTTATCCGCAGGAAGCTGAGAATGCCTTAGTCACTCATCCCAAGATCATCGATGTCGCTGTCTTTGGTGTGCCCAACGAGGACTTTGGCGAAGAAGTCAAAGCGGTTGTTCAACCAGTCACTATGCCTAACTCTCCCGAGGAGGCGAAGGATTTAGAAAAAGAATTGATCGCCTATTGTCGTTCACAATTAGCGGATATCAAATGCCCGAGAAGTGTTGACTTTCGTCTTGAACTACCGCGTCATCCCACTGGCAAGTTGTACAAGCGCTTACTCAAAGATGAATACTGGAAGGACGCCGGGCGCTCTATCTAGGGCCTCTGCATTTTGAGATATGCGTCTCGCTCATAATCATCCGTATCTAGAACCTCACCTTTCCGATCAGTTCATCGCTTTCGCCCATCGTGGCGGAACCGATTCCCTTCCCGAAAACACTCTGGTGAGTTTTCGTCATGCCGTCAGTCTCGGATACGACTATCTGGAAACCGATGTACAACTGACGGCAGATGGCGTCCTTGTGGCCTTTCATGACAACGACCTGCTGCGCACCTGTGGTCGCCACATGCGTATCAGTGATGTCAGTTGGCAAGAGGTTTCTCAGATGCGAGTCGATGGCAAGGAACCGATTCCCCTACTCGCTGAACTACTTGAAGAGTTTCCCGAAACCAACTTCAATATTGATGCCAAAAGCGATGCCTGTGTCAACCCGCTCATAGAAGTTCTGAAAAGCGCCGACGCCCTCACGAGAGTCTGTGTCGGATCTTTCAGCCATCAGCGAATCAAAAATATCCGCAGCAGTTTCGGCAGCGATGTCTGCACTGGCGCAAGTCCGCGTGAAGTTGCCCTGTGGGTGACGGGTTTGCCGCCGAAGGAACCCTCGTGCTTTCAGGTGCCCGTACGTCAGGGACCACTGACGGTGGTCAATGAACGTACCCTGGCCAGGGCCACGCACAACGGCCAACCTGTGCATGTCTGGACAATCGACGATGTCGCCACCATGGAGGAATTGATTAGCCTCGGCGTCCAAGGCATGATGACTGACCAATCACTGGTTCTTCGAGAAGTGTTGCAGAAACACAATTTGTGGAGACAATGAAGCCACTGACTGAGTCGATCCGCTGGTATTGAGGGCAAATAGTTTGGCAGATCAAATAATCGTTGCCACTCAAACTAAGGTTTAAGGCATGCCCCCCATCGCTGACGAGATGTCAGGTTCAGCATTGAGAATGACGAATATCTCATTGACCTTTGCGGACGGCACTCAGGCCTTGGACAATGTCAATCTCAATATTCAATCCGGCGAATTCGTGACCATTGTGGGACCCTCAGGTTGCGGCAAGAGCACGCTTTTACGACTTGCATCTGGGCTGCTGGCTCAGACACAAGGGCTCTGCGACGTAGATCGCACAAACCTTGGCTACGTATTCCAGGATCCAACATTGTTGCCTTGGCGCACCGTGCGACGAAATGTTGAATTAAACGCTGAGCTTGCTGGAATGGATAAACCTTCCAGGCTCAAAGCAGCCAATGCGACAATTGAACTTGTCAACCTCACGGGAAACGAAAACAAGTACCCGAAACAACTTTCTGGCGGAATGAAAATGCGCTGTTCGCTGGCCCGATCCTTGGTTCTGCAACCAAATCTTTTCCTTTTTGATGAGCCCTTCGCTGCCTTGGATGAAATCACTCGCGAACACCTCAACGATGAGTTATTACATCTCTTTCAAAACCGACATTTTGCTTCATTATTTATTACCCACAGCATCCAAGAAGCGGTCTTTTTATCGACTCGGGTACTCGTCATGTCAGCGCGTCCCGGACGCATTATCGCTGAACATGCAATTGACTTCCCATACCCGCGCCACCCAGACATTCGTTATCAAAGTGATTTTGCCGAGATCTGTGGAAAAATCAGTGCTGATTTGAAGGCCGCTCATTCATGAACAGAATTCTTCGATCAACCCTGCGGGTCAAAAGTTTGCTCCCCGTGGCGACATTCGCCTGTTTCATTGCGCTGTGGTACCTCTACGCCACATTCAACTATGACAATCCTGTGCAACGGCGTAATGCCTTGCCCTACCCGCACGAAATTATTACTGATGGTTTCATGCCAGTGACAGACAAAGTCAACGGACTGCGACCGATTCTTGGCTACATGTGGCCAACTGCGAAGGTAACGATTTTGGGATTGTTCATCGCAATAGCCCTCGGAATAGCTCTAGCCGTATTGATGAATCTTTCCAGAAGCGTTGAACGAGCCCTGTTCCCCTACGCCGTTGTCCTGCAGACGGTTCCCATCCTGGCGATCACACCTCTTCTCACCCAATTGTTCGGGGAGGAACTGGGCGTGCGTTTAGTCGTCACAGTTTTGATCGCCATCTTTCCCGTGATCACCAACACTTTGTTTGGTCTGCAATCAACCGACCAGATGCATCACGACCTCTTCACGCTCAGTCACGTCTCTCGTCGAACTCGGCTCTGGCACCTTGAACTTCCTAGCGCCTTGCCTTCACTGATGACCGGCATCCGAATCGCATCGGGCAGTGCGGTCATTGGTTCAGTTGTCGCAGATTTCTTTTTTGTTAAAGGAGAAAAAGGAATTGGGTATTACATTCGTACCCGACAACAAAAATCAATCGAACGACCAGAGATGTTCGCCGGCACAATCACGGCTTCAATCTTCGGAGTGTTAATGTTTCTCCTTGTCGGATGGGTCACAACCCGCGCCATCAGGGATTGGCACGATAAGAATTAGCCGACTTCTATGTACCCCGCTAAAGTCTGCAGTATCAAAAGGAGAATCATGTCCCCCCGACGGGTCGCCGCATTAGTTTCACTCTTTAGCCTTACTTCGATTTTTATGGCATGCAGTTCGAATAAAAGCGAGAAAACAGACCTCACCACGGAAGTCTGCCCCGCCAAATTAACCATTCAGACAGATTGGTTTCCAGAACTTGAACATGGTGGCACTTACCAGTTGATCGGGCCATCTGGCACCGCTGACAAGAACAGTGTGTCCTACTCGGGTCCAGTTCAGAAGCAATACGCAGTCGGTGGTTTACAAGAAATCGAAATTCTCACAAAGAACTTTGATAAACCGAACAGCTCTGTGCTCGTTGACGGGCAAGCCGACATGGCTTACATCGGAATTGCTGACATCATCAAAGACTCTGCTGCACTTCCGCTAATTGCCATCGCCAAAACTCTTGATCAAGATCCTCAAATGCTGATGTGGGATCCAACTCAGTACGCAATCAAGACTCCATCTGACATCGCTGCCAGTGGTGCTTCCTTCGTCCACTTTCCAGGCTTGTCCTACATTGATTTTATGATCGACAAGGGTTATCTGAGGCCAGAACAAAGCGACCCTAGTTACAACGGTTCCGACGCAACATGGGTCAGTACAGGTGGATCAATTTTGCAACAAGGATTTGCCACCAACGAAATCTATAAATACGAACATGACATACCCTGGAAGGATGGAGCGCCAGCAGATGTTTCATTTTTTACTGTTTCCGAACTTGGTTTTGACAACTATCCAGCAACAATCACGATGCTCAAGAGCCGAGCCACAGAACTCGACGCTTGCCTCAAGTTGTTGGTTCCAAAAATGCAACAAGCATGGGTAGATTTCTATAACAATCCGACTCCCATCACCGACAGGATGATTGAGATCAACAAAGAGTACGACGGCTTTTGGAGCCTCAGTGCAGAACTCAATGCTGCCGGCTTGCAGTTATTAGACGAAAAAAATATTGGGGCGAATAGCCCAGATGGAACGTATTGCTCTTTCGATGAGACGAAGGTCCAAAATCTCTACGATATTCTGCAACCGATATATGCATCTCAAGGCGTGGAGATTACCGACGACGTTTCGTCGGTCTACACCAACGAATACTGCCAAGGTGCACCTGGTCGCTGAAGTTTCATAATCAGTAGAAGCAAACGCTCCTAAAGGTTTTTACTCAGGCGTCGCGAACATGACCTTCGCGGACGATGAAAGGATCTTTATCGCTCCACGGGAAGTTAATCCACAGATCTGTTTTCTTCCATGCATAATCTGCTTGCACAACAGAGTGCGACTTTTCATAGAGAACTGCTGTGCGCACTTCACCGACTTTGCCTTCACAGAACTTCTGTACGCTGCGCAATGTGTGCCCAGTATCGGCCACATCATCAGCAATCAAAATCTTGGCATCACCCAGATCCACGAAGTCGGGAGCAGGTGGAAGAATTCGTGGAACTTCTAGTCGCTCATCGACACCCGTATAAAACTCGACATTCATGGTGTACACATTTTTGACTGCTAGGGAATATCCCAGCGCTCCCCCAATTAAGAGACCGCCCCTAGCAATCGAAAGAATCATGTCGGGGTCATAACCGTCTTCGGCAACCATTTGCGCCAACGCTCGCGAAGCCTCGCCGAAAATCTCCCAAGTCATAATCTCCCGTTGGTTCGACACGTCGGCCTTTCAGAGTGCTGCGAGGCCGTTCGGCCCCTTCGTCATCAAATGTAGACGCTCAAACCTTGCTGCGCCCTATTAATCAGATAACCGTAGAAAACCTTCGCTCACTCCGGAACGACAATTTTTTTAAGATCCTTGCTAGGTACTGGGACTCTCGGGTCCATTTCCTGCAACGTCTTCAGAATAATTTTTGCCACCGCTAAATCCCGTACCCATTTCACGTCAGCAGGTATGACATACCACGGGGCATGTGGGCGCGAGGTCTCCCGCAGAACATCTTCATAGGCCTGCTCATACTTTGGCCAGATCTCTCGGTCGGAAAGATCGCTGGGATCATGCTTCCAACTCCGCTCCGGATTATCAATCCGTTTCTGCAGTCGTTGCCGCTGAACTTCGTGCGAGACATGCAAATAGAATTTCAGCACTCTCGTTCCCTCGTCGACCAGCATCTGCTCAAAATCGCGAATGTGCCGATAGCGCTTCTTCCACACTTCCTCGCTGACAAGGTTTTTGACTCGCGGCACCAAAATATCTTCATAATGGCTACGGTTCCACACTCCCACCTCGCCCCGAGCAGGACAAGAGTCATGGCAACGCCATAAATAATCATGTTGTTTTTCAATTCCGGCAGGCACTTTAAAACTTGTTACCCGTACTCCGGCAGGGTTCATCCCAGTCATCACGTGTCGGACCAGCCCATCCTTACCAGAAGCATCTCGGCCTTGGAGAACAATGAGCAGACTCTGCTTGGCTTCGGCCATTAAACGGTGCTGCTCAAAGGCCATCTCTCCGACGACTTTTTCCAACTCACCTTTTTGAGAACTTTTATCCCATCCCAAGTCGTCATCAGTTGAGATAGCGCTCAGCTGCAATGGTCGTGTCGCCGAGACGCGAAATTTTGCCATCATGCTATTGGTCATTTATTTCTCCGAAAACGGTCAAACACATCACCGATTACTGTAGGGGTTCAAACGGACAATGCCGACAGCCGCTCTCGCAGCAGTAACCCCTGTCGCTTAAGAACGCCGCCGTGAACACGCTGTACCCGCTGTTTGGGTCGCGGTAACACGGTCGATTCCGTGAAACCGCTTCATCGTGCAACTGGGAAATGAGAAAAAAATCAGGGTTATTGGCGTTTAATCGATGTGGCAATGCCCTCGTCAGTCCGTCAAGTCTGCGCCGGTGTCCGTTGGCCATGCATGCAGTTTCGTGTATCCCTCGCCGAAAAAGCAATTGCGAGACATAGTGAGGTCAAGCAAATCAATTATCCCGACTCATTGGCGTTGGACTTCATAGATCTTCACGGTCGTGCTAATCTCGCAAGTGACGGAGGTCTCACAAGGGATCTCCATGACGAATAAGGGGGAATTTATGCAGATAACAAAATCACGGTCATATCGCGCTTCAATTGCAATATGCCTATCTTTTGCCTTCCTTGCCGCTTCATGCGGTAGCGATAGCGGAGGGACTGACGCTCCTGCCACCGACGCGCCAACCACCGATGCGCCCACCACCGACGCGCCTGCGACTCCCGTTGCCGGCGGCACACTTCGCTACGGAGTAGAGGCCGAAACTAACGGCTTGAACCCAACGAGTTCAGCCTTCGCAGTCTCTGCCTACGTCATGGGAAATGCTGTGTTTGATACTTTGACC
Source organism: Actinomycetes bacterium (assembly GCA_037147055.1). Taxonomy (GTDB): domain Bacteria; phylum Actinomycetota; class Acidimicrobiia; order Acidimicrobiales; family Ilumatobacteraceae; genus Casp-actino8. The sequence continues at coordinate 140,070 of JBAWVW010000001.1, forward strand.
GCTCTTGCCGCTGACGGTAGTTGGGTTCCAAACTTGGCAGCATCACTGACTCCTTCCGCCGATCTCAAGGACTGGACTCTCGTCTTGCGTCCCGGCATCCTGTTCCATGACGGAACTCCCCTAAATTCGGCAGCTGTTAAAGCTAACTTTGACGCTGCATATGCGGCTCCTCTAGTGGGACTTGCAGTTCGTCCATTTTACCCAGCTGAGAACGCTGTCGAGATCGTTGACGATCTGACTCTGATCTATCACCTCTTGGATGCCAACTTGCAGTTCCCACATGCACTGCGCTCCCAATTGGGAATGGTCGCCTCACCCACATGGCTGGCCGCAGCAATCGCAGATCCAACTTTGAACCAGGCGCCGGTAGGGACTGGACCTTTCAAATTTGACAGCCGGACCCAGGACTCAGTCACACGCTTCGTTCGTAACGATTCCTACTGGGGTGGAGAAGTTTTGCTCGATGCAATTGAATTCGTTCCTGTAGTTGATCCCGCAACGCGACTTGAGCTTCTCCAGAATGGTGAACTTGATGCCATGCACACCACTGAGACCGAGTCATTAGCCGCACTTCGTGCCGATACGACTCTCCAAAACATCATTGATGACAATGGTGAAGAGAATTTCGTGATGATCAACTCAGCGAAGGCACCTTTTGACGATATTCGTGTACGCAAAGCAATCGCCTTGGCCACGCCACGCATGCAGTACAACACCTTATTCGGCAATGGCGAAGCTCGTTTGGCCGATCAGAGATTCACTCCAGAGAGTCCATATTACGATGAGACAATCAAGCAAGAGGCCGACGATCCAGCAGCTGCATTAGCACTAGTTGCCGAATATTGCGCCGAAGGTCTTCTGACGGCAGAGGGAACACCAACCTGCACCGACGGTAAGGTCAATATGGAATGGCAATACACCGGTCCCTCCGTTGTTGGCCAACGCATTACTGACCTCTTCAACGCAAGTTGGGGCGCCGCTGGTTTCAATGTGACCAATGATGAGCTTGCACAGGATGACCACATTCAGCAAGCTGCCCTCGGCCAATACAATGTCATTGGATGGCGCCAATTTGGTGCTTACCAACCGTCAACTGATGCTGTTTGGTTGCTGTGCCGCACAATCGGTGGCATTTCGTTGAACTGGCCTCGCTATTGCGATCCAGCTCGAGACACCTTGTTGCTCGAGGCTCAAGTAGCGCCCACTCAGGCTGATGAAGTTCCACTACAGAAGAAAATCAGCCAGAACATCCATGATGCTTATACCTACATCTTCTTACAGCACTCAGTTTGGGATAACTCGTTTACGAGCGCAGTCCACGGTACATGTGATGTCAAGTCGCCTGAAGGTGTTCCATTAGCTTGTGCCATTAACGGTGCAACGGCATTTACATCAACTTGGATGAGCTGAAAGTAGTAAAAAATTGCACTTCATGACAGTCTCTCGTTCGTTATGAAGTTTTGGATGCAGCGGGTCGCCATGGCGATTTTATTGTTACTGTCGGTGAGTGCTCTCACCTTCGGGGCAATGAATGTGCTTGGCGACCCGCTTTTCAATATCTTGGGTCCGCTGGCCGGAGACGTCAACAATCCTAAAAGCGCAGCATTAATCAAAGAGGTCAAGGCTAAATACGATTTGGATAAGCCACTGCCTGTTCGCTATGTGAAGTGGTTGGGTGATTTTGCCACTGGTGACATGGGAGTCCAATTCAGCACAGACGGACAACCACCCGTTTCCGGGTTAATTAAAGAGCGTGTTCCGCGAACCATGACCTTGCTGGTGATGGCCCAACTTCTGGCAGTAATGATTTCCATTCCCTGGGCTGCGATCACCGCAGCCCGCGCTGGTAAGCGCTCCGACAAGATTTCAACGATGAACAGTTTCTTCTTGTTAGCCATGCCGAACTTTGCCCTAGCGATTCTCCTGAAATATATTTTCTCGTTGAAACTCGGCTGGTTTCCTCTCACCTATAACGCGATGGATCCATACTTTGAGCGACTGCGTCAAATCTTCCTTCCTGCCGTCACGATCGCCCTCCCAGCAGCTGCCGTCTATCAACGTCTCCTACGCACAGATCTAATTACCACTTTGCAACAAGACTTTATTTTGATGGCACGTGCTAAAGGTCTCTCACGTTCTCGCGTCATATTTCGACATGCCATTCGTCCCTCCATGTTCTCATTCATCACTGTGGTAGGCCTCAATACCGGTGCGCTCATCGGGGGCTCAATAGTCGTGGAAACAGTTTTTAGAATTCCGGGTCTTGGTTCAACTCTTGTTGAATCCGTTCTGCGCGAGGATTTCCCAGTGGTTTTAGCAATAGTGATGTTGATTGCATCCGCTTTTGTGATCATCAACGTGCTCGTGGATATTCTTTACTCAATCATTGATCCGAGGGTTCGCAGATGAGCCACGACACCGCAACAACCTCGGTACTTTCCGGCTCACTAGAACCTGAGACCGATGCCGCATTGCACAAAAAAATCGGATGGGGTTTTTGGATAGCCGTCAGTTGGGTGATCGTCATTACTCTGCTAGCGATTCTAGCCCCTTATATTCACCTCAGAGATCCTCGTGGATATTTCGTCGAACTCAATGGAAGTGGTCGACCACCGTATGGTCCCTCTTTTAAACATTGGTTTGGGACGGATAAAGATGCCCGTGATGTTTTCTCGCGCACGTTGTACGGGGCCCGCATTTCCCTCATTGTCGGATTCAGCGCGATTTCATTTGGCTTCCTCGTCGGAGGCACTCTCGGGATCATCGCCGGCTATTTCCGTGGTTGGCTTGACAAAATAATTTCTTTCACTTTCATTATTCTACTCTCGTTCCCCTCCCTAGTCCTGGCGATCATGCTCACAGCACTACTGAATCGCTCCTTGTTCACCATCTCCATGATTCTCGGCATCCTGTCCATCGCTCCTGTTGGCCGTTTAGCACGAGCCAGCACCCTGCAATTCTCAGATCGTGAATTCATCCTTGCCGCACGCCAAATTGGTGCCTCGGACTCAAGGATTATTTTTCGTGAATTATTGCCTAATGTCGTGATACCCATGAGCGCCTTGGCGCTTTTAGGCATGGCCGTGGCCATCGTCGCCGAAGGAGGTTTAGCTTACTTGGGACTCTCAGTTTCACAAGGAATCACTTGGGGTTCGCTGATCCAAATTGGTTCTGATAGCGCGACGACTCTTGAAAATGCTCCGTGGATAGCATTCTTTCCCATTCTGTTGTTGTTCCTGACGGTACTTTCTCTCAATTTCGCTGGTGACCGACTTCGCTCACACCTTGATGTCAAGGAGTCATCATTGTGAACGATTCTGAGTCCATGACACCTGCTCTATTACTTGAAGTGAGTGACCTGAAAACTTACTTCCGTACCGAACGCGGCACGGTCAAGGCGGTTGATGGGGTTTCATTTTCCTTACTGCGAGGTCAATCGCTCGGAATTGTCGGTGAATCTGGTTCGGGAAAAACAGTTCTTTCACGCTCAATTATGGGCCTTCTCGGGCGGAGCAACCTGATCCGTGAAGGTTCAATCAAATTCAATGGACAAGAACTCATGGGACTCTCCGTCAAAGAGATGCGCTCAATTTGGGGTCAAGAAATGTCCATGATTTTTCAAGATCCGATGACCTCGTTAAACCCAGTCATGAAGATTGGTCGCCAGATTGCCGAACCATTGATGCTGCATCTCGGGATGAATAAATCTGAAGCACGATTGACAGCCGAGAAGTTGCTCACTGATGTGCGAATCCCCGAACCTCAGCGCCGACTCAATCAGTATCCACATGAACTTTCCGGTGGAATGCGTCAGCGAGTCATGATCGCTATTGCCTTGGCATGTGGCCCCACTCTGCTCTTTGCTGATGAACCAACGACAGCCTTAGACGTGACAGTTCAAGCAGAGATATTACAACTCATCAACGAACAGCGCGTTGACCGACACATGTCGCTCATTTTAGTCACCCACAACATCGGCGTTGTGGCGGGAAACACTGATGTCATTGCCGTGATGTACGGTGGAAAAATCGTGGAGAAAGCTCCGACCAAAACACTTTTTTCCTCGTACAAGATGCCCTACACAGAAGCGTTGATGCGCAGCATTCCAAAATTGCGACAGGTTTCTCACACACGATTAGCGACGATCCCTGGTCGACCTCCTGATATGGTGAACCCACCTTTAGGGTGCAATTTTGCACCTCGTTGTGCTTATGCACGCCCTAAATGCTTAGTTGAAGAACCAGAACTCACGGCTACAGAAAATCCTGAGCATGTTTACGCCTGCTTTTATCCAGTCGGATCACCCGAATACCACGAGCGAAAGCTTGAGTTATCCCAACGTGTCGATTCGTTATCAACAAAAGGTCCGATCTGATGGCTGGTACCGGCAAAACCCATTTGCGCAACTCCCCCGATGTTCTGTTGAGCGTTAACGACCTCGTGGTTGAGTTTCCTGTTGCGAGAACCGGGCTCAAAGTCAATGCAGTGAGCGGCATTTCATTTGATGTGATCAAGGGAGAAACTCTCGGTATCGTCGGCGAATCTGGCTGCGGTAAAAGCACAACGGGTCGCGCCATTATGCAGTTGCCAGCACCCACTAGTGGATCCATTAATTTTAGCGGTCAAGAATTGACCACACTTTCCAAAGACGATATGCGCGACGCTCGGACCAAGATTCAGATGATCTTTCAGGACCCTATTTCCTCGCTGAACCCGCGTCGAAAAGTTCGTGACATCGTTCTAGAACCTCTCCTTGTCTGGAAGCGTGGGACCCAACAAGAGCGAGATATTTTGGTGAACAAGATTCTTGAGGACGTCGGCATTGATCCTCAACGAGCCGCCGAGAGTTACCCCCATCAATTTTCTGGTGGGCAATGCCAACGAATTTCAATTGCTCGTTCTCTCGTACTGGATCCCCAGATGATTATCTGTGATGAACCCGTTTCGGCTCTTGACGTCAGCGTGCAGGCCCAGGTCATCAACTTATTGGAAGACTTAAAGGCAAAATACGGTCTCACCTTGATTTTCATCGCCCATGATCTTGCCGTCGTCAAGAGCATTAGCGATCGAGTACTCGTGATGTATCTAG
>JBAWVW010000002.1:0-68812 GCA_037147055.1 Actinomycetes bacterium
GGCTTACCAGTGATTGAACTCTTTGACCTGAATGCACAATCCGGTCGGGCTCGCTTAGTCACCGACTTATTGCAGCAGGCCCTGAACGGTGGACCGGGGTACGCCGAGTTGGCCGAAGATGACACAGAAAGCACAATGCGCATCTTTGAACTTGAAGCCAGACCAATTGGCCCGAACACAATTAATCCAATCGGTCTGTTGCATTCATTGGACGCAACTGAGCGCCGCAACTTGGCGATGCGTTCGGCGCAGTCAGAGCGAATGGAATCTTTGGGTGCTTTGGCTGGTGGTTTGGCCCATGACTTCAACAATCTTTTATTCGTCACCCTAGGCAACCTGCAGTTAATGGCGATTCATGAAAAAGTCACCGGCGATGAGAAGTTGTCAAAGTTTGTTTCACGCTCCATTACCGCTGTTGAGCGCGGCGCAGAGATTACGAAATCGTTGTTAGCTGTCGCTCGCAGCCAGCCTCTCGAAGAAAGCGCCGTGACGCTCTCAGAATTGATTAAGGGTCTACTTCCTCTTGTTCGCCAAGCACTTGGTGAGGGTCGCCAAGTGACAGTTGACTTCGCTGATCCCACTGTCCAGTTGATGGTGGACGCCGGTCGCTTATCAAGTTGTATTTTGAATCTCGCATTCAATTCACGAGATGCCATGGGCCCGACAGGAACGCTGCGAATTTCCGCGCGCACGAACTCAGACAGTGGCGTTCTTGAACTCTCGGTGGCAGACGATGGCAAGGGAATGCCGGCAGATGTTGTGTCACGCGCCTTTGAGCCTTTTTTCACCACCAAAGGAGTAGGTCGAGGTACTGGGCTTGGTCTGGCAACTGTTTATGCCTTTGCGCAGCAAAGTGGGGGAACGGCATCTTTGGAAAGTCGCCTCGGTATCGGTACAACGGTGACGCTCAGTTTGCCGATTTACTCTGGTCAGCAAACTCGCACGGCGGCAGTGGTGCAACGCCGTTCAGGTCGTCGTGTCGTGGTGGCCGATGATGAGCAATCTTTAGCGGAGATGGTGGCCTCCTGGCTGATTGACATGGGTATTGATGCGCGTTTTGCCACCTCGCCGAAGGCAGCCTTAGAAATGATTGAGATATTTGAACCTGATGTCCTTGTCTCAGATGCAAATTTTGGAGAAGAAGTGGACGGGATTCAACTCGCTCGCTTGGCTGTAGCGATTGTGCCCGATCTGGCGGTCATCTTTATGACTGGATATTCGGAGCAGATGAGAAACCTGCAAGAGCTCGGAGAACGCACTTTGGCGAAACCTTTTTCTCGCGAAGATCTGTACAGCGCCTTGTCGCCGTTCATCGCCCATCTTGATGGAGATGCATCTGTCGACCAATCGGGTGGCGGTGAAAATTCACTATGAGTGAGACACCCAAAGTTTTGGTGATTGATGACGAAGAAGCGATTTGTGAACTGATCGTGGCCGTCGCTGAGTCGGCTGGCTTTGAAGCGACATCGGCCAGTCTTCCCAGAGATATTGAAGATGCCATCGGTGGTCGCTTTGACCTGGTTGTCCTCGATCTGTCTCTCGGCGAAATAGATGGCATTGAGATCATGAGCAAGTTGGGCGCAACTCATCGTGGTATGCCCGTGATTCTGGTGAGTGGAGCGGATCAAACACTGCTGGATACAGCTGGTCGAATTGCCGAGATGCACAAACTCCGTGTGATCGGTACATTCGCCAAGCCATTTTCGTTGGATGTGTTGAAAACGGCGATGATGGAATGGTCGCAGGTGATTGATCAGGGCTTGGATCCGACCGGACCCAAGGTCATCATCAATGCTGATTTGTTATTGGATCCAGATCTCTTGCACCTTGCCTATCAACCCAAGGTCTCCACGCAGACAGGTGAAGCGCTCGGTGTTGAAGCGCTCGTTCGTTGGCGCCATAAAGATCACGGAGATGTTTCGCCAGCGATTTTGGTTGCCCTCGTTGAACAAGAGGCCCGCACCAGCGAGTTATTGGATTTAGTGATGACGATGGCTGCTCGTGACCGAAAGCGCTATCGCGCTTTGGCATCGCTTGCTGATATCTCCATCAATATTTCCGTGTTGGACCTCAACGACGAGGAATTGCCGCGACGAGCGCAGCGTGTCCTTCTTGAGGCGGCACCTAGTGAGAGATGGACATTTGAGGTCACTGAAACTGCGCCAATTACTGACGTCGCGCCTGCCTTGGCCATCTTGACCCGCTTGCGCATCGCAGGTTTTCGTTTATCGGTGGATGATTTTGGTACTGGCACTAGCAACTATGAGCGACTTTTAGTGGCCCCATTCACGGAACTAAAAATTGATCGAGCGATGGTGAGTCGTTTAGACATTGCTGCTGTGGAGCCAGACCCGATGGTGCGATCGGGTATCGACGTGGGACATTCCCTCAATATGCAAGTGGTGGCCGAAGGCGTTGAAACAGCGGATCAGTTTCGTATGGTGCGTGATCTTGGCTGTGATGCGGCGCAGGGTTATCTCATCTCGCCGCCAGTGGTGCCAGTACAGATTGACGCGGCCCTTGATGAATGGCGCCGCAAGTTTGAGTATCTGTCCTAGTGCTGAAGATGAAACAAGATCGCAACTGCTGCGTGTAAAGTTTCGGAACTTTTCGCGCTAGAGAGTCCCATCGCGGATTTCAGGTAATCGACATTTTCGAGACTCAAGGTGAAGTCCAGAATCCGTCGGGCGTTGGCCGAGTCAGGATGATTGTCAAGTTCTTGGGCGAACTGCTTCATTGTTTGATGGCGCAATATCGAGCGCCGTTTCTTGAGAGCGGATGCGACAACGGTGTTTTTCCGCGCTGCGAGCACCGCAACTTGGTAAACGCTCTCGACCTTGTCGTAGAGATGCAGACGTTGTTCGACGATAGCGGCGAGGCGTTCGCTGAAGTTTCCATCTGCTACCAGATTTTCGTAAAGATCTTTAACGCGTGACCATTGCAACTCAACTGCGAAGGCTGAGAGGTCTTCCATGTCGTCGAAATAGCGAAAAACCGACCGTTCGGAAACTTTGGCTATCTCTGCGATTCGTGCTGCAGGAGGTTGAATCTCGCCTTGTGCATACAGATCAAGTAACGCTGCCACAACTGCTGCCTTATTGCGGTTGCCTCGCTCGCGTCGCCCGTCAGTTTGAAACGCCGAGGAGGAATCGTCGCTTTGTGTTGTTGAGAGGCGATCTGTTGCGGATGTGGTTTTGGCGGGCACACAGTGAGCCTAGAGGTAGTGGCGCATGACTGCCAATTTCTTATCCATGCTGGGCGCCAGGACTATTTTTTTGAGTGACAGCAACGCTCGATGGCATTGAGGAGACGATCCACGTCGTCGTTTTCGATGTAGCGCACCACGCCAGCGCGAATAACTCCTCCACGATTGGCGAGACCGAGGTGTTCAACCACCTCCACTGCGTAGGCATGGCCATCCCACAGAGCGATTTTCTCCGTAGCTAGGCGGGCACTGATCTGCGCCGGGTCACGATCAGCAATGACAAAAGCGGCGGTGGGTGCCCGTAGTTGTCCATCGCTTGGTCCGATGCGTCGAACCCCAGCGATATTGCCGAGGCCGTCCCACAAACGTGAGAAAACTTGTGACTCATATTCGGCTAATTGGTCCATGCCCTCTTCGATTAAAAATCTGGCAGCGGCTTGGGTTCCAGCGATGGCTTCAAAGTTTGGCATTCCCGTTTCAAATTTGCGTGGTCCACTATCGCCTGCGGGACGCACACGCCAGATATCAAGTTCGGCCATCAATTCTGGGCGACACCAGATGACTCCACAATGCGGTCCGTACCATTTGTATGGCGACGTGACTAGTACATCGCAATCAAGGTGCGCAATATCAATGGCGTGATGTGGCGCGGCGGCAACGGCATCAACATAGACATATGCACCGACGGCATGGGCACGGCTAATGATCGGCTCCAAATTAGGCATTGTGCCGAGCAAGTTAGATGCCGCTGGCAACGTCACCCAACACGTGCGTTCGTCAATCAGTGAAATCACACTGGCTGCGTCAAGGACTCCCGTGAGGGGATCAAAATCAGCCAATACTTGCTCGGCTCCAGATCTTTCGCAGGCCCGACGCCAGGGCATGACGTTGGAGTCGTGGTCGAGTTTGGTGCCCACGACTCGATCACCTGGACGCAGGGTTTCGGAAATGGCATTGGCCATCGCCATATTGTTGGTCGTCGTGTTGGGACCAAAACTAAAACCCCTCGGGTCAGCATTGAATAATTGACCGAGAGTCACTCGGGTGATGTCGAGCAACTCTTGGCATTGTTGAGCGGCCTCGAAAGGCCCTCCGACGGCAGCGGTCTGACCTGACAGCATCCAATCATGAACTGCTGAAATGGCGGAGTCCACCATTTGTGTGCCCGATGGGCCATCAAATCTCGCCCACTTGCCCGTTGGTCCAGCAAGTGCCGGAAAACGATGGAGTAGCGAGCCCGACACGATCGTGATTAGCGGCGCGCTGCGGCTTTGGCGAGACGCTTGGCGGTGCGTCCAATGGGAGCAATATTGCGTCCGTCAAGGTCCCCAAGTTCAATGCCGTTATTGAAAAGCACGCGATATCGCTCCCAGTTGAAGCCATTGGCCAAGAGAACCTTGCCCTCAGTGCCGTTGGGGACATCGGCTAAATCAACAATCGCGACGACCTTGTCCCGAAGGCGGAGTTGCAACTGATCGCTATGCGGAGTGGCCAAGGCGTGGGGCTTCCATCGGGGCTTCCAGGTTGCCTTCATCGGGTCTCTCCAAAGTAAGTGTAAAACGACATACATCAACTATGCCTTATGACGAGTCCTCAGTGCGACATCGCCGATACACTCTGCTCTCTGTGAAGACGACCTGCGAACCCCTAGAGGGCAACAAAGTCAAACTCTCCGTCGAAGTGGACGAGACTGATTTTGCCCGTGACATTGACGCTGCATTTGCCAAGATTGCCTTGGAGGTGCGCTTACCCGGCTTCCGTGCTGGAAAAGCCCCTCGCAAAGTACTTGAGGCTCGGATAGGTATTGGCGCCGCTCGCGAGCAGGCCTTGCGTGATGCCGTTCCCCAATATCTCGGTTTGGCGGTGCGCGAGCACAACGTGGACATCATCGCCACACCTCAGATTGATATCACTGGCGGCCAAGAGGATGGGCCCGTGTCATTTGATGCAACCTGTGAAATTCGTCCAGTCATTTTGTTGCCTGGTTATGCAGGGCTACGCGCCGAAGTGCCAGCGATCGAAGTACCCGATCAAGAAATTGATGATGTCCTTGATGCCGAGCGACGCCGTCTTGGCAAGTTGGAGACCGTTGATCGTGCCGCCAAAGAAGGCGACTTCGTCATTGTTGATTTAGTTGGCAGTCGTGACGGTGAGCCGGTCGTTGGCTTGGCCGTTGAAGAATGGTCCTACGAGATTGGCAAAAAGTGGGTAGCCCCTTCGTTTGATGAGAATCTCATCGGTCAAGTAGCGGGCGCCTCTTTTGCTTTCAGCGACACTCCTTCTGGTACTCAGGAGGCCGCAGATTTCGCAGTCACTTTGACGTCGGTTCAAGAGCTCGCTGTGCCTGAACTGAGCGACGCATGGGTTGCTGAAAACATTGAAGATTTTGAGAACGTTGCCGAATGGCGCGAGTCAGTAGTTGATCGCCTCACGACAAATCGTCTCAATCAGGTTCGCAATGTCGTCGTGGAAAAAGTGACCGATGCTCTCATTGAATTAGCTGACATTGAAACGCCCGAGGTTATGGTTGCTGCTGATCTTCAACGGCGAGTTGAAAATACGATTCGTCAGTTTCAAAATCAGGGCATCAACATTGATCAGTGGCTCCAAGCAACTGGTCAAGATGCGCAGTCCTTCGTTGAAGGTTTGCGTCCACAAAGTCAAAAAGCCGTCAAGGTTGACTTGGCGTTGCGCGCTGTTGTCAAGGCCGAAAATCTTGAGGCGACTGATGAAGAAGTTGAAAACGAATTTGAGTCAATGGCGGACCGCAGCAATGAAGCGGCTTTCCAAGAGCATCAGATGGCGGGTTCACCGAAGAACAAGAAAATAAAATTTGTCAGTGTTGAGCAGATTCGTGCGGCTTACCAAGCCAATGATGCTGTTGTTGATTTGGCTGCAGAGATCAGTAAATCAAAGGCTCTTGATTGGCTGATTCACCGTGTTGAATATGTTGACCCAAGTGGCAATGTGCTTGATCGTGATGCAGTGATTGGTCACTCAGAGTCAGATCATCATCACGACCACGACGCCGATGACCACGAGCACGATGAAGCCTCCCCAGACACCGAATCCCCTGAACACGACCACTGATAGGAACGCCATGAATCTTGATGCCTTTAACTACTATGTGCCAACGGTGGTCGAGCAGACCAGTCGCGGTGAGCGCGCCTATGACCTGTACAGTCGCTTGCTGAAAGAAAACATTCTTTTCTTGGGAACCCCGATCGATGACACCATCGCCAACTTGGTTTGTGCGCAGTTGATTCACCTGGAAAGCGAAAACCCAGATAAGGACATCAACATCTATATCAATAGTCCTGGTGGCGACATCACTGCTCTATTCGCGATTTACGACACCATGCAGTTCATCAAAAATGACATCGCCACTATTTGTCTCGGTCAGGCTGCCAGCGCCGCTGCGGTGCTACTTGCCGCTGGCACTAAAGGGAAGCGCCTAGCTCTTCCACATAGTCGAGTTTTGTTGCATCAGCCTTACGGACAGGTTGGCTACGGTCAGGTCACCGATCTTGAGATCGCTGCGAAAGAGATCTTCCGGATGCGCGACATCCTTGAGGACATCTTGTCTGAGCACACTGGTCAACCCCGTGAGCGCATTCATGCTGACACTGATCGCGACTTCGTGATGGAAGCCAATGAGGCTGTGGCCTACGGAATCATTGATGAAGTGATTTCCTCACGCGCCATCGTTGACCGCAGTGGTCCCATTCGCTGAATTTCACCCCAAGAAGACCCTCAAGTCCACAGGGCATCCAACCGATAAGGTTTGTAGATGTGTAAGGCTGTCAGTCGAAAGGTTGGATAGACGTGGCTAAGTTTGGTGAGACAAGTGAGACTTTGAAATGTTCTTTTTGCGGTAAATCGCAGAAGCAGGTCAAGAAACTTATTGCTGGACCAGCTGTCTACATCTGCGATGAGTGCATTGACCTATGTAACGAGATCATCGAAGAAGAAGTTGGTGAAGCAACCGACCTGCGTCTAGAAGAGCTCCCTAAGCCTCGTGAGATTTGTTCATTCCTGGACGAGTATGTCGTGGGACAGGTACAGGCGAAAAAAGTTTTAGCAGTTTCGGTCTACAACCACTATCGCCGATTGCAGTATCAAAAAGATATTGGGCTATCGCGTCGCGATGAAGTTGAACTAGCAAAGAGCAATATTCTGCTTCTCGGTCCTACCGGATGCGGCAAGACTCACCTGGCTCAGACTTTGGCACGGATGCTCAATGTTCCGTTTGCTATCGCTGACGCAACTGCACTGACCGAGGCTGGTTATGTCGGTGAAGATGTCGAAAACATTTTGCTGAAACTGATTCAGGCTGCTGATTTTGATGTCAAAAAAGCTGAAACTGGAATTATTTATATTGACGAGATCGACAAGATTGCGCGTAAAAGTGAAAATCCGTCAATCACCCGTGATGTTTCAGGTGAGGGAGTGCAGCAGGCGTTGCTGAAGATTCTTGAAGGAACTGTGGCTTCGGTCCCACCTCAGGGTGGCCGCAAGCATCCACATCAAGAGTTCATTCAAATTGACACCACCAATGTGCTGTTTATTTGCGGTGGTGCATTCGCTGGCTTAGACAAAATTATTGAACAACGTGTGGGTCATAAGGGCGTGGGATTTCATGCCACGGTTCGCACGAAGGCTGAAAGGGCTGCTGGCGATTTATTCAGCCAAGTTCTTCCTGAGGATCTCTTGGCCTACGGCTTGATTCCTGAATTTGTCGGTCGCTTGCCGATGATCGGTGCTGTCCACAGTTTGGATCGCAGTGCATTGATTCAGATTTTGACAGAACCGAAAAATGCGTTGGTCAAGCAGTTCCAAAAGTTCTTTGAGTTTGAAGATGTTGAACTTGAACTCACCGATGAAGCTCTGGATGCTATTGCCGAACAGGCTTTGGCACGCGGAACTGGTGCCCGTGGATTGCGGGCGATCTTAGAAGAGACACTTCTGAATGTGATGTTCGACTTGCCAGGTCGTACCGATGTCGCCAAGGTGATCATCAATGCTGATTCAGTACGTATGAAGTCGGCGCCCACATTAGTTCTGCGATCTGCTCCTCGGGCGGCCCGCCCGCGTCGTGCTGCCAGTTGACCTGCGCCGTACAAACAAGATAATGCCATGACCTATCAACAGGCCCTTGCTTATCTTGACCATCACGCCTCGTATGACAAGACGGGCAGGATTGACTCTCCCTCAACCGCGACGATTTCGCGACTGTGTGAACTGTTAGGCGAACCGCAACATTGTGCCCCCGTTATTCACATCACTGGGACAAATGGAAAAGGTTCCACCGCACAGATGATTACTCGTTTGTTGATGGTCAGTGGGTTACGGGTAGGAACCTACACGAGTCCACATCTCGAGCGAGTTAATGAACGCTTCACCATTGATTGTGAGGTCATCAGCGACGAGTCTTTCGGCGAACAGATTTCTGCGATTGCTGACCTTGAGGTTCTCGCTGGGATGCGGCCTGGCTATTTTGATATTTGTACAGCGGCCGCTTTCCGGTGGTTTGCCGATGAGGCTGTGGATGTCATGGTGATTGAAGTTGGGCTACTCGGTCGCTGGGACGCAACCAATGTGGTCAATGCTCAAGTGGCAGTAATTACCAACATTGGTTTGGATCATATGGAGTTTGCTGGACCGACGCGGGCTGATATCGCTCGCGAAAAAGCAGGAATCATCAAACCGCAAAGTGTTGTTGTGTGTGGAGAAAGTGACGCCGAGATGGTGGCCATTTTTGCTGCTGCGGATGGTGCCTCGCTGTTAGTCCGTAAAACTGATTTTGAAGTCGACTCCAATCAACTTGCGCTCGGCGGACGAGTCATCGACGTGCGTACCCCAACGACTATCTATCCTGAAGTTCTTGTTCCTTTGCATGGGCGCCATCAAGCCGATAACGCGGTTGTGGCGATCACGGCTGTTGAAGCATTCTTCGCCCGTGCGTTGGAGGCTGATGTTATTGATGAAGCCTTCGCCGCTGTCACCATGCCTGGGCGTTTTGAGGTCTTAGGGCATCAACCGCTAGTCATCGTTGATGGAGCTCACAATCCGGCGGGTGCTGATGTCTGTGCTTCGGTTTTTTTCGAAGATTTTGACCCTGCAGGACGACGTCTGCTACTTCTTGGTTGCCTCCAAGGCAGGGACCCAGATGCGATGTTGGAGGCCTTGCGGGCCGACGATTTTGACCTCGTCGTGTGCTGCACTGCTCCATCTCCTCGGGGCTTGCCCGCCCAAGAAGTGGCCCAGGCGGCTCGACGTATGGGTTGCGATGATGTGGAGACCGTGGACAGTGTGGAGGCCGCTATCGGCCGTGCTCTTGAGCACATTGGACCTGATGACGCACTTTTGATCGCGGGTTCTTTGTATGTCGTTGGAGCTGCTCGGTCATACTTGCGTCGAGTTCTGCCCTGAGAACTCGTCTAGGCGGTAGGATTTAATGCTATGTCTGACCGTACTCTTGTCCTTTTAAAGCCCGACACCGTTGAACGCGGTCTGATCGGATCCGTTTTGTCGCGATTTGAGGCCAAAGGGCTCAAGGTCGTGGCTCTTGAACTGCGCCAACTGGATGCTGACACCTTGGCTCGTCACTATGAGGAGCATGTCGGTAAAGGTTTTTACGGTGAACTCGTGGCTTTTATGTCCCGTGGTCCAGTCGTAGCTTTGGTGCTTGAAAGTCCAGAGAACACCTGGGAAGTCGTGCGCAACATGATGGGCGCCACAAACCCCCGCTCGGCTGCACCAGGAACCATTCGTGGTGATTTAGGCCTGCTGTTCACCGAAAACCTTGTTCATGGCAGTGACTCGTTGGCCTCCGCCGAGCGAGAGATCAGTATTTTCTTCCCGAATCTGTAACATTTCGGTAATCAACTGCCCGTTCCTGCGGGCGACACGTCTGAGGAGGCTTTGGCTATGGCGCGAAATAATCCGCTAGCCCTCGGGCGAGACATAGCGATTGACTTGGGAACTGCCAACACATTGATTTATGTGCGTGGTCAAGGCATCGTTTTGAATGAGCCTTCGGTGGTGGCATTAGATGTTTTTGATGGAAGACCGATAGCGGTTGGTCATGAAGCCAAGCGGATGATGGGTCGCACCCCAAGCCATATTCGTGCCATTCGTCCCTTGAAGGACGGGGTCATCGCTGACTTCGAAGTCTGTGAAAAAATGTTGCGTTACTTCATTCAAAAGGTGCACAGCAGTCGCTGGAGTAAGCCCCGAATGGTCGTGTGTGTGCCATCTGGAATTACTGGAGTTGAAAAGCGAGCAGTGCAGGATGCGGCAGAGTACGCCGGCGCACGTAAACCGGTCCACATTATTGAAGAACCGATAGCGGCAGCAATCGGCGCTGATCTGGCGATTAATGAGGCTAGTGGAAACATGATTGTGGATATTGGCGGTGGGACCACTGAGGTCGCAGTCATTTCGTTGGGCGGGATCGTCACCTCACAGTCTTTACGAATTGCCGGCGACGAACTCGACGAGGCAATCATGGCTTATCTGAAAAAAGAGTTTTCTCTCGCTGTCGGTGAGCAAACAGCTGAAGATATTAAAATTCATATGGGGTCGGCTTGGCCCTTAGCAGAAGAGATCCGTGCTGAGATTCGCGGAAGAGATTTGATTAGCGGGCTACCTCGGACAATTTCTTTGACCTCGGAGCAAATCCGTGAAGCAGTTGCCGAGCCAGTTGCGGCAATCGTTGACGCGGTGCGGACCACTCTTGATAAGACGCCTCCCGAATTGGCCGCCGACATCATGTATAAAGGAGTGACTATCACTGGTGGTGGTTCGCTCTTGCACGGTATTGATCGCCGCTTGGCCCATGAAACGGGGATGCCGATCAATATCGCTAACGACCCACTGTTCTCTGTGGTCATTGGTTCCGGACGCGCATTGGAAAACATTGAGATGCTGGGCGGCTTGCAGTCGCAGAGTGATGACTAGGTGGGTGGGCTAGGACCATGCCGGTTTATTCCGTCAGTCGTCGCCGGTCAATAGCAATCCTGGCGTTGACTTCGCTTTTGTTGATCACCTTGGACCTTCAAGGGAACTCAATAGTTGGTGGGGTGAAGCGTTTATTCGGTGCAATTTTCGAACCCGTGCAAAGCTCTGTCCGAGTGGTGACGCGACCAGTAGAAAACGCTTGGAATGGGATTACCAACTACGGTGATCTTGAGGCAGAGAATCAGCGCCTGCAAGATCAACTTGATCAACAAGAGGGTGCATTTATTGCTGCCTTGGCAACAGCTCGAGATGCTCAAGAATTACTCGCATTGAACGGCATTGATAACTTGGCTGATATCTCATCAGTCACGGCTCAAGTAATTGGAGATTCAGCCTCAAATTTTTCGCAGACTGTGGAAATCAACCAGGGTTCGAAACGTGGTTTGCGGGTTGGAATGCCCGTTGTGAATGCCGCCGGTTTGGTTGGCAAGATTACTTGGGTTGAGGAAAATCGGGCCATCGTCTTACTTGCAAATGATGTTTTATTTGGGGCTCCAGTGCAAGTTGTCAATCAAGCAGAAGTGCTGCCACCTGTGACAAGCACGACGACCTCAACGACCAGCAGCACAACAACTACTTCTAGTACAACGACATCAACGAGCACGACGACGATCCCAAGGACCGGAACAACGGTGTTTGGAGCGTCAACAATTTTGCCTGTGAGTGCACCAACGACCGAAGATTTTTCAGGTATAAATTTCGATCGGCTGAGCACGACGACCATCGGCACGATTGTGACGATTGCCCCAGGTTCAACATCCATCGGGCCAACGACGACGGTCGATATCAACAATTTGCCAGCGGCCGAAACAGGAATTTTCCGTGGGCGTGGTTTAGGTGATGCACCGATTGTTGAATTCATCGATCAGAACTCAAGATTTGGTGAAGTCCGGGTCGGGGCTCTGGTCTTTACGTCAGGTGGGTCGAGCAGTTTGGCGCCTCGTGGAATCGTCATCGGGCGCGTCATCAAAATTGTTGAACGTACTGGAACTTCTGGAGCCGTGCTTGAAGTGCGTCTGACCGCGCGTTTGCAATCATTGAACTTCGTTCGTGTCCTGCTGTATCAACCAGTCGCGACTGTTATTCCATGATCAGTCTTTTAAATCGTCCGGTCACGCGTTTGTTTTTAGTTGGGCTTTTGCTCTTAGCAGTGCAAACAACATTGCTCACTGAGATGAAGTTTTTCGGGGTCATTGCTCAGTTGCTGCTGGCACTGTCAATCACTGCTGGTTTATCGGGTGGATCAGAAAGTGGGGCACTAGCGGGCTTTGTTTTGGGATTAATGTTCGACCTCGTGCTGACCAGTCCGCTTGGTCTCTCAGCGCTGGTCTACGCATTCGCCGGTTGGGGAGCGGGGTACTTTCACTCGCGCACGTTGGCAAATCCGAAATGGTTGGATTGTGTTGTGACGGGAGTGCTGAGCGGCGTTGCGACTTTTACCTTGGCAGTCGTCGCTAATGTGATTGGCATTGAGGGGTGGCTGTCAGGGCGCCTCGTCAAGGTCATCATCGTCGTGGGTTGTGTGAATGCGCTGTCAGCGTTTTTCTTAGTTCCGATTTCTCGATGGTGCTTAGTCATTCGTCGGCAGGAGCGGATTGCGCCTCCAGCAGAACTATTTTTGTAATGTTGACGATGATTATTACTCGGGGTGTGGAAGAGTTGCTTCGTGGCTGTTGATAGGCGTTCCAGTCGTTTGGCATCTCTTGGAGTGATTGCTCTTGTGCTGTTTGGTGCACTCGGTATGCGAATGTGGTTTTTGCAGGTTGTTGATTCGCCGGTTTTGGAACAACGTGTTCAAGCAAATAAAACCAGAACTGTGAAGTTGTTGCCCGAGAGAGGCCGTATTTTCGACCGCAAAGGCAGAATCATGGCCGACAACGAGCGCATTCTGACGATCACTGTGGCGTGGGAGGCAATGGGAAATAAAGACAGCGTTGTAGACACAGAGAACCGACTCGAATTGTTTGGTCGTTTGTCAAAAATTCTTGATATGAGCGTGAGCGATATGGAGCAACGTTTCACGAGCAATAAATACGGTCCGTTACTGCCGATGCCATTAGCGGAGGGAGTGAGCGAAGAGACCGCAGCGTATCTCATTGAGCGCAATGAGGACTTTCCGGGTATTGATTTTGTCACGCAATGGAAACGCGAGTACCCATTGGCCCCTCTGGCTGCACATGTTGTTGGTTATCTTGGGGCGATCACTCAGAACGACGTGGCGCAGTACCTTGATGTCGGCTACGACCTCAACGAGCGAGTCGGACAATTCGGGGTTGAAAAAATTTATGAACGTTATTTACGCGGAAAGCCTGGCTATGTCAAATATGAGATTGACTCACGCGGAACGATTCTGAGAGTTCTTGAGAGGGTTGAACCAATTGCAGGAAACGATTTGCAATTAGCGATTGATCTTGACTATCAGCAATTCGCAGAACAAGCTTTAGAAACGCAATTGCTAGTCCGGCGTTTCGTCGAAACATGCCAGGCTAAAGACAGTAAGCGACAAGTCATTAAGCCGCAATTCTCGGAATGTGAAAACTTGAAAAGCCCAGCAGGCTCGGTGGTCATGATGGACTATTCCACGGGTGAAGTTCTGGCACTCGCGAGTTATCCCACTTTTGATAATCGATGGTTTAACTCGGGTATTTCAAGTGACAAATTCCGTGAGATTTTTCCTAAGACCGATGATCCAGACAAATCTCTATTGGTGAATCGGGCCATTCAAGGGCAGTACAACCTGGGTTCTAGTTTTAAGCCATTCGTCGCTTACGCGGCCCTTGACTCTGGGCAACTTGTGGGAGGCAGCGAGTACAAGTATTCCGATCGTGGGTCTTACCAACTCACGAGTATCAACGAGGAAACATGCTTGGTTGTAAAATGCATTTATAGAAACGCCTTGTGTTCAGGAGGAAACTACGCATGTCAATACGGTGATGTCACCGTTGAAGATGCGCTGGCGGTTTCCAGCGACACTTTCTTTTACAAAATCGGCGAAGAGATTTTTGCTGAGAGAGGTGGTCAACCAGTACTTCAAGATGAAGTCAAGAAGTTTGGCTTCGGAAGTAGAACTGGCATTGATCTTCCCTTTGAAACAGCTGGCAGAGTGCCCGACAAGGCGAGCAAGAAGAAGTTAGTTGAAGACGGTGCGCTGATGGCCGGCGAAAGTAGCGATTACCTAGTTGGTGACAATGTGCAACTCGCAGTTGGTCAGGGGCTTTTGGCGGCGTCACCGTTGCAGTTGGCACAGGCGTACGGTGCCTTGGCAAATGGCGGAGATGTCAACCGTCCGCTCGTTGGACTTGCCTTATTGAAACCCAGTACTCCCAATTCTGAGAAAGTCGGTTACGCCGATATGACTCAGGCCGTGGTTGAAACTTTCTTGGCCAATAAAGACACGATTCGTAGCATGAACATTCCTGATGAAATCCGTGATCCTATTGTCAGGGGATTAACTCGAGTGATTACGGGCCCCGGGGTAACGTTCGGTTCCTACCATTCCACAACTGGAGAGCGCTTGTTCCGGTCTTATCCGTATGACGCCCTTCCTATTGCAGGAAAAACTGGTACCGCCCAAGGACGCGCAGGACTTCCGTGGAATGACTCTTCGGCATTTGGCGCTTTCAGTCTTGATCCATCTCGGCCGATAGTTGTGACGGCATACTTGGAGAAGAGTGGTTATGGAGCAAAAGCCGCCGCCCCGGTAGTGAAATGTTTGTTCATGGCGATTGCTGGTGTAGCAAAGATGAACGAAGTTTTGCCATCAAACCCGCTTGATATCACCGCCACTGTCGCTGCTCCACAGAGATTGCTTCCCAACAAAAGTTGTTTGGGTGGCGGAGCGTATGGTGGTCGCGACTAATGAACTTGCCATTTCTCAACAGACAACCCAACTCAGGACTTGGCAATATTCGATCGGGACCAAGTGATCCCCAACGCAATATTGACTGGGTGATTTTGGGCTCGGTCATAGCACTCGGTGTTATCGGTGCCTTTGCGATTTATAGCGCGACATTTTGGAAGGTCGATAGTGACCCGTACTTCTTTGCCGGCCGCCAGGTTGAGTTTCTTATTGTGGCCGTCGCCGCCGCCGCTGCGGTGATGTCAATTGATTATCAAATGTTACGTGAGCGGGCATATTTTCTTTATGGATTATCACTAGTTGCCCTGGTTCTGGTTCTGTCAGTCGGTGCGCTCAAAGGTGGAGCGAGGCTGTCATTCGACCTCGGACCAATCGCTTTTCAGCCAGCTGAGTTTGCTAAGCCGGCGGTGCTGGTGGCACTTGCAGGGTTCTATAGCGACTCGCGGGAAGATTCGATGAGTTACTCAAAATTCATTAGTGGACTTGTACTCCTCGGCGCTCCAACGGTTTTGATTATTCTTCAACCTGACTTGGGATCGGCTTTCGTTTTGATTATCGGAGCTTTGAGTATCTTGATTATGGCTGGAGCGCGTTTGCGTTATTTGCTATTGATCAGCTTTTTGACTGTGACGACCGTGGCAGCGGCAGTCTTGGCGGGAATCGTTGACCGCTATCAGTTAAGGCGAATTACAGCGTTCCTCAATCAAAACTCCACGGATGAGGATTTGGCGCGCTACGTCTTTCAGGTGCGCTACGCCAAAAGGGCCGTGGCCACTGGAGGCTGGTTTGGCAAGGGGTATCTCCAAGCTCCGCTGACCAACGGAAAGTTCATTCCGGTACAGCAGAGTGATTTTATTTTTTCAGCCATCGGAGAACAATTTGGCATGCTGGGCGGGGGAGTCGTTTTGGGTCTCTTTGGGATGTTGCTGTTTCGAATTTGGCGAGTCGCACACCTAAGTAAAGATCTTTTCGGGGCGTATATCTGTGCGGGAATCTTCGGTGTTGTGCTGTGGCACGTGTTTCAGAACATTGGAATGACGATGGGGATCATGCCAGTGACAGGGGTGCCGTTGCCCTTTGTCAGTTATGGAGGGTCGTCACTTGTGGCGTTCGCAATGATGATTGGACTTGTGGAGAGTATCCATATGCGCCGAATGCGCTAAAACTCCTCAGAGTTGGAAGATTGGTACTTATCCACAGGCTTGCGAGTCGAGAAGTACCCCCCTTCGGTTGGGGCGACGGTACAATTTGGCGTACATGACATCAATCTGGTCGCGGCTTGAACCGTTCCTGGTAAGGGTGCGCCAACTAGTCCGCCGACACGGGCCTCAGATCCTCACCGAGAATCTGGTTGGGCACACCACTGCCCTCGCTGCTTGTCTAGTCGCGTGGAATATTGACCTGTCTCAGCAAGATGTCTTGAATATTCCAGCGGCTCGCACCGCAGGGCTATTACCCATTCATTATCGAATTGAGCGAGACACGGAGCGCATTGCTGTGCCCTTGACTCGCATAGCGCGCTCTCATGTGCGCTTGAGAAAGGAAACCTCCCATGAACGAACCACTATTCCCGGACGACATCCCCGTGTCCGAAGGGGTCTCGCAGTCATCTGATTCGCCAGAACTACAAGAATTATCAGACTCCTCTTTGACGTCTGACGGTCCACAGAAAAAGCGTCGTCGCGGATCGCGTGGGGGACGAGGGCGAACACGTTCTGCGGGAACTCCAGAGTCTGCCGGAGACGGCGATGATCTTGAGGACGCTGAGGATTTCGAAGATGGCGATGATCTTGAGGACGATGGGGATTTCGAAGATGATGATTTGGATGATGACTTAGACGATGAACCAGTGACCTTGCCTGGCGTCGATATTGATTTTGAGCTTCCAGAGCGTATGAGTGAAGGGCGAGCTGACGCAGATGTGGCCGAGGCGGCCTTGGTTCAGAGACCAAAAATCGGGGACACTCGCTCAAGTTCTGTGCCAGCAACTCCGCCACTATCAGCGCAGGGGCCGCGTGGCGTGACAATGCCCGGAGGAACCCGAGCAGGTGGACCCCGACCGGGGGAGCGTCAAGCAAAGGGTCGCAAAGCATCTCCCAAAAATCCATCTGAGGTTGCCGGTGAAACGCATGAGAATGTAGATGATGGCGTTGCAGTTGAAGGTTCGGGTGTGGTGTCACCGTCTAAGAAAAAGCGTAAGCGCAACAATAAAGCTCGCGGTGGCGCCGATATTCGTCAGAACGACCGAACCGATGCTGATGTCATTGAGCGCCGCCGAGGTCGCGAACGCAATGGGCGTCCGATAGGTCGTTACTTCATGGCCGTGCAAGTGCGTGCCGACATTACTCAGGTGGCGGTCATGGAAGGGCGCAGCCTGATCGAGCATTATGTCAGTCGCCCCGCAGACGATGAATCACAGATTCACGGAAATATTTATGTCGGAAAAGTGCAAAATATCTTGCCTGGTATGGAAGCGGCTTTTGTTGATATCGGTACGCAGAAAAACGCGGTTCTATACCGCGGTGATGTGCAATATGACGCCGAGGATATTGTGGACAGCGAGCCACGTATTGAGCAGATTCTCAAGGGTAAGCAACTCATCGTGTGTCAGATCACTAAGAACCCAATTGGTCTGAAGGGGGCACGTCTGACGCAAGAAGTGTCCTTAGCCGGTCGTTTTGTCGTTTTGATTCCTAACTCAAGGACCTACGGCATCTCCAAGCGCTTACCCGATGATGTGCGTAAGCGATTGCGCAGCATCCTTGATCGTGTCAAACCAGAACAGCATGGGTTGATTGTGCGAACGGCAGCCGAAGCAGCTACTGAGCATGAACTACAAGCCGATATGACACGCCTGTTGGATCAATGGGCAGCGATTGAAGCCAAAGCGGCTAAGGCTGGTGGCCCCACGCTGTTGTATCGCGAACCCCCGCTCGCTGTGCGAGTGATTCGTGAGGAGTTCAACTCGGATTACCGCGGCGTCATCATCGACGATCATCAACTCTTTGAAGATGTACATTCTTATGTTTCGGCTTTCAACCCAGAGCTTGCTGATCGCGTGGAATATTTTGATCCAGCCGTCGAGGGATTGCCGATTTTTGAGAAAAACCATGTGCATGAGCAGATCCACAAAGCTCTTGATCGCAAAGTTTGGTTACCGTCGGGAGGCTCCTTAATTATCGAGCACACGGAAGCCCTGACGGTTATTGACGTCAATACTGGTCGCAACGTAGGCACTTCAAATTTGGAGGCCACAGTCTTCGCCAACAACCTTGAGGCAGCCGAGGAAGTCGCCCATCAACTGCGGTTGCGCGACATTGGCGGCATCATCGTGATCGACTTCATTGACATGGAAATCAAGGAAAATCGTCGCAAGGTGGTCGATGCCTTCAAGTCCGCTCTGTCTCGGGATAAGACCAGAACTCAGGTTTTTGACATTTCTGAACTCGGTCTAGTGGAAATGACTCGCAAGCGGATCGGCGAGGGATTGCTCACCAATTTCGCTGATCAGTGCCCAAATTGTGAGGGTCGCGGGATCCAAGTCAACCACGATTTGCTGAACTAATGACGAGTCCTGACGGTGGCGTTGTTATTGAGTCATTATTGCAGGTAGAGTCGCAATTCGCTATGTACGCAGTGATCGCAACCGGTGGCAAACAGGTCCGAGTGGCCGAGGGCCAGCAAGTGCATGTAGAACTTCTCGGCCTCGAACAGGGTGCCGCAGTGGACTTCACGCCCGTGCTGGTCGTCGACGGCAGTACCGTTCTCGCCACGCCCACCCAACTCGCCGGATCAAAGGTCTCGGGTCGCATTGTCGGCTCGGCTTCTGGTCCTAAAATCAATGGCTTTGTCTATAAGCGCCGCACCAATCAGCGTCGCCGCTATGGTCACCGCCAGCACTATCAGGTGGTCGAGATCACCTCAATCGTGAAAGGCTGACATATGTCAAAAACCAAGGGCGGCGGTTCTACAAGGAACGGTCGTGACTCAAACGCACAGCGCCTCGGCGTGAAGTCTTTTGGCGGAACTTCAATTACCGCGGGAACGATTTTGATCCGTCAGCGGGGTACCACTTTCCATGCAGGTAAGAACGTCGGTCGTGGTGGCGATGACACATTATTCGCTTTAGTAGACGGAACTGTTCAATTCGGTAGCCGCAAGGGCCGTCGCGTGATTGATGTGGTTCCAGCCGAATAGGCCTTTTCAAACTTGGTATTTTCAAACGACCGCCTTCGGGCGGTCGTTTTGTATATCAGGGCATGTCAGACGTCAATGCCCTGCGGGAGGCGATCCTCGTTCCATCCAAGGAGCACCGCTCCTTGACGGCACGCGAAACGGTCAGTCATGCCAGCAACATATGCCACAGCGGAGTGCTGGGCTTGGGTTGAACCACTTGTGAAACGCAGGTCTTCGGGGAGATGGTCGGGAGAAACGGTGTAGAACTCCACGAGAGCACGCAAGAGTGCGATGACTTGATCTGCTTGGTGACGACTTTCCGGTCGCAGGTACACCTCTTCGTAATTGAACTTGCGAAAAGCGGCGAGGGCTTCGGCAATGTCTGGTTCCATGCCGATCCGTCCAGTCTTCATCGCGGCCTGCACCATTGAGGTAATGAAAGTACCGAGTTGCTGCGAACGAGTGGTGCCACAACGTGACTTCACCAATGGTGGTAATTGATCTGGGGTAACGATGCCAGCATCAACCGCATCCTCAAAGTCATGACACACATAAGCAATGCGATCAGCCCAACTGACGACTTCACCTTCGGGAGTTGCTGGTGCTGGGCGACTCCACGAATGATTGCGAATTCCGTTGAGAGTTTCGGTGCACAAATTGAGTGGCACGAGGGTGACATCTGCGCCCCACACCGCATGATCGAAGCCACCGTCAATGTAGGGCGCTAAGGCGTCCTCGCTGGCGTGGCCACCAGGTCCATGACCGCAATCATGGCCGAGGGCGATGGCTTCAGTCAGCGTGACATTGAGTCCGAGTGGGCGGGCAACCGAGGCAGCCACCTGTGCTACTTCAATGGCATGTGTGAGACGTGTCCGTTGATGATCATCGGGGAAGACGAATACTTGTGTTTTACCCGCCAATCGGCGAAAGGCTGGGGCATGCAAAATGCGATCGCGATCGCGTTCAAAACATGTACGAAATGGGTCGGCTTGCTCGGCAATAGCGCGATTGCCCCCACTATGTGAACGTGTCGCCAAGCGACTCAATGATGAGTCCTCAGCTTCTTCTCGTTCAGAGAGCGATCGATGGTGAGTTGAGCCAGTACCTGCCCATGAGTCGCTATGGGCCAGGGTGACTCCTGAACCGGAGTCCGAGCCAGCCATCGTGCTGGCCCAGCGTTCAGCCCGTTCTTGCATGTCAGGATCCGTATGGGGGTTGTCATTAGGTGAAGTCGCGGGATCATTGCTCACGCCACAACAATACGTCGGGGGTGTGGGTGTCGTCGGAGGTATCGTAGAAGTTCAGTAGTGAGAGGTCGTAATGAGCCAGTTCGTTGATGAATGCCAACTGAATGTGCGCGCCGGAGACGGCGGAGCAGGCTGCGTCTCCTTTCGACGCGAAGGTCCTGAGGCAATGGGTGGGCCAAACGGCGGCGATGGCGGTCAAGGCGGCGATGTCTGGCTGATCGCTGACCGCAATGTGGCCTCACTTCTAGCCTTCCGGGACCACCCGCACCGCATTGCTGGCAATGGCGTGCATGGAAAGGGTAAAGACCTCCACGGTAAGCGCGGCGATGTTATGGAGGTCAGGGTTCCCGAAGGGACTCTGATTAAGGACATGTATTCAGGGGAAGTTCTCGCCGACCTCACTAATCATGGGGATCGTTGGTTGGCCGCTCACGGTGGTCGCGGAGGTCGCGGCAACGCACGCTTCATGGCCAACCGTCGACGCGCTCCAAACTTTGCCGAGCAAGGCGAAAGTGGCGTTGAACGTTGGTTGAAATTAGAACTCAAGCTCATTGCCGATGTGGCTCTCGTTGGTTTTCCCAACGCTGGAAAGAGCACATTGATCAGCGTCATTTCTGCAGCAAAACCAAAAATCGCCGCCTATCCGTTTACAACTCTTGAACCGAACTTGGGAGTGGTACGCATTGACAATGTCACCGAATTCATTGTGGCTGACATTCCTGGCCTCATTGAAGGCGCCGCAGAGGGGAAGGGACTCGGTCACCGATTCTTGCGCCATGTTGAGCGGGCGCGAGTGCTGTGTATTTTGATTGACTTAGCCCCAGTTGATGACACATCCCCTGAGGAGCAGTTAAATATTTTGCTACGCGAGCTTGAATCGTACGATCCGCGCCTGCTTGAACGTCCACGAGTCATTGTGGGCACGAAGACTGACTCAGCCACGCTCACGATGGTTGACGAATGGGATGGGATGCTCATTTCGGCTATCACCAATCAAGGTTTGCGCGAATTAGTTGGACGTCTCGCAAGTTTGGTGCACTCAGCACGAGCCGATTTACCAGTGCTCGAAG
Source organism: Actinomycetes bacterium (assembly GCA_037147055.1). Taxonomy (GTDB): domain Bacteria; phylum Actinomycetota; class Acidimicrobiia; order Acidimicrobiales; family Ilumatobacteraceae; genus Casp-actino8. The sequence continues at coordinate 21,580 of JBAWVW010000002.1, forward strand.
GTCGTGTCATCCTGAAGCCCGAGTCTGATGGTTCATGGGTTGAAAAAATTTCTGGCGGTGGATTTCGCATCCATGGTCGCAAAGCCGAACGAGCAGTGCACCTTAACGATGTCACCACTCCAGAAGCGATGACCTACATCGAAGAACGACTGAAGAAATTGGGCGTGCCACGCCTCTTATCGCGTGCTGGAGCAGTTGCGGGCGACGTGGTCTGGATCGGTGATTTCTCATTCGACTACGCGCCGGATATCTGATATGCGCGTCGTGGCCAAGATTGGAACATCATCACTCACCGACAAGGTCGGTGTGATTGATCGCGCCATTATTGCGAGTATCTGTCGGCAAATCGCCCAGTTGCGTCGTGACGGTCACGAAGTGGTGCTCGTCACTTCGGGGGCCGTCTCAGCAGGTGTGTCGGCCCTCGGGTTGGCGCAACGTCCGACTGATATGCGCACCCTCCAAGCTCTCGCTGCTGCGGGTCAAAGTCGCTTGATGGAAGTGTATAACGCTGAGTTCGCTAGTCATTCTTTGGTCGCCGCCCAAGTGTTGTTGGTGCCCCATGATTTCGTCGATCGAACGCAATATTTGCATGCTCGTGACACCCTTGAGCGTCTGCTTGAGTTGGGTTGCATTCCAGTCGTCAACGAAAATGATGCCATTGCTCATGACGAGATTCGTTTTGGCGACAACGACCACATATCAGCTCTGCTATCTCATTTACTCAAGGCAGATATGTTGATTTTGCTCACTGATACTGATGGTCTGTACACCGCAGACCCACGCTCTGATGCGCAAGCCACACTGATCACTGACGTCTTTGAAGGTGACCCATTGATGAGCGTAGACGCTGGATCTTCTGGCTCAAATCGTGGTAGTGGTGGAATGGCTTCCAAATTGTCAGCAGCCCGTATCGCATCGTGGTCGGGTGTACGTGCGGTCATCGCTCACGCCAAAATAGAATCGGTCCTGAATAACATCGTTGCTGGCTCAATTGATGGGACTTCCCTTATCGGCACAACCTTTCACGGTTCCGATCGCAATTTGTCATCGAGACAACTGTGGGTCGCCTTTGCCAGCGAGGTACGCGGTCGCATTGTCGTTGATGCTGGTGCTGCAGTCGCTTTATGTCGCCAAGCAGTTTCGTTGTTGCCCGCAGGTGTTGTCAGCGCTGAGGGCGATTTTGAAGCAGGAGACACAGTCGCAGTGATCGATCTACAGGGAGAAATTATCGCCCGTGGAAGTTCATTGATGTCCTTGGAGCAAGTGCGAGTTTCGGCGGGAAGACGAACCGCAGATTTGGATGAGCACTTCCCACAATTAGTGATTCACCGCGATGGATTAGTCATCTTGGCGAGTTAGATCAGCACTGGACGACGCAGAGCGAAGTGAAACAAAGCGGCGAGTCAGCGTGCGCCAGTAACTCGCTTCAGGAACTTTCAGCAAGGCCAGGGCGGCGAAATAGATAACTGCTCCGCTCATAGTTCCAAAAGTGATGCGCAGGAGGGCTCCCAAGCCACTATTGGCGCCCACTGGCTTGATGATGAACCAGAGTGCAATCCCCATAATTGCCGCTGCCAAGAACATTCGGGATATCGAAATGAGCACGGTAACGACAGGAAAAGTTGGCACCTTGATGTGCAACACCCAGAGAGCAATGATGGCTCCAACAAGATACGAGGCAGCGAAGGCAATGCCGAGACCAAGTACGTCATACTTTGAAACAAGAGCAAAAGCCAAAATGATGTTGATGATGTTTTGCACGACGTTGATAAAAAATGGCGTGCGCGTATCTTGGTGGGCGTAAAAGCCACGCAGTGCAAATAAATAAATGGAGTATCCGACGAGACCGAGTGATAACCCAGCGAGAGCGCGAGATGTGAGATCTGCATTTTCCGTTGTGAATTTTCCGTGTTGTAAAAGTGTTCCGATGATGGGTCGAGACATGACTAAGAATCCAAACGCTGCTGGCAGGGTCATCAGTCCAACGAGGCGTAGACCGAGCGTTGTGCGTTCAACGAAGGCCTGTTGGTCGCGGCGGGCCACGGAGCGTGCCATTTCTGGAATGAATGTGGTAGCGATGCTCATCGCTAAAAGACCATGAGGGAAATAGAAAAAAGTAGTTGCCTTAGTAAACGCGTCTTGTCCACCGCTGCCGGGTCTGGCAAGATTTTTGACAACGATGATCGTGATTTGATTTGCCAATACATAACCAAAGGTCCACGCTGATAACGAAACAAGACGCTTCACAGCGGGATGTCGGGGTTGAAAGCGAAAGCGCAGATCTAGTCCGGAGCGACGAATCGCAGGCAGCAAGATGAGAGCCTGGAGAGCGATGCCACCAGTTGCTCCGACACCTAGCAGCCACTTGAAGGATGGGCTGAGCAAGACCTCTGAGATTGGTATTTCTTGGCCGGGGTGATGCAGCAAAATCGGCACATAGAGCAATGTACAAATAATCACGACATTGGCCAGGACGGGGGACCACGCGGCTGCAAAGAAGCGCCGTTGAGCGTTGAGTAAAGATCCGAAGACTGCTGACAGACCGTAGAAGAAAATCTGCAATAAAAAGATTCGGGTGAGTGCCGTTCCAACGGTGCGGAACTGATTGACGTCAATTCCGTCGGCTGGGTTTAAGGAAAAGAGTCGAAAAATGAATGGAGCACAAAGAACCGAGACGGCGGTGATGAAGGCCAAGAGGATCATTGCGGTGCTGACAACAGCCCCAGCAGAATCGCGATCATCGTCTTCAAGCATGCGGCTGAACATGGGGACCAAGGTGGCTGATAAAACGCCCCCAAGCAATAATTCGTAGACCGCGTTCGGGGAGTTGTTGGCCCCGTCGTAGACATCGGCTAGAGCGGTTTGTCCAATGACAAAACCAAACACGATGACGCGCAACATTCCAGTCAGACGAGAGAGTCCTGTGCCAAGCGCCACAATTGCATTGCTGCGCAATAATTGTGAGTCCGCAGTGTTTGCTAATCGTTCGGGTGCGGGCTGCGGATCGGCATTGGCAGAACTCATTGATGTACACAGTAGGTCCTTAATCAGGTCCGACCCCTCTATTGAGGGGTCTCAATTCTTGTGAACGGTCGTGAACTTGTAGGATAAATGGTATGGAACACCGTTTTTCGTCAGTCCAACAAGTGCGTGATGGCTTGCGCAACGTCAATTATTTGGCGGATGATGGCATCGCAGGAGTCGCATTTTTGGCTGACCGCCTGGCCAAGCCAATTTTGGTTGAGGGCCCTGCTGGTACGGGTAAGACCCAACTTGCCAAGAGCGTGGCAGACATGTTGGGGGCTCGACTCATTCGTCTGCAGTGTTACGAAGGTCTTGATGAATCAAAGGCCTTATATGAATGGAACTACAAGAAGCAGTTGTTGCGCATTCAGGCCGACCGCAACAGTGATTCGTGGAACGAAGTCCATGACGATATTTTCAGCAAAGAGTTCTTGTTGACCAGACCCCTTTTAGAGGCCATTAGCGCTCCAGACCCAGTCGTCTTGCTGATTGACGAAGTTGACCGTGTGGAAGTTGAAACGGAAGCTCTATTGCTAGAAATTCTCTCGGAGTATCAAGTTTCGATTCCTGAACTGGGAACGATTACGGCCACTCAGATTCCGATGGTTTTTCTCACATCAAACAACACTCGCGAACTATCAGAGGCTCTCAAGCGTCGTTGCTTGTACTTGCATGTTGATTACCCATCGCTCGAGCGCGAGAAGGAAATCGTATTGGCGAAAGTACCCGATATCACCGAGCACTTAGCTGATCAAGTGGCTCGTATCGTTCGCAGTATTCGCCTGCTGGATCTCAAAAAGTCGCCAAGTGTCAGCGAAACTTTGGACTGGGCGCGCACCATGATGCTGCTCAATATTGACTCAATTGATGCTCAGACCGCAAAAGAGACATTGCATGTTCTGTTGAAGTATCAGTCTGATATCGCCAAGGCCTCTAAGGAACTCTCGGTCGACCTGGTATAACCAGGAAAACTGGAGTCCATAACGTGCTCGACTTACTCTCTGGTTTTGTCCAGGAACTCCGCAATGCAGGTCTTCCGGTCTCGCTGACGGAGAACCTTGATGCCATGGAGGCGGTACGGCATATTCCTCTTGAGGACCGCGATGCTTTCAAGTACGCGCTGGGTGCGACGATGGTCAAAAACAGTGCTCATTGGCGATCATTTGAAACTGTCTTCGAGGTCTACTTCTCGTTGCGTGGGCCCGAGTACAAAATAGTTGAGGGCACAGAAGACGAACTCGAGCAGATGTGGCGCGAGATGCAAGAGCAAATGCAACAAGGCGAAGGTAAGGGTTCATCTGGCGGGATGGACAGTCTGACTCCTGAGGAAATAGCGCAGATGTTGATGAAAGCGTTGATGAATGGCGATCAAGCCATGATGCGCGCCTTAGCCAAACAATCTGTTCAGCGCTTTGCCGGGATGGAGCCGGGTCGTCCAGTCGGGGGTACGTATTACTTGTACCGAACGCTGAGAAATCTTGATTTAGACAACATGCTGCAAAAACTCATGGAGGCCAGTAAGCAAGAAACTGGTAGTGATCTGACGGCTCTTGAGGAACGTCTTGAAAAAGATGAATATGAAAGTCGAATCGATTCCTTCAAAAAAGAGATTGAAGCTGAGATTCGCCGACGCCTTGTGGCTGACCGTGGTGCTGAAGCTATGGCGAAAACATTGCGCAAGCCATTGCCAGAAGATGTTGAGTTCATGCATGCCAGCCGCGACGAAATGCAGTTGCTGAAAAAGTCGCTGTACCCTCTGACCCGCAAATTAGCGGCACGCTTGGCGCGTAAGCGCCGACATGGACGCAAGGGACCCTTAGATTTTCGTAATACTGTGCGCCATTCGTTGTCCTATGGTGGCATTCCTGCCGAGCCAAAGTTCAAGCAACCACGACCATCCAAGCCAGAACTGATGGTTGTGGCTGATATCTCGGGCAGTGTTGCAGCGTTTGCTCGTTTTACATTGATGTTGGTGTACGCCATGCAGAATCAGTTTTCTAAAGTTCGTTCCTTCGTGTTCATCGATGGGATTGATGAAGTCACGGAGTACTTTAAGGGCACCGAAGATATCGGCGAGGCGATTCATCGCGTCAACACCGAAGCCGATGTGGTGTGGGTTGACGGTCATAGTGATTACGGCCACGCGTTTGAAGTTTTCTGGGATCGTTATGGGAAAAGTATTGGTCCAAAAACAACGGTGCTTTTCTTGGGTGATGCACGCAATAACTACCACGCTTCGCAAGCATGGGTAGTTCAAGAAGTGCGCAAGAAAGCGCGTCAGGTGTATTGGTTGAATCCGGAACCCAAGTCATATTGGAACACCGGAGACTCCATCGTGGGAGAGTACGCAGGTCATACTGATGGAGCCTACGAATGTCGCAATCTGCGACAACTTGAAGCGTTCGTCGAGAAATTAGCCTGAGCGACCATGGCGCGCTTAATTTTTGTCCGCCACGGTGAATCGCAAGTGTCAGTGAATCGTGTGATCGGTGGGCCACGTTCATGTATCGGACTTTCAGATCTCGGTCGTCAACAATCTCAACGCTTATTTGAGCGATGGAGTGGTGTCGAGAACTTTCGTCCCGACATGGTGATTTCCAGTGCCTATCCGCGCGCAAGAGAGACCGCTGCAATCGTCGCTCCAGTTTTCGATGGCGAACCTGTTGAAGTCATCAGCGAATTTGGTGAACATGATCCAGGTCCACAATGTGATGGACTCTTGTACACGGACTTTACGGCCCGGTTCGGAGATCCCGATTGGGAGAACGATCCATTTGGAATGACATTTCCAGGTGGGGAAACGATTGCCGAATTTCAATTTCGTATCGGCACTGCTGTTCGCTCGCTAGTGGATCGCTTAGGCGACGGTACCGCAGTGATCTTTTGCCATGGCGGGGTTGTTGACACGGCCTTGCGCCAGTCAATGCGCGCTGCGGATACTGGAGTATTCGAGATTTATACGGTCAATACCTCAATCACAGAATTGTTGTTGGTGAAGCCAGGGCGTTGGCGGGTGATTCGTTACAACGATTCTGCCCACCTAGTCGGCTTGCCAGCGTCCACGCATCACGGCTTGAGTTCGGACGAGTCACAGTAACCCATGGATTCATCGCAGCGTCCCGATGTCATTGTGGTTGGCGCAGGTTCGGCTGGATGTGTCCTTGCCGATCGCCTCTCGCAGACTGGACGCTCGGTACTTGTGATCGAGGCGGGATCTGATCTGCGGCTTGGCTCCGCTCCAAGTGGCATTTCTGGCCCATCTTTTTTTGCCGCCTTAGGTGAACCTGGTCGCGCCTGGCCGCTTCTTGAGGCACAGCGGGTGACGGGCCAAGTACGTCGCCCCTATGCCCGAGGGAGGGGCATTGGAGGTTCATCAGCGGTCAACGCGATGATTGGTCTGTGGGGCGAAGTTGAAGACTATGACGCGTGGGAACGTGACTTTGGTTGTCAGGGATGGTCGTGGCGCGATGTTGAACCATATTTTCGGCGCATCGAAATTCCCCTAACCAAAGCTGATCCAGGAAGCACCTCGCGGGTTGGAGCGGCGCTGTTTGAAACATGTCGCCTCGAAGGTTGGACGTGGCATCGTGGCCCGTTTCCACTGGGTGGCATTGGTCGTGATGTGGGTCCAGTGATGTTGACTCGCTCAGCGGATGGACAGCGAGTGACAGCCTCAGATATCTATCTTGAACGTGCCCGTGAACGTAGTCATGTACGTATTCTTTGCGACACCTTGGTTGATCGTGTGGCGATGCAAGGCACACATGCGGTTGGCGTCATCTTGGCTGACGGGACTTTGATTGAGTCGAAAGAGACAGTGATTTGTGCGGGCGCGATTCATAGTCCTGCCATCTTGTTACGCAGCAAGATTGAACGTCCTTCGATTGGCCAGGGACTGCAAGATCATGCCTCGGCACCGTTGACTTTGGCATTACGCGAATCATGCCCCACGGATTCGGTTGCGGCCACCACTGTGGCTCGATTGAGTTCTGGATTTGAACCTGCGGATCTACAGATTCTCGCACTTGACCATTTCGGTGAGGGCGCCAATGGATTTGGCCAGTTGGCTGTGGCCTTGATGTATCCCCGCTCTCGCGGTCAGGTGACATTGTCATCGCAGGACCCAACAATTGATCCGGTCGTTGATTTTCAGATGTTGTCAGATGAACAGGATATTGAAGCCTTGAAAGTTGGTGTCAATGTGGCGCGTCAACTTCTTGCATCATCGGCACTCAAAGATATTGCCACTGGAGTGTTCATTGATGATGTCGGCACACCCGTCGAAGCACTTGATCAATCGCCCGATGCGATCGGTGGATGGTTGCGGGCCTCCACGGGGGACTACGTCCATGCCGCTGGAACCTGTGCCATGGGAGATCCTGACTCGGAGTTATCTGTGGTGGATTGCTTTGGTCGAGTCATCGGGGTCACTGGCTTGCGCGTATGTGATGCTTCAATTTTTCCGCAAGTACCTCGCGCCAATACGCATTTCCCGGCGATGATGGTCGCTGAGGTGATGGCTGACCGCTGGTAAGACCCCCCCTCCTTACTCTGCCATACCCCTTTGGCACAGTCTGATTATGAGCGATCCGAACCCCCATTCACGAAAAATCTCTATTCCCGTGCAATCCACATTGATTGACTGCGGAACCTGTGTGATGCATGAGACCACTGTCTGTGCCGACTGCGTGGTGACCTTTTTATACCGTGACGACGAGCCAGATACTGGCTCAGGTAGCCAAACTGGGGCCATTGTGTTCGATTTCGCAGAGATTAGAGCGATGCGTGCCCTCGCAGAGGCCGGTTTAGTGCCTACGCTTCGTCATCGTGAGTCGGGTTAAACGAAATCAGATCATTGTTGATTCAACAGACCCTGCGTATCTCGAGTCATTACTCCAGCTAGCCACATCAGCGGGTCTAGATCGCGTTGGTGTGTGTGATGCCTCGATTTTAGATCGAGCCCGTTTGGCAATTGACGATCGTAATGAACGCGGTCTGAGCGACACGATGAGTTTTACTTTTCGTCGTCCAAGTCGATCAACTGATCCCAGCCAATCCGTTTTGGGGGCACGTTCAATCATCGTCGGAGCGCGGAGTTATTACAGCGAACAACCCGATCATCCAGGCGGACTTGTGGGGCGCGTTGCTCGTTACGCTCAGGTTGATCACTACACGCCGCTACGTCAGTCTCTGCAACAGGTGGCTGTTCGTTTGCGCGCTGATGGATTTCGCGCTGTCGTGTTCGCTGATGAAAATGCGATTGTTGATCGCGAGGTTGCTTATCGTGCCGGTGTGGGTTGGTTTGGCAAGAATGCCAATTTGCTCTTGCCGGGCGCTGGAAGTTTTTTCAGTCTCGGGTCAATAGTGACTAATGCAGTTTTGAGTCCAGCAAAGCAACCCGCTCCCGACGGATGTGGTACTTGCCGCTCATGTTTTGATGATTGTCCGACGCAAGCCATCGTGGCCGAAGGAGTTATTGACGCACGTCGCTGTTTGGCTTGGTTGGTGCAAAAGCCGGGCGTATTCCCACGTGCGTTCCGAGTTGCTTTGCACGACCGCCTCTATGGTTGCGATGACTGTCAGACCAGTTGTCCGCCCACTGTGCGACTCGGTCGCCGACACACCGCATCAACGCCAGCAGCGATCGGTCCAGGGGCTTTTGTCGATGTGCTGGGAATCTTGGATTCCACTGATCAAGAGTTACTGGAGCGATTCGGTAATTGGTACTTGGCTGAGCGAAATCCAAAATGGTTGAGACGCAACGCCCTGATTATTTTGGGAAATATCGCGCCTATTCCGAAGGTCAATGTTCCCAGCGATTCAGTTGAGCAGGTGTTGCGCAAGTATCTTGGAGACATTGATCCATTACTTCGTGCTCATGCCCTGTGGGCGGCAATTCGCCTTGGTCGCAATGACCTCGCAGATCTCCTCGCGGAGGATTTTGATGATCTCGTGCAGGACGAACTGAACAATCAATCATCGGTACCTATTCGAACGGGAACGCCATGAAGCATCTCCTGGTGACGAATGACTTTCCCCCAAAGATCGGCGGGATTCAGTCCTTGCTGTGGGAATGGTGGCGTCGCCTTCCGGCAGATTCTTTCGCCGTTCTCACTAGTCCCTATAAAGGATCAGAGGAATTTGACGCATCTCAACCATTTCATATTGAGCGCACTCGGGAACCGGTTTTGTTACCGCATCCGTGGATGGTCAGGCGTGTCAACGAAATGGCGAAGCGAGTTGGAGCAGACCTAGTGGTGCTTGATCCTGCTGTTCCTCTCGGCATCATCGGACCGCGTTTGGCTTTGCCTTATGACGTGGTGTTACATGGTGCCGAAGTGACAGTGCCCGGCCGGATACCTGGGTCAAAACAAGTTCTTTCTCATGTCCTTCATGGAGCGCGTCATGTCGTGGCCGCGGGGCAATACCCCGCAGCCGAAGCACAGCGTGCGGCTGGTCGGGCCTTGCCGATGACCGTTGTGCCTCCTGGGGTGGATATCCACCGTTTCGCTCCGTTGAGCAGTGAACAGCGATCAGTGGCTCGTCAAGATTTTGGTTTCAATGACGAAACTGAACTTGTGATTGGCATAAGCCGTTTGGTACCGCGCAAAGGATTTGATACCGCGATTCGTGCTGTAGCACGACTGAAAAAATCGCGTCCGCATCTTGTCTTAGCCATTGCTGGTTCGGGTCGAGATCGCCAACGTCTGGAAAAACTTGCACGTGAACTAGATGCACCAGTGAAGTTTTTAGGTCGAGTTGCTCACGAAGATCTGCCTCGTTTGTACGGCTGTGCTGATGTGTACACAATGTTGTGTCGTAATCGTTGGGGAGGGCTTGAACAAGAAGGTTTCGGCATCGTCTTCGTCGAAGCAGCAGCCTGTGGTATTCCGCAGATCGCTGGTTTAAGTGGTGGCGCTGCCGATGCTGTGGCGCATGAAGAAACTGGTTATGTGGTCAATGATTCCACTGACGTCAATGCGGTGGCGCAACATATCGCCGACCTTTTGGACGATCCCGAACTTCGACAGCGGATGGGCTTGGCCTCGCGCCAGAGAGCGATCACCGAGTTTTCTTATGAGATGCTCGCCGAGCGCCTCGGCAATGTTTTTGGAGTGTGGTCATGAACGGTACAAGAATCATCCGCCTGAATATTTTGGCAACTGTCATTTTTTCGGTATCAGCTGTTTGGGCGGCGACAGTTTTTGATGGCCTCGCCAAGTCGCAAGGAGTGGTCGTGGCGCTCTTGCTTTTTGCTATGGGGACCGGGGCTTTTTTGTGGGGTTATTGGACCGCCGTTCAGCGCAGTCGGCAAGAGGAGATTTCTGTCGCCGAACTCTATTTCCTCATGGGTCCGGTGATTCCTCGACGCGTCAAGGTCGTGATGCATTCTTGTTTAGCAACTCAGAGTCTGGTGGCACTGGCGACGGCCCTGTCGCGTCCGAACAGTCCGAGTGGAGATGGCTTGACAAGTAGGCCGGGATCGACTTTAGCCTTTGGGGTGTTGGTGCCCGTCTTGGGTCTAGGACTTAACGGTTTGTGGGCGGCGAGCCACGGAAAATTTGCTCCCCGACGACTAAAGAATGGAACTGAGGTCGCTGTTTGCCCTCCTGACACGGATCCGATCGGCTAGAACTTAGTTATGGCCGACACGGCGTCTTTGACGATCACTATCAATGCCCCTCATGACAAATGTTGGGATATCGCAACAACCTTTGAGCAATACCCCGACTGGGCTCACGATATTAAATCGGCAGTTGTACTTGCCCGCGATGATCAAGGTCGAGCGACTCAGGTTGAGTTTCGTACCTCGGCTCTTGGTCGCAGTACCCACTACACCTTGTCCTATGACTACAGCGCCGCCCCTGCGCGCTTGGCATGGCATATGGTTTCGGGTGACATTATGCGCGCCGTTGATGGGGCATTTATGTTTTCTCCCGACTCCAGCGGAGGAGTGGTTTTGACTTACAACTTGTCTATTGAACTTGTTGTCCCGCTGCCAGGCTTCGTGAAGCGACGCGCTGAAGTGCGTATCTTGAATACCGTCAAGCAATTGAAGGTTCAAGCTGAATCTCAGGGGTGAACCCGTGAGTTCGGCCTCAGACACATCTCGGCGAGTTGGCATTGATGTCGGCGGGACCAAATGTCTCGGTGTCATTTGGAGTGAGGGACGAATCGTTGAGGAAATCCGCCGAACGACCCCGGACGGTGCAGGTGCTTTGATTGATGTTTTGGCATCAATTGTCAAAGACTTTGGGGTCATAGATTCCGTAGGAATCGGAATATGTGGATTGGTCACTCGCTCCGGAGTGGTGCGCGCTTCGCCGAATTTGCTTGGAATTGCTGACTTCGCCGTTGGTTCGTTGCTGAGTGAGCGTTTGGGCTATCAAGTTTGGGTCGATAACGATGCCACCTGTGCCACGGTCGCCGAATGGGTTGCGGGTGCTGCCGCGGGTTGTCGCGACGCAATTGTCGTTGCCCTTGGCACTGGAAACGGTGGCGGTATTGTCGCCGGAGGAAAGTTGATTCGTGGCACTAATGGTTTCGCTGGCGAATTCGGGCACATGATTGTCGACCCCGACGGCCCCTTATGTCCGTGCGGTCGGCGGGGTTGTTGGGAACGTTACGCCTCGGGTAATGGGTTGGCCGATATTGCCCAGCGGGCGGCCCGAGGCGGCAAGCAAAAGTGCATTCTTGAACTCGCAGGGTCACTGGAACAAATACGTGGAGAGCATGTCGCTCGCGCCATCGCTATGGGGGACGCCGAGGCATCGTTGATTATTGGTGAATTTGCCCATTGGATTGCACTCGGTCTTGCCAACCTGACTAATGCTCTTGACCCGGAGATGTTTGTCATCGGTGGTGGTCTTGCGGCCTCCGGGGATATGTTTCTTGACGCAGTCCGTCGGTCCTTGAGTGAAATTTTATATTCACCAACCTTGCGACCTCACCCAAGAGTTGTATTGGCGCACTTCAGCGAGCATGCTGGGGCGGTCGGAGCGGCGTTTTTACCCACCCAGACGTTCTGAGACGACATCTCGTGTTCACGGTCTTGTCACTGCAAACTGGTTAGCCTGCACACGTGCAAACCTATGTACTACGACTGTGGTTACCAGACTTTCCCGGAACCCTTGGTCGAGTTGCTGCGGCAATTGGTCAAGCGGGCGGAGATGTGATTGGCATTGAGATTTTAGAACGCGGCGCTGGTATGGCGATTGATGAACTGATCGTTGTTATTCCCTCTGACGCAGAAAATACCATGGAGCATTTGATTGCCGAGGTCAGTCGAGTTGATGGGGTGGCAGTTGAAGATGTTCACCCCGTGGCCCTTGACCGACCCGATCAAAGTGTCTTGGCTCTTGACACTGCGGCGCGGATCATGGAGTCTCCACAAGATGAACGTCTGGAAGCCACGTGTGAACTCGTTTGCGAGATGCTGGAATCTGATTGGTGCACGATCATGCGGCGCGACAAAGCCATTCCCCTGGCGGTCTCAGGCGATGTCCCCGACTTGCCCTGGGTCATAGCATTTTTGGCTGGCACAAGTCATCTGGCAAGTGATGCGGCCCACGAACACACACCGGCGGACATCGCTTGGGCACCGTTGGATCTTTTGGATGCTGCAATTGTCGTTGGTCGTATCCGTGGGGCATTTCGCTTGCGTGAGCGTCAACACGTGACGCTGATCGCGCGCATTGTCAGTTCTGCTCTAGTGGGCTTTGATTGACGATCTAATGCTCAGCCCACTGCAGAGAGCGTTGTACCGCTCGCAACCATGTGGCGTGCAAGGTGTTGGCGGCTTGGCGTTCAGCAGATTCATCGTCATGAGGAGTGACTAAAAGATCAGTCTTCCAACGCGCTTTCACAGCATCTAGTGATGGCCAAATATTTTCGGCAAGGCCAGCCAAGAAGGCTGCGCCAAGGGCGGTGGTCTCTTGATCGCTCGGACGACGCACGGGAATACCAAGTTGGTCGGCCTGCATCTCGACAAGGAGGTCCATCACCGATGCACCTCCGTCAATGCGTAGTTCGGCGATCGTTTGACCGCTTGCTCGCGTCATCGCTTCAATAGCATCACGAGTTTGTAGGGCCATTGCTTCGACTACTGCGCGGGCGATATGAGCACGAGTGGTGCCACGAGTTATCCCCACGATCGTTCCTCGAGCGTAGGGATCCCACCAAGGGCTTCCCAGTCCCGTGAATGCGGGCACGACAAAGACACCACCATTATCATCAACTGATGCGGCGAGAGGTCCGATTTCATCTGCCGAAGTGATGATCCCAAGAGAATCGCGTAGCCACTGCACAGCTGCTCCGGTCACAAAGATTGCGCCCTCAAGAGCGTAAGTGGTCGCAGTTGTCCCGTCTTTGTTTTTGATTGACCATGCCACCGTCGTGAGCAAACCTTGTGCGGCTGGAGGACAGGAATCCCCAATATTCATGAGAATAAAACTGCCGGTGCCGTAAGTATTTTTGGCCATTCCAATATCAAAACATGCTTGTCCAAAAAGGGCGGCTTGTTGATCGCCAGCGATTCCTGAAATAGCAATGCCAAGCGGAAGTTCCTTTGTTGCGGTGATTCCAAAGCGACCGCTTGAGGGCATGACCTCAGCTAAATATTCAAGTGGAACTCCGAGAATCTCACTCATCGTTGGGCTCCACGTGAGGGTCGTGATATCAAACAGCATTGTGCGGCTGGCGTTGGAAGGGTCGGTAGCAAAGATTGCGCCGTCGGTCAACTTCCATAGCAACCAGCTATCAATCGTTGCGAGAGCAAGATCGGGGGACTGGGGAATCCCGTGTTGCAACATCCATGACATCTTCGTGCCCGAAAAGTATGGGTCAAGGACAAGACCTGTGAGCGCTCGCACAGTTGCCAGATGCCCGGCTTCTTCGAGATCTTGACATACCTCGGCGGTGCGTCGATCTTGCCAGACGATCGCGCGTCCGTACACTTCTCCACTGCGACGATTCCAAGCGACAACTGTTTCGCGTTGATTGGTGATGCCTATCGCACGCGGTATGCCAACCTGTTTCACGACGTCATTGAATGTGGCCACGACAGCTCGCCAGATTTCTTCAGCGTCGTGTTCAACCCATCCTGGTTCGGGGAAGTACTGCGTGAATTCTTGATAGTAGGCGATGCTGGGGCGGTCATCTTGAAACACTGCGCGGCAACGAACTCCAGTCGTGCCTGCATCAATGGCTAAGACATACGCGTCAGCGTCCGCCACGGCTAGCGCTTCTTAGGTTTGTTGGTCGGGCGTCGCGAAGATGGCCCAGTGCTTGTGCGTCGCGTTGCTGCCGGTGGGGAGCGACGCTCAGGTGCAGATGGGGGAGCCTTCTTACGAGCCAATGTTTGCTCGCGCAAAGCGCGATACGTCTGACGTTGATAGCCGATCTTTGCCAGAACCCAGCCGAATAACAAGTACATCGGCAGCGATGCCACGAGGCCCACAACAGATCCAACAGTCACCTTGTCGCGTAGGAAAACAGCAAATATCACGGCCATGACACCGACGTACACCAACCATTCACGGAGCAACCTTTGCCAGTTCACAGTTCTCGACGAATCCCAAGCCATGTCGTCCATTGTTTCATGTCTAGGCTGACCTGATGCGCATTGGAATCATGACTGGCGGTGGAGACTGTCCTGGACTGAACGCAGTCATTCGTGCCATTGTGCGAAAAGGTGATGCGGTTTATGGCGATGAGTTCATCGGATTCCTTGATTCTTGGGATGGCGTCATGGATCAGCGCTTTATTGACTTGCCTGCTTCGGCTGTGCGTGGCCTTCTACCACGCGGGGGAACAATTCTTGGTACGCGTCGTGGAAGTCCATACGATACGAACGACGGCGTTGAGCAAGTACGGAGATGCTTTACTGAACAACGTCTTGATGCCTTGATAGTGATTGGTGGAAATGGCTCGCTGACCGTTTCGTCTCTGTTATTTGCCGAGACTGGCTTGCCGATCGTCGGGGTCCCTAAAACAATTGACAATGATGTTTTTGGAACTGAACTCTCATTTGGATTTCATACTGCCGTGCAAATTGCTACCGAAGCCATTGATCGGCTGCACACCACCGCAGAGAGTCATGATCGTGTCATGGTCGTTGAGTTGATGGGTCGTGACACGGGATGGATTGCGGTGTACGCCGGCATTGCTGGAGGGGCAACTGTCATTCTTGTGCCCGAAGAACCATTCGATATTGCTGAAGTTTGCGCCGAAGTATCAAGTCGTCATCAAGGTGGGCGCTTTGCATCGATTGTTGTGGTCGCCGAGGGAGCGCAACCGATACTTGGGACGATGGCCACGATTGACTATGCCACCGACCATCTTGGACGGCCCCGTTATGGCGGCATCTGTGTGGGGATCGCTGAAGAAATAGAAAAACGCACAGGGTTTGAGGCGCGTGTTGTGCAAATTGGTCACGTACAAAGGGGAGGAACCCCAACTGCGTTCGATCGTATTTTATGTACCCGCTTTGGTCTGGCGGCTGTTGACGCGGTTCACGAAGGAGCATTTGGTTGCATGGTGGCGGTTGAGGGGACAAAGATAGGACGGGTACCTCTCAGCGAGATGGTGGGCAAGATTCGTACTGTAGATCTTGATCTCTTCCACGAAATTGGTGATGTCTTCTTCGGCTAGGTATGACACCGAACAAAATATTTAAAGAATCGGATCAACGATCGCGGGGAGTGCGGGTTGACTACTGGCGGTGCGACCCGGGTAATCAAAAGGTGTGAGCGGATCCGAGGTCAATGATCCATCGCCACGTGGCCACTCTTGGGTTTGGCCTTGTACGACAATCAAGACACGTTCAATGCCAGGGATTTCGCTCAGTGTGAGCACAATTTGAGCTACCGCGGAAACCAAGTCGTCACCCGTGGCCTGAAAGATGCTTTCTGAAACATCAACTTTGACAATATCGGTTGCTACGTAGCGAGCAGAGATCAGTTTTGTGCCTTGGGGTATGGCTGATCGCAAATTCTGATTTTGTTCACTCGTCGTCGGGCCGTTGAATAACGCATTGATGACCGGTTGTGGTTCACTGAGAACATCACGTTGAACCACGACCAATAGCTGGGTGGTCTCATTATCGGTGCGTTGTAGGTAGATGCGCCCGACGCCCGATTCACTTGCGACAGGAGACGAGGAGTTATTCATGTCGCTTTGTAGGTTGCGTCCTATCACCTGCGAGGAGTCCTGAGTTCCGTAAGAACAACCACATGCGAGTGTAAGAATCAGACCCGCAAGAAAAATCGAACGGCATGTTCGCATTTTGTTAGACCCTCTCAGCCGGTAACTCAATGATAAAACAGGCGCCGTCGCCGCCATCGTGTCGCTCCTCAACCCACACCCGACCGCGATGAAGTTTGACATGCTCATCCACGAGGGAGAGTCCTAAGCCAGCGCCATCTGACCCACTTCGTCTTCCCGCTACAACGCCGCGCGCGAAGCGTTCGAAGATGAGATCGCGTTCTTCGGGTGGCACTCCAGGACCGTGGTCTGCAACGGTGATCCATATCTGCGATGGCGGTTGCTCATCATCGGGCACGAAGACAGAGATTTCTAAGTCTCCGCCTCCATAGGAACGACCATTATCAACAAGGTTGGCGATGACTCGTGCAAGGCGGCGCCGATCACCGCGAATGAGCATCTCCTCGGCAGTGTCGGTGACCAAGACGCTGCTAGTAGGAAGACTGCTAATCGCCACTGCTTGACGGACGAATTCGCCCACGAGCAACTCCTCCACATTGAGCCGAATTGCTCCAGCATCGAAACGCGAGATTTCTAAGAGATCCTCGACCAAACCTTGGAAACGAGCAACGTCAGCGATGAGAAGGTCAAGAGCAACTTGAGCGCGCTCAGGCATCTCCTCGCGACGCGCGTGCATGACTTCTACAGATGCAGCGAGGGTCATTAAAGGTGAGCGCAATTCATGGCTGACATCAGATGTGAAGCGAGTATCGCGTTCTACGCGCAGTTGAAGAGCCGCGGCCATGTCGTTAAATGAAGAGGTCAGGGCCGACAAATCTGGGTCATCAGTTTCCTCGAGTCGAGTGTCAAGGCGTCCACCGGCAATCGCTTGGGCCGCTTGACTCGCCGCGGTGAGTGGTCGAACGGCACGCGAAGCCACGATCGCACCTAGAAAAATTCCCAACAGAGTGGTGATAATCGCGGCCAAGGTGAGAGCGAGATTGATGCTGTTGAGGGTTGACCGCACATCTTGCATTGAGGGAAATTCGAAATAGGCGGCATCTACCGAATCCAATGGGATACCAACTGTTAAGACCAATTCTTTGTCGACTTCAATACGCATAGTCCGAGGTTCTCGATTATCAATGACCCCGGTGAGCATCTCGCGATCAATGACATTCGACGAAAAGCGCGCATCATCACCTGTCCATGTGCCACGGAAATACAGTAAGGGACGATTCGCTGTGAGTCGTTCAAGCACGTTCTGTGTATTTGAAGGATTGGAGCGAAGATCAAGTGCTAATTGAGCGGCATTTTTATAGGTCTGTTCGATGACATTCTTCTCGCGGTCTTCAACCAAGTTCGAGCGCGTGAAGTTGTATGTTGTGAGCGCAAGAAAAACCGACAGGGCGCAACTTCCAACACCGAAGGTAATCAAGATTCGCGAACGAAGCCCCATTGGTTTGAATAATCGGGAGTAAGTGCGCCGCCGCCGAACTCTCGGGGATTTAGCAACAGGTGCCTCGGAGATGAGAGGTTGTGGGACCACCCAGAATCAGGCCTGAAGTCGATAGCCGAGACCGCGGACTGTCACCACATGACGAGGGTTAGCGGGATCTTTTTCTACTTTTGTGCGCAGTCGGCGAATGTGCACATCGACCAGGCGACCATCACCAAAATACCCGTAGCCCCATACGTCATCGAGTAACTGTTCACGACTAAAAACGCGACCGGGATTTTGCGCGAGTTCGCAGAGCAAACGAAACTCAGTTTTCGTGAGATCAAGTTCGGTGTCATCGCGTAGCACTTTGCCCTCATCAGGAATAATTTGCAGATCACCAAAGACGAGTTTTGGGTGAGCGGGATGGGCTGGGCGCGCCCGTCGCAGGAGGGCGCGAATGCGCGCCGACAACTCTTTGGGAGCGAAGGGCTTGGTGAGATAATCATCTGCACCAGCCTCGAGGCCGGCGACAACATCATGAGTGTCAGATCTAGCAGTGACCATAACTATCGGCACGTCGCTATGGCGCCGGATCGTTCGACAGAGTTCAAAGCCGTCAATGCCGGGCAGCATGATGTCGATGAGGACGACATCGGCTGGTTGGCGTAAGAACAAAATGACTGCCTCTTCGCCACTGGCCGCCTCGACAACGGTCCAGCCTTCATCTTCTAAAGCCAATTTGACTGCAGCGCGTATCCGTTCGTCATCTTCGACGGCCAAAATTCTGGTTCCCACCCTCTTATCTTGCCTGATGGAAAGGGCCAGCGTTGGTTAACTGGAATTGTTTTTTATCTTTGCGGTGCAAGAATCGCCAAAATACCTTGGTGAATTCCAGGAGCACTCAGCAACGTTTGCTCAGAGCGAATCGGTGCGCCGGAAAAATCAGAGGCGATGGCACCAGCTTCGGTAGCAATGAGTAAGCCCGCGGCTAGGTCCCAAGGTTGCAGGAACTCTTCGAAGTAGGCGTCAAGTCGACCGTCGGCCACGTAACACAGGTCTGCTGCCGCCGCTCCACAGCGCCTGATATCTCGAACTTGGGGTATTAATCTCGCGATCAGCTCTCCTTGTTTTTCGCGTCGCCGTGCCGCATAAGAGAATCCCGTACCGACGAGTGCCAAGCTGATGTCATGGCATGGTGAGCATTGTAATTTCCGTGCACCAAGCCACGCCCCGTGACCGCGAGCGGCAACAAAGAGTTCGCGTGTGACGGGCAAATAAACTGCAGCGGCCAAGGTTCCTTCATTGTCGGTGGCAGCTACGGAGACGGCATAACCAGAAAGGTTGTACAGAAAATTGGTAGTGCCATCAATGGGATCCACCAACCAAGTGACACCCGACGTGCCAGGTGTCCGAGTTCCTTCTTCACCGAGCACCGAATCATCGGGGCGCATCTGTGAGAGCAGTGAGACAATGAGTTGTTCACTTGCCTGATCCCACTGGGTGACGACATCGGTGGCCGACGACTTGATTTCAACCGTGCCTGTTCCCGCACTGCGGCCGATGAGGACGAGATCCCCAGCCTGGCGTGCAATGTTCGCGGCGATGTTCATCAACTCGCGAGGATTGTGCGGCGATACGGAAGTCATAGTTGGTTAGGTGCGATCTGAGATGTCGCGCCACTCACCGAGTGCCCGCAACACAAGTACGGCAACAATAGACGTACCGCCCGAGGTGAGGATTGCGCCGATCAGCAGTCCGAGTCCGCTAGGTACTGAACTTTGCCCGTCGTATTGAATGTCAACGAGGGCGTAGCCGATTAATGAGCCCGCTAAACCAGCAAAAATAATTGAGGCAAATGCCACCGAGCGGGCACGCCGTGATGGCAGGGCTGAGAGTGGGCGTTCGTCGGGCACTCCAATATCGTAGGCTCGCAATGTGAGTCAAGGTTTGTTTACCCGCCAAATAGTCGTGGTGATTCCTACTTATAACGAGGCTGGAAACATCGAGAGAGTGCTGAACGAGGTGCGTGCTGCTCTCCCGCGAGCCAGATTATTGGTCGTTGATGACAACAGTCCTGACGGCACAGGTGACATTGTCGAGCGCTATCAGGACTCCCATCAGACAGATGGTCTGGGAGAAGTTCTTGTTTTGCGTCGCGCTGGCAAGACCGGTTTAGGGGCTGCTTATCGTGCGGGATTTACGACGGCCTTGTCCATGGGTGCAGAGATCTGTGTACAGATGGACGCTGATATGTCTCATGATCCGATCTACCTACCAGCGATTGTCTCGGCCGTCGAGATGGGTGCTGACGTCTCTTTAGGAAGTCGCTACACGCCGGGTGGTCTGATCGAGAATTGGCCTCCTTTACGGCGTTTTCTTTCACGTTGGGGGAATCGATTTGCGGCAGGCATGTTAGGTCTGGCGATCAATGACGCCACCAGTGGATACCGCGCCTATTCGGCCTCAATTTTGCAGAGGATGGATTTTTCCACGGTGCAAGCCGAGGGTTACGGATTTCAAATCGAGATGTCTCATCGCGCTGTGCGCTGTGGTGCGCGGATCATCGAAGTCCCCATCCTGTTTACGGATCGCATTATCGGTGAATCAAAACTTAATCACCACATTATTGGTGAGGCCTTCACGCTTGTCACGCAGTTGTGCTTCAGGGATCGACTTTGGCACCGCCGTCGACGTCGGTGATACCTGCAGTGGACCGCTCGCCATCTTCAACTCGAACCATTCTTCACGTCGATATGGATGCATTTTTTGTTTCCGTGGAAATGCGTCGGCATCCAGAACTAGCCGGTCGGCCAGTCGTCGTCGGTGGTTCGGGGGACCGGGGTGTGGTCGCCGCGGCAAATTACGAAGCGCGTCGTTACGGCGTTTTCTCTGCCATGGCTTCCTCGAAAGCCCGTCGACTGTGTCCTGGTGCGGTCTTTCTCCCTGGTGACTATGCAGAATATTCATCGGTCAGCACTCAAGTGCATGAAATTTTCGCTCGGTATACCCCATTCATTGAGCCGATAGGCCTTGATGAGGCGTTTCTCGATGTGACGGGCTCACTCAATCTTTTTGGTGATGGCACTGCGACTGGTTGGAAAATCAAGCAACAGATTGCCGATGAACTTCATCTTGCCTGCGCCGTAGGAGTTGCCAGTTCAAAGTTCATAGCCAAGTTGGCCTCAAAAAAAGCCAAGCCAATACCTACGGCATCGGGGATAGAAACCGGTCATGGAGTGTTGTGTATCAGGCCTGGCAGGGAATTGGAATTTTTGCATCCTCTTCCAGTCAAATCGTTATGGGGTGTCGGTCCAGCAACCTTGGCAAAACTTGAACGTCTGGGAATTAGTGTGGTCGGAGATTTGATCACACTTGGGGCAGACAATTTGGAACATGCTCTGGGAAAGTCCAATGGCAACCATTTGTTTGCTTTGGCTCAGGGGATTGATGAGCGACCCGTACAAGGTGGGCGAGATGTTAAATCGATGAGCCATGAAGAGACTTTCTCGCATGACATCACCGATCGCGATGGTATGCGTCGTGAAGTAGTGCGACTAGCAGATGCTGTTGCTAGTCGTTTGCGAGCTCATGGATGCGCAGCGCGTACTTTGACTTTGAAGATCCGTTACGCCAACTTTGAAACGATCACTCGTTCAACCACGCCGGGGTCACCCCTGTCATCTGCTCCAGGGATGGTCAAGGCCTTGGAACCAATGTTGGAACTCATTGATCCCACTGTCGGAGTGCGCTTGATCGGGTTTAGCGTGAGTGGTTTGGTTGAACCCGTGGAACAACTTTCACTACTCGGGTTTGATTCTCTCGCTCAAGAGAGCGAATCGGGCGGGGGTCAGACAGTTGCTGACATAGATGGACACTGGAGCTCAGCGAGTGCTGCGATTGATGAGATACGAAAAAAGTTTGGGCGCGACGCGATCAACCCAGCCAGTTCGCTGACGCGACCCGACAGACGTGAACTAGGTCAATCTCCGTGGGGACCGAACGCGAATGATGCGAAATGATTGCTCATGCTTGGATTTCAGGTGACAGGGCTGTAAGACTGTGAGCGAGAAGATATTTCAGCAATATCCAGGAGGTGAAGCCATGTCTCTGTCAGATGATGAACAGCGAATACTGCGACAAATTGAACAAGAACTACAAAATGACTCGAAGTTTGCACAAGCCGTGTCTCCTTCCGGTTTGTACTCACACTCTGCGCGTACGGTTCGCCGCGCGATCTTCGGTTTGGTTGTCGGCCTTGTGCTTCTCGTTGCTCTATTACAGGTGCACTTCATGGCAGCCTTTGCGGCCTTTGTCGCAATGTTGGCGCTTTTAGTCATTATTGAACGCAATGCGCGGGCAATGGGTAAAGCGGGACTCCAAGATGTTGCAGGGGCGATTCGCAAAGCGCGAGCATCTGCCGGCCGTCGACTTCCTTAGACCTGACGTCGAATAGTTGTCCCGAGCAAACTGTGTCACCGCAATTAGACACCGTCGTAGTTCAGGAAAAAATCCCAGCGATTTTGGCTGTCGACATTGGGGGAACCAAGTTGGCGACGGCAGTCGTTGACCTTGATGGAAAAATAATTCTGCGTGACCGAGTGCCGACACCAGCGCGTGACCCTTGGACGACTTTGGCTAACCTCATCAAAAGAGTTCAGGCTTCAATGTCAGATGTCGAGTTAGTGGCTTGCGGTGTGGCCTGTGGCGGTCCGATGTCGCTCAATGGCGAACACGTGTCACCGTTACATATTCTCTCCTGGCGTGACTTTGAGTTGCGCTCAATGGTGGCCGAGCTCACTGGTCTAGCGACCTTCGTTGATAACGATGCCAAAGCATTGGCCCTGTCTGAGGGTTGGCTGGGGGCAGCTGCGCACTTAAAAAACTTCATGGCCGTGGTTGTAGGCACCGGGGTGGGTGCGGGCTTAGTGCTTGATCGACAACTTCGCGATGGGCGTCAAGGCAATGCTGGACATATTGGGCACATGATTGTTGAACCTGAAGGGAAACCCTGTCTGTGCGGCGGTTTCGGCTGTCTGGAGGCCTATATCTCTGGTCCCGCCATTCATGCACAGACTGGTCGCCACGCAATGTATGCGCCCAGCAATGTTGTGGAACGGAGTGGACAACTCTTAGGTCGTGCGTGCGCCGGGGTTGCCGCGGTGGCAGATGTTTCGCGAGTTGTC
This sequence comes from Actinomycetes bacterium, assembly GCA_037147055.1. Taxonomy (GTDB): domain Bacteria; phylum Actinomycetota; class Acidimicrobiia; order Acidimicrobiales; family Ilumatobacteraceae; genus Casp-actino8. Next base: position 44,431 of record JBAWVW010000002.1, read on the forward strand.
GTGGGAGGCAGCGTGGCTCTTGGGTGGGGGATGCCATTTTTTCAAGCAGCCAATGCCGAGTTCACCTTACGATCCAAACTCTCCTTCACAAAGGAGATAGATATTGTCCCAGTGGGACTCGGCGAGAGTTCTGCTTTGATTGGGGCCGCAGCGATAGCGCTACATAAGATGGGCTAATCCAGAGGATCGCGACTAGGTTCTGACCTATGCATCCGATGTACGACGCCGAAGTTGAGATATTTCGAAGCCAAGTTAAATCATTTTTGAAGGCCAATCTTTCTGATGATTGGCAGGGCATCGGTACTTTGCCCGCAAATGAAGCCCAAGCGTGGGTTACTGAGTGGCGAAAAATCTTGTATCACCAACGATATTTGGCACCTGGTTGGCCAGCTGTCTACGGCGGTGGAGGGATGTCGGCACTTGAGCAGGTGATTTTGGCAGAAGAGTTCGCCAAGGCGGGCGTTCCCACTGGTGGAAGCAACGATGCTTTTGGTATCACAATGCTTGGCAACACTTTGCTGGCATGGGGAACAGACGAACAAAAAGCGTATTACTTGCCACGTATCTTGTCTAACGAAGATGTCTGGTGTCAGGGTTACAGCGAACCCAACGCTGGAAGCGATTTAGGAAGTTTGGGGCTACGAGCCACTCTTGACGGGGACCAGTGGATTCTTAATGGTCAGAAGATTTGGACATCGGCGGGGCATTTGGCTGATCATATTTTTACCTTGGCGCGCACCGATCCTGATAGTCCAAAACATAAGGGGATCTCGTTTCTTCTTGTTGATATGCGTCAACCAGGAATTGAAGTTCGTCCCATCAAAATGATCAACGGTGATAGCGAATTTAATGAGGTGTTCTATACCGACGCAGTGTGTCCAAAAGAAAATGTCATCGGTGGACTGAATAACGGTTGGGCAGTCGCGATGACGTTGTTGGGATACGAACGTGGGGAAGGCGCGGCGACGGTGCCGGTTCGTTTCCAGGCGGAACTTGACCGACTATTACTTTTAGCCAAAGAATACGGCGTTGACCAAGATCCGCGTATGCGCCAGAAGTTGGCATGGGCCTATTCGAAGGTGCAAATTATGCGCTATCTCGGTCTTCGTACGTTGACTAAGTTTTTGCAGGGCGGTCACCCGGGTCCCGATGGTGGAATCTTTAAGCGCTATTGGAGCGAATATCATCAGGCGGTAACGGAGATATCTCTGGAAATTCTTGGTGCAGATGCGATGTGCCCTGAGGGACGTCAACCATTGAATGCTTTCCAACCCGATGACCGTAGTGCTCCGAATTCGAGTGCAAGCTGGACAGGTGCATTTCTCAACGCCAGGGCGGGAACTATTTATGCAGGATCCTCGCAAGTTCAGTCGAATATCATTGGTGAAATGGTGCTTGGACTTCCCAAAGAACCACGTTAGCTATGACTATTTTCCGTCGCACGCACAGCATGATCATGATCATTGGCGGACTCATGCTGCGCCCACATTTTTGGCCAATTGCGCTACGCGTCGGCGCTCGGATGATTCCACAGAAATGGTGGACTCGTCGGCCGTATCTACCTGTTCCCCGAAAGGACTACCTCAAGTTTCGTCTTGAGACCCAATACGGTGGTCATGCGCCGGTGGCCAATCTGCCCGATGTGCTGAGGTATTTGCGCTGGGTGCGCGAATGGGATGCGCAATCGTGAATCTTTTCTGCTTGATCGCTCGCCAGGTTTTTGAGTTCTGATGCACAGCGCCCTCGTCCTCAACGCGACATATGAGCCGCTGAGCGTGGTGTCCTCGCGTCGCGCAATTTGTTTAGTCCTGGGGGATAAGGCCGATCTCATTGAGCATGATGAAAGTTTTCTTCGTTCGGAGCGCTTGTCTTTGCCAAATCCGTCGGTCATTCGTCTGCGCTATGTCGTCAAGGTGCCGTATCACCGTCGTACCTCGTTATCGCGGCGCGCGGTTTTTGCTCGCGATGACAATCGCTGTCAGTACTGCGCTGGAATAGCCGACTCTCTTGACCATGTCATGCCCCGTTCGCGAGGAGGTTTGCATATTTGGGAAAACGTGGTTGCTGCGTGTCGCAAGTGCAATCTTGGAAAGCGAGATCGAACTCCCGATGAGGCGGGAATGAAATTGGCGAAAATACCCTTGATTCCAAAAGAATTAGCATGGGTGACAGTTGCTGCGGGGAGCGTGCCTGATCTTTGGAAACCGTATCTGGCGCAGTTATGACTGGAATTGTGACTGAAATCGTCACTGGGTTAGCGACGGACTTTCACGCTCGCTCGTTGCCGAGTGAACTTCATCCTCACATCTGGTGGTTCACACCGACACAATCGGCCTTGGTCTTGGGATCAACCCAAGATCTCTCAGTAGTCAATTCAACGGAATGTCTCAAACGTGACATTGAAATAGTGAAGCGCCGCAGTGGTGGTGGAGTGGTGCTCCTCTCGAGCGAGACAACAGTGTGGATTGACGTGCTGTTGCCGACCACACATGAACTATCAGTCAGCGATATTGGTCAAGCCCCGTTATGGTTAGGAAAGTTGTTTCACAAAGAACTTGGTGACCTTGGCGTCGCTGATCTGATTCTTCATGAAACAGCGATGGAGAAATCTCTTTGGTCAACACTTATTTGTTTTGCTGGCCGGGGTCCAGGAGAAGTATTCACTAGCAGCGGACGAAAAGTCGTTGGTATCAGTCAGCGGAGAACTCGCGAATGGGTTCGCTTTCAAATCGTGGTATCGCTTGCGTGGAGACCCGATATTTTGTTGGCGATACTCAACGCACCGAAACCAACTACTGATGAAATTTCAGAGTGTGGTAGCAACATCGAGATTGATGCTCGTGTCGTGGGGCAAACACTGTTCAACGCACTCGAGGGGACTCTCAGCATTAAGGGATAGTGGTCGTCGTCGTTGGGTTGGTGACCTTACATCCATCCACGGCCTTGACTGGGGGATATGGGTTGACTGCCGCTCCGCCGTACGGGTGATATTCAAAATGTAAGTGAGGTGTAGAACTACTACCTGTACTGCCGACATAACCAATGACTTGTCCGGCCACCACTTCTGATCCCACTCCTATGTTCTTTTCGAAAGCCGACAGATGGGCGTAGTAGAAGTACGTTCCGTCTGCCGCCGTCAGGGTGATTGCGTTGCCCCCCAGGGATCCGACATGGTCTAAGGCTTGACGGGAAATTCTTCCGTTGTTGGCGGCGTATAGCGGTGTGCCAGATTTAGAGATGATGTCGACGCCTTCGTGCTTGCGACCACCAGAGCGTGGTGCTTGCCATGTGTCTCCGAACCAGCACGGTCCAAGTACGGGGAAGACAGCCACTGTCATTGCAGGAAGCGCGGGTGTTGTTGTAGTGGGAGGCGCTGATGTGCTCGTCGTCGGGACGCTGGTGACGATCCGTCCTGGAATAACCCCCAGAGCGAGGGCCGTGAGAAGGTCGATGATTCCTGTAGGAGCAAAACCCTGAGTCGTTTGGTAATCGGCAATTGCCTTTTGTGTGGCAGGTCCAAACTTTCCGTCGGCGCCACCGGCAACTGTGATCCCAGATGTGATCAAGAGTGTCTGCATCGTTGCCACAGATGAACCGGTGTCGCCCAACTTCGGGAATGCCGGTCCAGCAACTAGTCCGAGAAGTTGAGCCGTGAGTTGATCAACTATGCCCGTTGAGGCAATTTTCAAAGCGGTCTGAAATTCCTTGATTGCCGCCGTCGTGGCAGATCCAAACTTGCCATCCACTCCGCCTCGAAGAGCGACACCAGAAGTCACGAGAGCGTTTTGTAGAACCTTGACAGCATCTCCGTTTTGACCCGCAGCGGCGAACACGGCAACAATCGGCACGGTGGTTGTGGGTGCAACTGTGGTTGTCGTTGTTGTTGTCGTTGTAGTCGTTGTGGTTGTTGGCGTGGGTTGAGCAGTGCGAGGTTGGCTTCCAGGAACGGTACCAAGAGCGATAGCCGTCGTGAGGTCCACGACACCGGTGGCATTGATGCCATGGGAGGATTGAAATGCTGCAATCGCCGCCGCTGTTGCTGCGCCAAAAATCCCGTCTGCCCCGCCGTTGACGGAGATTGAAGAATAGATCAGGGCCTGCTGAAGTTGGGCGACAGCAATTCCTCGCTCTCCGCGCTGCGGAAAAGTTGGGATTGGTCCGAGGCCCAGTAAATAGGCAGTTGTTGAGTTGAGGTCTCCGTCGGCGATTAAGCCATTGTTGGATTGGAAAGTTTTTATTGCTCCAAGGGTGGCCCCGCCGAAGATGCCATCAGCGCCACCCTTGACGGCCACCCCACTCTTGATCAGAGCCTGTTGAAGGACAGCTACCGCCGATCCCGTTGCTCCAATTTTTAGTTTGGGTCGAACCGATAGCGGACTAGGAGAATTTTTGTCCGTTTGAGAGGACTGGACTGACTGGGCCTGCGCAACGGGAGCCAAAGTCAGCATCGAGAGGAGCATGACCGCGCTGAAACACCAGACCTGTCGAACTGAGCGCAGAGCACTGAAGCGTTGCGAGTGGGTGGTGGTTAGTGGCACGCAGAGGTATCGGCAGATTGGGGGAGGAACCTTGAGGAAATTTCCATATTTCTCAACGAGTGGGTGAAATTCCTCTCAAAAAGCGTTTTTTCGCTAGCAGGGTGGAAAAAAAGAAAAAAAAGTGGCGCGAATAGGGGAAATATGGTTGACAAAGGGGGTCTGTGGGGTACAGAGTGGAGGAAATAGGGACGGAGTGGAGGCAGAAACCACCCCTTTCTGAGTTTTGAAGCACAAAGAGAGGCAGCAAATTGGACGGTTTTGTCGGACGTTTTGAGCGACAGCTCGACCCCAAGGGTCGCGTTGCTCTTCCGGCGACCTTTCGAAACCGACTTGAACCCCGCTGCTATCTCTTGCTCGGCGATGACAAGTGCATTGGCGTGGTGACAGATGCCGAGTCAAAGTTGCGTGCTGAAGACATGACAGCCGCAGTGAAAAAAGGTGAGCGCACACGGGCTGAATTGCGCGCATTGGCTGTGAACATGATTGAGGTTCAAGTTGATGCGCAAGGTCGAATCACCATTGATGAGAATTTGCGGCAGTACGCCGGCTTGAGTGTTGGTGCCAAAGTTGTGGTGTCGGGAGCCTTCGACTCGGTTGAAATTTGGGAGCCAGCACGTTTCGAGCGCATGCTCAGCGCTGGGCAGCAAGCCATTGGTGGCGATGAAGAATGATCGACGCCTCCTTGCCGATTTTTGAGCATCAACCGGTCATGCTGCGCGAGATCACTGAGATTTTTGCGCATGTTCCGGATGGGTTTGTGCTTGATGCCACTTTGGGCGGAGCCGGGCATACAACTGCTCTTTTAGAGGCCCATCATGGGCTCAAAGTATTAGGCCTGGACCGTGATCCAATGGCGCTTTCTGTGTCACAGGAACGCCTAGCAACTTTCGGCGATCGTGTTGTGACGCAACATCGTCGATTTGATGATCTAGATGCAGCGATGAATCAGGCAGGAATCAGCGAGCTTTCTGGAGCTTTATTTGATCTTGGAGTTTCTTCGCATCAACTCGACGCCAGTGACCGAGGGTTCTCCTACCGCCAAGAGGCCATGTTGGATATGCGCATGGATACAACCGAAGTCAACACCGCATCAGACATCGTCAACACCGCTACAGAGGGCGAGTTGGCGCGGATCCTTCGTGATTATTCAGATGAACGCTTCGCTGGGCGGATCGCGCGAGCGATCATCGCCGCCCGCCCGATTCAAACAACTGTTGAATTAGCTGAGATCGTGGCCTCGGCTATTCCCGCACCAGCTCGCCGCCGTGGTGGACACCCAGCCAAGCGCACTTTTCAAGCCCTGAGAATTTCTCTCAACAAAGAATTAGAGATTCTTCCCGATGCCTTGGACGCTGCCATTCGACGAACTCAAAGTGGTGGCCGAGTTGCAGTTTTGTCGTATCACTCTGGTGAAGATCGCATCGTGAAATCAAGGTTCAAACAACATGTCACTGGCGGCTGTGAATGCCCAGTTCATTTACCCTGTGGATGCGGTGCCGTCAGTACGGTACGTTTGGTGCGCTCTGCCGCCAAACCATCAGCGGATGAGCAGATATTGAATCCACGCAGCACCTCGGCGCGACTTCGAGTCATTGAGGTCATCTGATGGCGCGCTCACTCAGTGTTCCGCAGAGGCGTTTGCCGGCAGCACAGCCGACGAAACGCGCCGTTCCCAAGACGGTCACGACGCGAACTGCAAAACAACGCCAAGATGCCAAGAAACCTGTACTCAAGCGGGTCACTTCGCTACCTGGCGTGACAACAAAAACGCGCCGTATCGTGGTCATCGGAACTTTACTGGCTGGTCTTGTTATCGCTTTCATGCTTGTCGTCGTGATCTTTCAGACTCGAATTGCTGAAAGGCAGTTGGGAATAGACAAAGTTGAGTCGCAGATTTCCATTGAGCGTGGTCGTTACGACGCCCTGCGCCTTGAACGGTCAAGTTTGCGTGACCCAGCACGCTTGGTGGCAGAGGCCACGGCCTTGGGAATGGTTCCTGGTCAGGGAACTGACTTCACCGCCGTGGATCCAACAACAATGGCTCTCGTTCTTGTGTCGACTGGTGGCGTTGATCCGAAAATTCTTGCGATTTCTCATGACCCATTTGAAAACTATGGCGCCGTGAAAGCCACAGTTGGGGATCGCCCGTGACGAGTCGACGGCCATCCCCAACTCGCACGCGAACCAAAGTGCAGTCTTCGCGTGCGACTCAAAGTCGGGTGTCCAGCAAACCTGCGTCTAGAAAAGTAGCGCCCAAAAAGTCAGCAGAACGATCAACCTCAGCGCCTCGCCAGCGGAACACTGACCGTAGTCCTGTGGTCAAAAAAAAATCGACTGCCAGTGGTCGGCATGATGACCATGTTTGGGCAGTGGGCTCAACACGTCGTCGTTTTCGTTGGTTGGTGGGAGTTGCAATAGCGCTGTTAGCGCTCTTAGTAGGCAAGAGCACCTATATCCAAGTAGTTCATGGACGCGGTTTGCAAGCTGAAGGTATTGCGCAAAGAGAGCGAACGACAAAAATTCACGCGTCTCGCGGAACCATCTTTGACCGTGATGGAAATGAAATGACCATCACTGTTCCCGGTCTATCCCTTTATGCTGATCCACGCGCAGTGACCGATCCTGCTGCGACGGCACATGTTCTGGGACAGATGCTTGGCTTTGACTCTTCATCTGAAATGGAGTTGGCCAAAAAATTAGCGAAGAAAACAACAACATTTGTTTATGTGCAACGATTCGTTAACAAAGATGTCGCCGACGCGATTTTGTCCTTGAACTTGGCGGGGGTTGACAGCACCTCTGAGCCTCAGCGAATTCAAGTTGCAGGCGGACTAGCAACCAACATCATTGGCCGAACCGATCCCTTCGGAGTCGGTTCCACTGGGCTCGAACTTCAATATGACAAAGTGCTCAGCGGTCGTGATGGGTCAGTGGTTCGTGAATCACTCAAAGGCAGAAGTCTGCCGGGCACGAGCCGAATCGCTGAACGAGCACGACCTGGAACCGATTTAGTTCTCACGATTGATCGTTCAATGCAATTTCAAACCGAACAATCATTACTTGCGCGAGTGAATGAACTCAATGCCCATGGTGGCAACGCCGTCATACTTGACACGAAAACAGGGGAGGTTTTGGCGATTGCCAGCGTGCGCCGCGAAAGTGACGGCATCGCCAAAGTCACCAGTGCAAACCTTGCCGCCGTGGAGTCCTATGAGCCAGGATCAGTGGCCAAGGTGTTCAGCATCGCTGCCACCATTGACACTGGTGTCAGTAGTCCTGAGCGCATCTACGAAGTACCTGGGGTGTACGTCTTTGACCCAGATACTAAATTTGAAAAGACGATTTATGATGCATACCCTCATGAATTAGAACCTATGTCTTTGCGTGACATCATCGTTCATTCATCAAATATCGGGACCTTATTGGCAGCTAGTGAAGTTGGCTCGCCTCAGTTGCACGATTATTTGTCAGAGTTTGGATTTGGGCATCAGACTGGTTTGGATTTCCCAGGAGAGAGCGCTGGCGTTCTGAAACAAGCCAAGAATTGGCGCGGTTCAGAGAATGCAACGGTGGCCTACGGTTACGGTTTTTCAAGTACATCGCTGCAACTTGCAGCCGCTGTCAACGTTGTGGCAAACAAGGGCATGTACGTATCGCCAAAGTTTGTGAAATCAACTATTGATGAGAAGGGTTCGTTGTGGGAGACGCCGAGCGGTCAAACACATCGCGTGATCTCGGAGACTACGGCCTCAACAATGACTGATTTGTTGCGCGGAGTTGTCTGCGAAGGCACAGGTGTGCGTGCCAACGTTGACGGTATTGCCATTGCGGGTAAGACAGGAACAAGTCGCAAACTTCAGGCCAATGGCACCTACATCAGTGACAGTGGTCTGCGCTCGTACTTCGCCACATTCGTTGGTTTTTTGCCAGCGGCTGACCCAAAAGTCACTATTTTGGTGTCGATTGACGAACCAGATCCATCAAGTCGGGATCGATTTGGTGGTACCGCCGCCGCTCCACTCTTCGCAAAGTTGGCGACCATGGCAATTCACGAGCGTTCCATTGATCCGACGATCGGTGACAGCGGATGTCGGGTAGTGAAATGATGATGGCGACACTGACGGCCGGACAGATTGTCGAGATATTCCCGAAGTCAGGTACGCGCATGAACGCGGATCTCGGTAATGTGGAAGTGGTCTCCATCACGCATGACTCTCGTCAAGTGGACAAGGGGTCGTTGTTTTGCTGTGTGCCAGGCGATCGTTACGATGGACACAACTTCGCTGCGGAGGCAGTTTCGCGCGGTGCATCGGCCTTACTTGTTGACCATTTCCTGCCCGAGATCGACGGCGCAATAGCACAGATCATCGTTCCCGATGTGCGATCTTGTCTTGGGATAGTTGCCGCAAAAGTTCACGGGAATCCTTCACGACAGCTATCTGTCGTTGGCATCACTGGTACAAATGGCAAGACAACGACGGCTCATCTCCTTGCTTCGATTCTGCGTTCAGGCAGAGTAAAGACTGAAATTCTTGGAACTCTTTCGGGGGGCTTCACGACTCCAGAAGCGGCAGATTTGCAAAAGATGTTTGCCGATATGTTGGACGTTGGTGTGCGGTCAATAGCGATGGAGGTCTCATCTCATGCTTTGGCTCTTGGACGGGTCAATGGAACGCAATTCTCGCAAACTGTGTTCACTAATCTCGGAATTGACCATTTGGATTTCCATGGTACGCAAGAAGAATATTTTCTAGCGAAATTGCGTTTGTTCAGCAGTGAGTTTTGCGGAACCGGAATCGTTAATGCTGATGATCCCTTCGGGCAGAGGATCATTGAGCAAGCGGACATTTCGATCATCCCGTTTTCGATGCAAGATATTCAGGACTTGGAAGTGTCAGCGGTCGAACATAGTTATAGATGGCGAGGGCATCGAATTGCGGTCGCAATTGGAGGTTCGGTCAATGTCATGAACTCAATTGCCGCGGCAACGATTGCTGATGAGATGGGCATGGGTTCTGAAGCGATCATTGAGGGTCTGCGCGAGGTGCCTCGGATAAGTGGCAGATTCGAAAAAGTTGACGTCGGACAAGAATTCGTCGTACTGATTGATTTCGCCCACACGCCCGATGGATTGAGCCAAGTTCTACGCTCAGTTCGCGAGTCCACTCCCGGAGGTCGAGTCATGGTTGTTTTTGGCTGTGGCGGAGACCGAGACAAAATGAAACGCCCAATGATGGGAGAAGTGGCCGTCTCACTGGCAGATGTTGTCGTCGTGACATCCGATAACCCTCGCAGCGAGAATCCGGAGGCCATTATCGCTTCGGTTACTGCAGGGGTCCCAGAGCATTTGCGACACCGCCTCATTGCCACTGAGGTTGATCGAAGGCTCGCTATTCGGCGAGTGCTGAAGATGGCTGAGCCTGCAGATGTAGTGATTATTGCAGGTAAGGGTCATGAGACGACGCAAACAATCGGCACAGAGGTTTTCCCGTTTGACGATCGCCTTGTCGTGGCTGAGATTTTGCGAGGTGTCGGATGATAGCGGTGATGATTGCTGGGATATCAGCGATGTGTGCTTCACTATTCAGCACCCGCTTTCTGATCAGCTTTTTCAAAAATCGCGGAAAAGGTCAACCAATATTAGGAAAAGAAGATCACGGGCCTGACCATCATCAAAGTAAAGCTGGCACTCCAACAATGGGTGGACTGGCCATTGTTGGTTCCGCAATGTTGGGTTGGACCATTGCCCACATTCGCGATGGACTTGCTTTTTCTAATCAGGCACTGATTATTTGGGTTGGTATCGTTGCGATGGCAGCGATGGGCTTGATTGATGATGTCATCAAGGTCAATAAGGGGCATAACCGCGGCATCCTTTGGAAGAAAAAGGGTTACATTACATTTGGTTTGGCATGTCTGATCACATGGTTCCTCGTGGCCACGGTTGATATTTCAGAAACAATCTCGTTGACTCGTTTTGACTTTCCAGGTTGGCAGATTCCTTGGTGGCTATGGGTGTTGTGGACGGCGTTGATGATGTGGGGTACAACCAACGCAGTCAATGTCACCGATGGTCTTGATGGTTTGGCCGGCGGATCAGCGCTGTTCGGATTTCTTGCGTTCACTGTGATTGGTTATTGGTCGTTTAGAAATCCAGAAATTTATGGTGTGCTTCACGGCGGCACCGTTAACCCGTTGGATCTCGCTGTTTTATCGGCCGCTTTCGCTGGTGCATGTGGAGGTTTCTTGTGGTGGAACGCTGCGCCTGCCAAAATATTTATGGGTGATGTCGGAGCTCTCGGCATAGGCGCAGCTTTGGGATTATTAGCAGTGGCAACCAATACACATTTCCTATTGCCGTTGATCTGCGGAGTCAACGTCATCGAAGCTGGTTCGGTGGCGATTCAAATGGCTATTTTTAAGGCCTCGGGACGAACTCGACGTTTTTTTCGGATGACTCCCATTCATCACCATTTTGAGTTGATCGGTTGGCCAGAAACGACAGTGATCATTAGGTTTTGGATCATTGGGGGCGTGTGCGTAGCTGCCTCTCTCGCTTTATTCATTGGTGACTTCACTCGAATAAGCGATGCGCTGCGATGAGTGATCAGGTGCTTGTCTACGGAGTTGGGATTGCAGGTATGGCGACGATTCGTGCGCTGAAGCAGCGTGACATTGACTTCATCGCCGTTGATGATCGCCTGACAGATATCCAACGATTGGCCTTGGCAGAAATAGATGTCGTGGCGATTGAGTCTCCCAGCGATACCGAGTTGAGAAAACTGATTGAAATGAGTGCATGTGTTGCTCCTGCACCCGGCATTGCCGAGCATCATCGCTTGATTACTGAGTCGCTGCATCAGGGTAAGGAAATAAAGACCGAGTTAGACCTTGCTTATGAATGGGAATCCATGCGCACCGGTGGCGCTCGCCCCATTGTGACGGTGACAGGAACCGATGGCAAGACTTCGACCGTATTGTTAACTCAAGCCATGCTGGCAGCATCAGGCCGTCGACCAGTCGCTTGTGGAAATACGGAGATTCCTATGGTCGAGGCTTTGGATATGGACGTTGATACGTTCGTCGTTGAAGCCACAAGTTTTCGTCTTGCCTTCGTCGAATCATTTCGTTCGCAGGCTTCGGCGTGGTTGAACTTGGCTCCGGATCATCTTGATTGGCACATATCAATGGATACCTATGAGGCGGCGAAGGCCCGTCTTTGGAGAAATCTTTACCTGACAGATACTGCGATCGGTTGTGCTGCTGATCAGACAGTGATGCGTCACTTGCGCCGATCGTCGGCACACCAAATAGTTGTTGCAGGGGAGTCGGGTGACGGCCACTACTTCTGTCGTGACGGAAAACTGTGTGGACCATTCGGAGAGATCACGCAGAGTGCAGCCATGCATCGCGCGCTGCCGCATGATATTTCCAACGCCCTAGTGGCAACAGCTCTGTGCCAAGAAAGTGGCTTGGGTGAACTCCGTGCGATCACTTCGGTTCTCAGCACCTTCGTGGCGCCACATCATCGGATTGAGTTTGTGGCGCAAGCACACGGAGTGAGTTGGTTTGACGATTCAAAGGCCACGACTCCGCACGCTGCCCTGACTGCCATTCGTGGTTTTGATTCAGTGGTTTTGATTGCGGGTGGACGCAATAAAGGTCTTGACCTCGCAGCAATGGCTGGTGAGCCTGGTCGAATGAAAAGTGTCGTAGCAATTGGTGAATCAGCCGAACTCATCGCTCAGGCTTTTCACGGTGTGTGTCCAGTCGTATTTGCAGATTCGATGGAGGTAGCCGTCTCGGTAGCGGCCTCTTTGGTAACCACTGGCGACACCGTACTTTTGTCTCCAGGATGTACAAGCCTGGATTGGTACGGCGGATATGCCGCACGCGGTGAAGATTTTTCGCGATGTGTCAAAGAACTCCTTGGTCCGAATGTTTTACGCACTCAAAGTAATGGAGCCACATCATGACAGCCGTCATTCAACGTCAAACTCGCAAACCTCAAGATATGTCCGACCGTCGGCGGGCTGCCTTTGAACGCGCCCAATTAGCTCGTAGCAAAGGGACCCGACCCCGTTCTCGTTATCGTGAGAAAATAGGCAAAGGGCCAAAACCTTTGGGCTTCTACATGATTGCTGCGATGGTTTTTATTCTTGTTGCCTTTGGTTTAGTCATGGTTCTTTCGGCCTCCTCGATCTATTCATTTAATAAAGAGGGAACACCATGGAATTACTTCTCTCGGCAGGTTTTTTTCGCCGGCATTGGTTTGCTTGGAATGGCTTTAGCTACCACTTTTCCGCTCACTTGGTTTCAAAAGCACACGAAGAGATTCCCCTCATTGACATTTGCTTCAATCTTGCCCATGTTCGGCGTGGCTCTGATGTTGCTTGCTTTCCTCCCTGGTATCGGCACCAAAGTCAACGGCGCACGGGCATGGATTCACTTTGGTTCTCAAACATTCCAACCCTCCGAGTTGATGAAGTTATTCATCATTATTTTTGGTGCCGACCTTTTGTCACGACGTGAAGCAGAAATGGGAAACCTGCGCCGCACTATGAGTCCTTTTCTCATAGTCACGAGCGCGGGTGCCGGATTAGCGATGATTCAGAGCGATGTTGGCTCGTGTCTCGTCATGCTTGGAATAGCTGCTGCTGTCCTCTTCCTAGCCGGCGCACCACTGCGTCCCATGCTGGCTTTGGCGGCAGGAGCAACGCCGTTTGCACTGTTGTTCATTCGTAGTAGCCCCGAAAAACTTCAACGATTTACTTCTTTTTTGGATATTTATGGAACCCGCGCAGATCAGGGCTATCAGGTGTACCAGTCGATGATCAGTCTCTCTAATGGCGGCTTGACAGGTACGGGTATCGGAACTGGTTCGGGTAAATGGGGTTATGTTCCCTTGGCTCACAGCGACTTCATATTCGCTGTTCTTGCTGAAGAGATGGGCTTGTTGGGGGTTCTGGGACTTGTGACTCTCTTCGCTTTTCTCATTTATTTTGGACTACAAGTGGCTCTTTCGTGTCGTTATCGCTTTGGGCTGTTGCTTGCTGGGGGCATCGCTTCCTGGTTCTTATTGCAGTTAGTGATCAACGTTGGTGGGGTCATCGGTTTGTTGCCAGTGACTGGACTGACCTTGCCGTTCATCTCTTTTGGTGGAACATCGCTTATTGTTTCAATGGTGGCGTGCGGATTAATGATGAACGTAGCCCGCAGACCAAGATGACTTGTTTCGCAGTCATCGGCGGTGGCGGCACCTCGGGGCATGTCCTGCCGGCGATCGCGATAAGCGAAACACTCGTTGATTCTGGGATATTGATCAGTGATATCTACTACATGGGTGCGCATCGGGGAATTGAAACGCGTTTGATCCCACCAACAGGAATGGGGCACAAGTTTTTTCATGTGACTGGACTGCAAAGAAGTTTCTCCTTTTCGGCATGTCAGACGAATTTTCTCTTTATTCCGCGCTTGCTACGAGCGCGGAATCAGGCAATTCGACTGATGCGATCGCTTGCACCCAAAGTGGTTGTCAGCGTTGGCGGCTACGCCAGTTTGCCCGCAGTGCTGGCTGCAAAGAAATTAGGCATTCCCATTGTGGTCGTGAGTTATGACCGCAGGCCGGGAAGATCAAGTAGCCTGACGGCGCGTTTCGCCGACAAGACAGCGGCGGCCTTTCCCGACTCGCCGCTGCCGCGCGCGGTCATGACTGGAGCTCCAGTGCGGCGGGTGGTGCGTTCCGTAAGTCGAGATCAGGACCGTGTCGCGGCCCGCCAAAGACTTGGAATCGCCGAGAAACGATTTCTGATCGGTGTGATTGGTGGTTCTCAGGGTTCTGGAATGCTGAATGAAATAATCCAACGATTCGTGCAAAGATTTGCTGATGATGATCAGTTGGCAGTTCGGCACATCGTGGGGCCACGCTTTTTTGATGACTTCAAAAATCCCATCACGCCAACCCAGATTCACGGCGTGCAGTACCAAGTGATTGCTTACGAAGACAATATGCAAGACATCTATGCGAGCGTTGACCTCCTCATTGGGCGTGCAGGAGCAGGAACAATCGCCGATGTGGCGACTACTGGGACTCCTTCAATTTTGATTCCATGGTCTGGTGCCGCCGACGACCATCAAACAGCGAACGCCCAATGGCTGAGTGAAAGCGCAGCAGCGATTCTTCTCAAAGAAGACGTAGCTGCGGAATCATTGATCGCCAAGATCGAAGAATTGCGCGCGAACCCTGATCAGTTGCTTGAAATTGGGAGACATGCTTATCTCCTGGGTGCCAAAAATCGTGCTGGAGCAATTGGCGAACTAATTTTGAGCATGGCTCAAGGCATCAGATAATGAATGGAATTGCCACCGATTTAACGACACGTCGGCGAATTCATGTGGTCGGCGTGGGTGGCCCAGGAATGAGCGCCATCGCCACGACTTTGCAACAAATGGGTCATGAAGTTTCTGGGAGCGACATTAAGGACTCGCCAGTCATTGACAGGTTGCGAGGACTCGGGGTACTGATCAACATTGGTCATGACGAAGATGTCGTTCACGACTGCGATTATGTGACCGCCTCAACTGCTATTCCTCAGAACAATATTGAAATTGTGGCTGCTCGTTTGGCAGGTATCACTGTGTTGAATCGAGCTCAAATTTTGGCGGCGATTTGTTTTCAGCGACCGACGATTGGTGTTGCTGGTACGCATGGAAAGACAACAACAACGTCATTGCTCGTGCGTATTTTTACCCATGCTGGTTTGAATCCAAATTTTATTGTTGGTGGTGATGTCCTGAATGAGTCAACTGGAGCGCGCTGGACCAATTCTCAGTGGACGATTGTTGAAGCCGATGAGAGTGATGGGACTCATCTGGAATTGCCACTAACCGCCAGCATCTTGACGAATATCGATTCTGATCATCTTGATCATTACAACGATCTTGCGGGCATTACTGAAAGTTTCGCGAGGTATCTCTCGCAGATTCAGGGACCCCGCGTGGTTTGCTGTGATGATCCGTTGATTCGAAACCTGTCTCACGTGGGCGATTGGTGCACTTACGGTTTTGACTCCACTGCTGATTTTTGTTGTCATGATGTCACAGCTACCGATGGTCGGACCGAGTTCGCGATCACTGACCAGCGTGGTGACGGGTTAAGTGTCACCATTTCTATGTCTCTGCGAGGGATGCATAATGTCCTCAATGTGACCGGGGCTGTAGCCATGGCGGTGGCCTGTGGCATTGAGATGCAGGTCGCGGCGGACGCAATACGAACCTTTGATGGAGTAGGCAGACGCTTTCAAATTGTGGGTGACTTTAAAGGGGCAACGCTGGTCGATGATTACGCCCACTTGCCACGCGAGATTGAGGCCGTCTTGGCTGCAGCGAAGTTCAGCGATGATGGCTGGGGACGAATCGTTGCGGTTTTTCAACCAAATCGTTTTAACCGTATGGCAATCATGTCCCCAGAATATGGCGATGCTTTTGCGAATGCTGATCTTGTGGTGATCACAGACATCTATTCATCGGGTACCGAAAAAATCGAGGGTGTCACGGGGGAGTTGGTCGCTCACGCTGTGCGTGCTCGGCGTCCTGCGCAGCAAGTCTTATATTTCCCGAGTCGAGACTCATTGGCTGAGCAAGTATCGGCACTTTTGCAACCTGGTGATGTATGTATCTCAATGGGTTGCGGCGACATTGAATTTCTGCCTCATGAAATTTTAGAAACTCTTCGCCGTAGGGGCCACTGAGATGTTGCGCAAGGAACAGATAGCGGCGACTATCGCTGGGCTTGGCGCATTGGCGCAATGCGACTATGACGTTTCATCGCTGACGACTTACAAGGTCGGCGGTCGAGCGGCAATTTTCGTTCGCGCCGAAACGATGCAAGACCTGTTGCTTGTGGCACGGGTCGTTTGCGAAACCGGTGTGCCGCTGATCTCTTTGGGGCGTGGCAGCAACTTACTGCTGAGCGATAACGGTTTTTCGGGTTTGATCGTGCAACTCGGAGAAGTTGCACAACAAATTTTGATCCCCAACAGGGAACTGCATGATGAGGCCTTGATTGCTCGAAAGGATGAATGTTGCGTGACTGCCGGTTCTGCTGTGGCACTACCGGTTTTGGCACGGCGCACGGCTACTGCCGGTATTCGTGGCTTTGAGTGGGCCGTAGGTGTTCCGGGTTCAATTGGCGGTGCGATTCGAATGAATGCTGGGGGACACGGTTCAGATATCAGTGAATCATTAGTGAGCGCGCAGGTTCTTGATGTCCGTACTGCGATCATCTCCACCGTGTCGAGGGCAGAGTTTGGACTTCGTTTCCGCGCCTCTGATATCCGAGATGAGCAGTTGATTTTGTCTGCAACGCTGTCCTTGACCTATGGGAGTTCGCAGGAGTCCCAGCAGATGATTGATGAGATCGTCAGGTGGCGTAGAGAGAACCAACCAGGTGGACAAAATGCGGGTTCGGTTTTTGTTAATCCGGTCCCAGGAGAAATAGCCGCTGGGCAATTGATTGATCGCTGCGGTTTGCGGGGTTTTCGGATTGGCTCAGCAGAGGTTTCTATGAAACACGCGAATTTTATCCAAGTGGATGCGGGTGGCTCGGCGCAAGACGTCGTGGCGTTAATGCGCTACATCCAACGGGCGGTACGCGACACTTCTGGGTATGAACTTCGTAGCGAAATCCGCCTCATAGGTTTTGGGGAGGAGTCCCAATGAAAGACCAATGGAAGCGCCTCTTCAACAAGGGGGATGAGTTAGAAGCTCTTGCGCCAAAAAAGGAGCGGACTTGGGACACGAAGGTGTCCTCGTCAGGAAAAAAACGAATTCTGATTTCTGATGATTCTGATGCCCCAAGTTCGAAGGCTTCTAGCGTCTCGCAGCGCCACAAAACGCTTGATCGCACTGGAGTCAAGCGCTTTGATTTACGTCGCCTCGCCATTGAACGCGTGGGAGGTGTGCGACGCTTGCATTGGGCGAGCATGGTTGGCATAGCCGCGGTTGTCGTCATGCTGCTCTTACTGATGCTCACGAGTCCGATTTTGTCAATTCGTCAAGTTGATGTCGAAGGAGCTGTATATACCGATCCAGTTCGTTTGGCCGAGGTGGTCGATGATTTGGATGGCTCAGCAATTTTGACTGTGGATCTTGGTGCCGCCAAGAAAAAGCTCTTGGAGATCCCATGGGTGCGTCAAGTACGGGTCTCGATGCATATGCCTTCTCGAGTCACGGTGGAGATTGTGGAGAGAGACCCTGTTGCCTTTTTTCGTGCTGTGGACGGTTTCAATCGCGTCATTGACCGTGATGGGCGCGTCCTTGATGTCATTGAGGGCGATCCCACAGATTTCACACCAATTATTGGAACTGGGCCAAACCTTTCGGCTGGAAGTTTCGTTGAACAGCCATTTTTAGGTTCAGCACAACTCATTAACGCCTTGCCTTATGACCTTCTGAAGCGTTTAAAGTCAGTTTCGGTGACTCCAACGGGGGAGGTCTCACTCTCGTTGTCAGGAGATATCGAGGTACTTTTCGGCACTCCCGATGATTTTCAAATCAAATTAGTGGGGATAGTCAACGAAATGAAGCGCCAAGGCACGAACCGTTATTCAGTACTAGATGTCTCTAGCGGGGAACCGAGCGTTCGATGAACCAGCACCGCGATATGGTCGGACAAGCCGTTGAGCAGGACTTCAACGTGACGCATGGGGCGAGTATCCCCCCATTGCCGATGAAGAAGTGCGAGACTGAGAACGGAATTGTTAGTAAATTGCAACTCAATGTCGGTTTAGCCGACACCTGAAAGCGGAGGAGTCTCCCGACATGGTTGGTGGACAGACAAACTATATTTGCCAGATCAAAGTTGTTGGCGTCGGCGGCGGCGGCGTGAATGCCGTGAACCGAATGATTGAGCGCGACCTGCGTGGTGTTGAATTCATTGCAATCAACACCGATATCCAGGCTTTGATGACTAGTGACGCCGAACTCAAACTTGATATCGGTCGTGAACTTACAAAGGGTCTCGGCGCTGGTAGTGATCCTGAGGTTGGTCGTTTGGCTGCAGAGGCGCATCGCGACGAGATTGAAGATGCTCTCAAGGGTGCTGACATGGTTTTCATTGCTGCCGGCGAAGGCGGCGGTACAGGAACTGGCGCTGCCCCAGTAGTGGCCGAGATTGCTAAGGCTGCCGGAGCGCTCACGATTGCGATTGTGACTCGACCTTTTTCTTTTGAGGGTCGAAAGCGAGCCGTGCAAGCGGATGCTGGTATTGCCAAACTGAAAGAAAAAGTTGATACCTTGATCGTGGTTCCGAACGATCGACTGCTCTCAGTAGTCGATGCTCGCGACACTGTGATGGAAGCTTTTGCTCGTGCGGACGAAGTTTTGTACAGCGGTGTCTCTGGAATTTCTGAACTGATCACGAATCCAGGATTGATCAACACCGACTTTGCCGATGTCAAGATGACGCTACAGAACGCGGGATCAGCACTCATGGGTATTGGCTCGGCGAGTGGCGACAGCCGTGCTCGCGATGCAGCCCTCAAGGCTTTGTCAAGCAATCTCTTGGAAGCCTCAATAGAGGGAGCGCGTGGAGTGCTTCTCAATGTCACTGGGCCTTCAAGTATGACCCTGATGGAGATGAACGAAGCCGCCGAGATTATCCACGGCATTGCTCATCAAGACGCCAACATTATTTTCGGAACCGTTATCAATGATGATATGGGTGATGAGGTGCGAGTCACAGTCATCGCCGCGGGTTTTGATCGCTGGGAAGGTGCTCCTCAAGTGCGACCAACGGGTCGCCCAGCCGGTCGCACAGTGGCGCCCGCACGAGACGCCAAACCATCGGCGCCAGTCAAGGACATCTTTAGTACTGATGGTGAACCTGACAATGATGGCGACGATGATTTTGACGTTCCTTCGTTCTTGAAGTGAAGTAACGAGTCAGTCTCATATTCGCGATGAGTGAGACTGAGCGAATTAGGGACAACTACTTAGCTGTACTTGATCGTGCGCGGCGTTGTGGCGGTGAGTCGGTCAAAGTGGTCGCTGTCACGAAGACTTTTCCAGCCAGTGCTATTCGCGCCGTCCACGCTGCTGGGTGCTCGGCTATCGGTGAAAACTATGCCCAAGAGATGGAAGCGAAGATAGGCGGCCTTCGGGCGGATGCGAGTTTTGGCGAATCTCTTCCTGAAGTTCATTTTATTGGACGGCTACAGTCCAATAAAATTCGCCAGATCGCTCATTTGGTCTCGGTTTGGCAGTCAATTGATCGTGATTCCGTGCTTGAAGAAGTGGCCCGACGATCCCCTGGAGCGCGGATTTTGATTCAAGTGAATGCCACTGGTGAAGTTGTCAAGGGTGGATGCCAACCAGATCAGGTTGAGCATTTGCTCGGCTCGGCTGCGCAACGGGGACTGAGGGTTGAGGGGCTGATGACGGTGGGACCCACGGATGCAAATGCGCAGCGTACCGAGGCGGTCTTTTCGCAGGTTGCTCGTTTGGCTCAGCAGTTGGGGCTTCAAGAACTTTCGATGGGGATGACCAATGACTTGGAGATCGCCATTGGCGCAGGGTCCACACTGATTCGCGTTGGTTCGGCGATCTTTGGAGACCGTCCACCCATCACCTGATGACACCGACTATTGTTTATTGCGATGTCAATCTTTCGGCGTGCATTAGATTATTTGGGCCTTGGTGAAGAAGGCGCTTACGACGACTATGACGATGAGGATCAGCCTGATCGCACTGGCGCAGGAGCGCGACCGATGGATCAGCGTCGCGGAGAGTTTGACGATGGATCTCGCCCAGTTGTCCGCCAGGTAACACCTCGAGATACCGATCCGGTGCCGACCCCACGTCGTCCAGTTTTTGATGATTCGTCTGGCATTTCGCGTTCGGGTCAGACTCAACGCAGTTCGTCGGTACGTACCCTTGGAGGAACAGTCCAAGGTGAGACCCATACCGTCAAAGCGATTCGATTTAATGATATTCAAGAAGTAGCCAATCGCTTTCGCGATGGAAGTCCAGTGATCTTGAATACTGAAGGTTGCGATGATGAAGTCGCTCGCCGAATGATCGACTTCTCCAGCGGCCTGTGTTACGCGATGCATGGCAAAATTGAGAAGGTTGCGAGAGGTGTGTACCTCCTCAAGCCTGCTGCTCGTTCAACTCAGCCTGAGTACTGATTCGCATGGGTTTACTTGGTGATCTTCTACGCATATATAGCTATGTCTTGTTGTTGCGGGTGCTCATCTCTTGGTTCCCGCCATCTTCCTCAGGTGGGGCTCTCGCAATGGTCCAAATGTGGTTATACAAACTGACCGAGCCAGTTCTTGCACCAGTTCGCCGAGCGTTACCTCCCATGGGTGGACTCGATTTATCGGCGATGTTGGTGCTCATCTTGGTGCAAGTTCTCGCCTCTTGGTTGTCGTAATTCCGATATCCTTTCGCAATCGTTGCCTTGCTGATTGAGACTGACCGCCATGCCTGACCGCCGTTATCCCCCCGTTGAATCGCAACCTTCGTTCCCCGCTATCGAAACAGAGATTCTTGAACGCTGGAAGAATGACGACACCTTTGCGGCCTCATTGGAGAAACACACAGCGGACTCAGGTGAGCCAAACGAATACGTTTTTTATGATGGCCCCCCATTTGCTAACGGCCTTCCGCATTACGGTCACTTGCTGACAGGATTTGTGAAGGATGCGATACCGCGTTATCGCACGATGAAGGGCCAACGTGTTGATCGACGCTTTGGATGGGATTGCCATGGCTTGCCTGCTGAAGTTGAAGCCGAGAAGCAGTTAGGAATTTCTGGTCACCCTGAGGTCGCAGCCTTTGGTATCGAAAAGTTCAATGAGTATTGCAGGACGAGTGTTCTGCGCTACACCAATGAATGGGAACGCTACGTCACCCGTCAAGCGCGGTGGGTTGACTTTGAAAACGATTACAAGACTCTTGATCTGCCGTATATGGAAAGTGTGATGTGGGCTTTCAAGACCTTGCACAATAAGGGATTGATCTATGAGGGTTACCGCGTTTTGGCTTATTGCTGGCGCTGTGAAACACCTCTCAGCAATACCGAAACGCGCATGGACGATGTTTATCGTGACCGTCAAGATCCTGCCTTGACGGTGAAGTTCGCATTAGATAGTGGCGAGAAAATTTTGGCATGGACGACGACTCCATGGACTCTCCCAGCAAACTTGGCTTTGGCCGTTCACCCGGAAGTTGTTTACGCGGTCATCGAGGTAAACGGTGAGCGATTAATTCTTGCTGAGGCCCGGCTTGATTCTTATGAACGCGAATTTGGTGAGGCGCAACGCGTCGGAACTCTGCTCGGTTCAGATTTGGTTGGTCGGACCTATCAACCGCTCTTTGATTATTTCTCTGATACTGAGTCTGCGTTTCGAATCCTCGGTGCCGATTTTGTGACAACGCAGGACGGCACAGGAGTCGTGCATCTTGCCCCTGGATTTGGTGAAGAAGATCAGAATGTTTGTCTAGAGGCGGGTATCGCCACGGTGTGCCCGATGGATAGCCACGGTTGTTATACCTCTGAGGTCACTCCATGGGCGGGTCAGCATGTTTTTGAAGCTAACCCTGCGGTGATTAAACATCTCAAGCAAGTCGGGGTTGTTGTGCGTCATGATAGTTACGACCACTCGTACCCTCATTGTTGGCGTTGTGCCGAGCCTTTGGTATACCGCGCCATCTCATCGTGGTTCGTTGAAGTAACTGCGGTGAAACAACGAATGCTTGAACTCAACCAGCAGATCACATGGGTTCCTGAGCATCTCAAGGAAGGTTCCTTTGGTAAGTGGCTGGCCAACGCTCGCGACTGGTCAATTAGTCGAAATCGTTTTTGGGGTTCGCCGATTCCAGTCTGGAAGAGCGATGATCCGGAGTATCCGCGCCTTGATGTCTACGGAAGTCTGGCGGAACTAGAAAAAGATTTTGGCGTCGTTGTGACCGATCTACACCGTCCTGCGGTCGATGATTTGATACGACCGAATCCGGATGATCCGACGGGTCGTTCAATGATGCGACGTGTGCCCGAAGTACTTGATTGCTGGTTTGAAAGTGGTTCAATGCCTTTCGCCCAAGTGCATTATCCATTTGAAAATACTGAGTGGTTTGAGCAGCACTATCCAGGCGATTTCATTGTTGAGTACATCGGTCAAACTCGAGGTTGGTTTTATACCTTGCACGTTTTGGCGACAGCACTTTTTGACCGACCCGCTTTTTCCACATGTGTCAGCCATGGAATCGTCTTAGGTGACGATGGGCAAAAGATGTCTAAGAGTCTGCGAAATTATCCCGACCCCATGGTCGTGTTTGATACCTATGGCGCAGACGCCATGCGTTGGTACTTGCTCTCATCGGCAATTCTGCGGGGTTCAGATTTTTCGGTCACAGAGGCTGGCATTCGCGAAACTGTGCGCCAAGTCTTGCTTCCGTTATGGAACTCATGGTATTTCCTCAGTTTGTACGCCAACGCCGAAGGTATTTCTGGAACTTGGAGAACAGATTCAAGCAATGTCCTCGATAGGTACATCTTGGCCAAAACCACACAGATGGTTGAACGTGCAACGAAGGACCTTGATGCCTACGACCTCTTCGCTGCCTGCTCGGGAATCCGAGAGTTTCTTGATGTTTTGACAAATTGGTATATCCGACGTTCCCGCGATCGATTCTGGGAAGGGGACAAGGATGCCATTGATACTTTGCACACAGTTTTAGATGTGCTCTGCCGGGTCTCTGCTCCTCTATTGCCCTTGCTGTCAGAGACGGTGTACACCGGACTGACTGGAAACCAAAGTGTTCACCTGGCCGATTGGCCATCAGCAAGCGAACTTGTCAGTGATCCAGAGTTGGTATTGACAATGGACCGCGTGCGTGAGGTTTGTTCGGTCGCGCTCTCCATTCGTAAGGCGCATGCTCGGCGCGTGCGCCTACCGTTATCTGAACTCACGGTTTCTCATAGCGACGCACAACAGTTAAGCGGTTTTATTGACATCATTGCCGATGAGGTCAATGTCAAGAAGGTTTCTCTCTCGCATGAAACATCTGCTGCGGCATCTGCGGCGTTGCAAGTAAATCCAGGAGCTTTGGGTCCACGGCTGGGCGGGCGTACTCAAGATGTCATCAAGTCCGTAAAATCTGGTGATTGGAGACAAGACGGGGATCGAATTTTCGCTGGAGACATCGAACTCTTTGACGGGGAGTACTCCCTGAAGATGGCTGTCGCCACTGGGGCAGCCAGTGCGGCGTTAGGCGATGGCTTGGGAATGGTGACCCTCAATATCGAAGTCACACCCGAACTTGCCGCCGAGGGTACATCTCGCGATCTGATTCGCCTCGTGCAACAGGCTCGCCGTGAGGCTGGCCTGGAAGTGAGCGACCGCATCACACTGACTTTGGGTGTCTCTGACGCTCTGCGAAACCTGATGCAGCCATTTCTTGAAGATCTTTCTTCTGAAACTTTGGCGACTTCTCTGCGCTGGGCTGACGGTGAGGCGAACACGAATCTTGACGGGGAAGCAATCTTTATCGGCGTTGAACGGGCGAGTATCTCCCCGAGATAGGTCAGTTGGCGGTATCCTGCCAAACCACACCAGTGAAAAGGACAAACACCATGGCCAGCAAACCGGTCAAGAAGTCAGCGCCAGCGAAGAAGAAGGCCACCCCTGTTAAAAAGAAGGCTGCTCCCGCGAAGAAGGCTGCTCCTGTTAAAAAGAAGGCTGCTCCCGCGAAGAAGGCTGCTCCCGCGAAGAAGGCTGCTCCCGCGAAGAAGGTTGTGGCGAAGAAGGTTGTGGCGAAGAAGGCTGCTCCTGTGAAGA
>JBAWVW010000003.1:0-60408 GCA_037147055.1 Actinomycetes bacterium
GCCCATGCTTTGTATCGCATTTTTGGTTTCGCTCCTGCAGGCATTCGGCAGCGTTATTATGAAAATACTGAAGATGCTCTTGTGATGTGGGCACATGATATTCAAAGTGCCGAATATCGTTTGCGCCTCAACGCACTTGGTGGTGGCCAATGAACAACTTGACGAATCTTATCGTTGATGAATCAACGGTGATTTTGGCGATCGAAACTAGTTGTGATGAAACAGCTGCAGCCGTTGTGATGGGTGGCAACGATGTTCTTAGCAGTGTCGTGAGCACCCAAATTGATCTTCACGCGCAATACGGCGGAGTGGTCCCAGAAATTGCTGGTCGAGCGCACTTAGATTTGCTGAATCCTGTTGTCGCTCAAGCCATTCGTGAATCTGGCATTGATGAAAGACGAATCAATGCGGTAGCGGCAACTCATGGCCCGGGTTTGATTGGGGCACTGTTGATTGGCGTTTCAGCCGCCAAAGCCCTCGCTCTCACCTGGGAGGTTCCGTACATTGGCGTGAATCACCTTGAGGCCCATCTCTATGCGGGTTTATTAGAAGACCCAACCTTAGAGATGCCGTTAGTTGTGCTACTCGTGTCGGGTGGTCACACGATGCTCATTGAGATGCGCGGTCATGGTCAATATAAGTTGTTAGGTCGCACAATTGATGACGCCGCTGGCGAAGCCTTTGACAAAGTAGCGCGTTTTCTCGGACTCGGATATCCGGGAGGACCGGCGATTGATGCCATCGCCCGCACTGGTGATCCACGGGCGATGAGTTTTCCCAGAGCGATGATGCACGATGGCTTGGATTTCAGTTTCAGCGGATTGAAAACATCTGTGATCAACTATGTGCGCAATAACCCAACGGCTAACACCGCCGATGTGGCTGCTTGCTTTCAAGAAGCCGTCGTGGATGTCTTGGTCAGTAAATCACGTAAGGCTGCTGATCTCATTGGCGCAAAAGGTTTAGTTCTTGGTGGTGGGGTAGCGGCAAACTCTTTGTTGCGCACACGCTTCATGGAGATGTGCGAGAGTGACGGGCGCCGGGGGTTGCTACCAAGTCGGGCGATGTGCACTGATAACGCGGCGATGATTGGCAGCGCGGCGTGGTATCGCTTGCGCAGTGATGGTTCTACAACTCTTAGTGGTGGAGCGTTTCCAAATCTACGTTTGCCATTGCTTGATTCAAGTTGGGCACGAGGAAAGAATTGACTCAATGACTCTTCCGTTGAAACCTCTGAAAATTGGTCATTTGGCATTCTCATCGCCGATTGTTTTGGCACCCATGGCTGGTGTCACGAATGCGCCTTTTAGGACCTTATGTCGCGAGTTTGCGCCTGGCCTGATGTACGTCAACGAGATGGTGATGGCCACAGCATTGGTACACGGCAGCGCCAAGACGGAACGGATGGTCACTTTCGCTGCTGACGAGTCACCGCGAAGTTTGCAGTTATATGGCAGCGACCCAGTGATGTTGGCGCGGGCCGTAACAAAACTCGGTGAGGCCGGAGCTGTGGACCATATTGATATGAACTTTGGTTGCCCAGTCGCCAAGGTGACGCGCAAAGGTGGTGGGGCGGCGGTACCCGCCAAACCAAATTTGCTGCGCGCGATTATGCGCGGTGCGGTGAAGGCGGCAGCGCCATTTGGCATCCCCGTGACGGCGAAGTTTCGCATCGGTATTGATGAAGACCTGATTACTTATTTGCACACCGGACTGATTGCTGAAGAAGAAGGCATTGCGTCGATCGCTCTTCATGCGCGAACTGCTGAACAGCATTACAGCGGTACTGCGCGTTGGGATGCGATCGCAGAACTGAAGCAGGCTGTGACATCAATTCCTGTTTTGGGTAACGGAGATATCTGGACAGCGAGTGATGCACTGCGGATGATTGAGGCCACGGGATGCGATGGTGTTGTCATCGGTCGTGGTTGCCTTGGTCGACCTTGGTTGTTCGCTGATCTTGTTGCCGCATTCGCAGGTGGTGAGGTTCTGCCTCCACGAAATCTTGGTTTTGTTGTCGAGGTAATGAAGCGTCATGTGCGTTCATTGGCTGAACATTTCGGCGCTGATGATATTGGTTCAACTCGCGGTGTACGCGATTTTCGTAAACACGTGTCGTGGTATCTCACAGGTTTTCCTGTCGGCGGCGAGATTCGTCATCGCCTCGCAACGGCTGACTCAATCCTTGCGATCGACGATTTACTCGACGAGATGATCTCCATTCACGGAAGTCATTTAACTGTTGTTGAGGGTGGCGAATATTTGCGTCGTGGCAAAACAAGTGGTCCGATTCGGGTGTCCTTACCTGATGGATATCGCGGTTGTTTGAATGACATGGTCGTACCCGATGACAACGACGTGATGGCAGTCTCCGGCGGATGAACGGATTCTTTCTCTAATGGGCATCATCCTTGGATCTGGTTCTCCGCGTCGTCTCGAGTTGTTGCGTGCGGTTGGCATTGAACCGCAGGTGTTGGCACCTGATATCGATGAATCGGTACTCCATGGAGAAATAGCACAGGAATATGTACGCCGATTAGCGGCAACGAAACTCGACGCTGTGATGCGGTCCGCCGGGGCAGTGGGGGTTGGCACGATTGTCATTGCCGCTGACACCACGGTTGAGATTGATGAAGAAATCTTGGGTAAACCCGATGACAATCATCAAGCGGTGGCGATGCTGAGATCATTGAGTGGGCGCGAGCATAGGGTTCATACGGGTCTTGCCGTAGCGGTGGCGGGGCCAGGATGTCGCGGAGTTGAGTGGCAGGGCCATGTCGAGGTTGTGACCTCGCGGGTTTGGTTTAAAACTCTGACGCAAAGCCAGATCGCCGACTATGTGGCAACGGGTGAGCCCAGCGATAAGGCCGGGGCATATGCGATTCAGGGAGGTGGGGCTCTCTTTGTTGACCATTTTGACGGGTCCTTAGATGCCATTATTGGCCTTCCGATCGAGCGTCTGCAGGAAATTTGTGCAGGTTTGGGGCAGAGGTTGGGCTAGGGGCGAGCAGACCAACTTTTCGGGCCGGTTGGGGGCGCTGGCGGTTGCTAAGGCGCAGGCATCCCCATAGCATTGGCACTCGGCAGGTGTGAGTGCTAACTCGCCCTTGCCACTAACCATCAACCCAACTATCTAGCCACGGAGGCTTGAATCATGAACCTGAAGCCCCTCGATGATCGCATCGTGGTACGGCCCAATGAAGCCGAGGAGCGCACTGCTTCCGGATTCATCATCCCCGATACCGCCAAAGAAAAGCCACAGCAAGGCGTCGTCCTCGCAGTTGGACCCGGTCGCTGGAGTGACGATGCTGGAAAGCACCACCCACTCGACATCAAAGTAGGCGACACCGTGTTGTACTCCAAGTACGGCGGCACCGAAGTCACTATCGAGGGCTCAGATCTTTTGATCCTCACCAGCCGTGACGTTCTTGCCATCGTTGGCAAGTGAGGTTATAACACATGTCGAAACTGCTGAAATTTGACGAGGAAGCGCGTCGCGCCCTCGAAGCAGGCGTCAACAAGTTGGCCGATGCCGTTCGAGTAACTCTCGGACCAAAAGGTCGCAACGTTGTGCTTGACAAGAAGTTCGGTGCACCCACCATCACGAACGATGGTGTGTCCATTGCTAAAGAAATTGAATTGGAAGACCCATTTGAAAACATGGGTGCCCAGTTGGTGAAAGAAGTTGCTACTAAGACCAACGATGTGGCCGGCGACGGCACCACTACCGCAACTGTGCTCGCACAGGCAATGGTGCACTTCGGTCTACGTAACGTCACCGCTGGCGCAAATCCAATGGGTCTGAAAAAAGGTATCGAAAAGGCAATTGCAGCTGCCGTTGAAAGTATCAAGCAGTTGTCACAGAAGGTTGAAGACAAGGCTCAGATCGCCAGCGTTGCAACCATCTCGGCTGCTGACTCGGCTATCGGCAATGTCATCGCTGATGCCATTGACAAGGTCGGTAAAGACGGCGTTGTCACCGTTGAAGAGAGCAACACTTTCGGTATTGAACTAGACTTCACTGAGGGCATGTTGTTTGACAAGGGTTACTTGTCGCCTTACTTCGTGACCGATGCTGAGCGTCAAGAGGCAGTCATTGACGATGCTTACATCTTGTTGTACGGCTCGAAGATCTCCACCGTTCAGGCGCTTTTGCCAGCACTCGAAGCAGTGATGAAGACGGGCAAGTCGCTGGTCATCATCGCTGAAGATATTGAGGGCGAAGCATTGGCCACCCTCGTGGTGAACAAGATCCGTGGCACATTTACCTCGGTCGCAGTCAAGGCTCCTGGTTTTGGCGATCGTCGTAAGGCAATGTTGCAAGACATGGCCGTACTCACTGGTGGCCAAGTCATCAGCGAAGAAATCGGCTTGAAGTTGGAGAACATCACTCTTGATCTTCTCGGTCGTGCCAAGCGCGTCATCGTGACTAAGGACGAAACCACCATTGTCGATGGTGCTGGAGAAAAGTCTGACGTCGAAGGTCGCATCAATCAGATCAAAGCTGAAATCGAAAACACTGATTCCGACTGGGATCGTGAAAAACTGCAAGAGCGTTTGGCCAAGTTGGCTGGTGGCGTGGCCCTGATCAAGGTTGGCGCAGCCACCGAAGTTGAACTCAAGGAAAAGAAGCACCGCATCGAAGACGCCATTTCGGCGACTCGGGCAGCGATCGAAGAGGGCGTTGTACCAGGTGGCGGAACCGCATTATTGCGTGCCCGTGCTGCGGTCAAAGCTGTCGTCGATTCGTTGACTGGCGATGAGGCTACTGGTGCTCGCACCGTGTGGGAAGCCCTTGATGCTCCGGCTCGCAATATCGCCGACAATGCCGGCATGGAAGGCGCCCTTGTGGTGCAGCGAGTTGAAGCGGAGACTGGTTCCATCGGACTCAATGCCGCGACCGGTGAATATGTTGACCTTGTCAAGGCGGGCATCATTGACCCAGCAAAGGTCACGCGTGCTGCCTTGCAGAACGCTGGTTCCATTGCAGCGTTGGTTCTGACCACCGAATGTCTCGTCGTTGACAAGCCCGAAAAGGGCGGCGCTGGCGGAGGCATGGGCGGCGGAATGCCTGGCGGTATGGGTGGCATGGGCGGAATGATGTGACCTAAGGGTCGCACAACGACTATTGCATCGCAATGAAATGTGAAAGGCCGGTGGAGAAATCCACCGGCCTTTGCAATTCACACGTGAGCATCATTGCGACTTGGGAGGCTCTTCTAATGTGACACGAATCCGCCAACTAGTCTGTACTTATGTCTTCTGCAACAAAGCGTCCATTTTGGTTGCATCAATTGGCCGAGTACATCGTGGGCGGAGCACTGCTGGCAACGGGTCTGCAAAGTAGTAAGCCGATCGTGCCAGTGATTGTTGGTTCGCTGATCATTGTCAATACAGCCGTGGCGGACGCTCCCTTCGGGGCATTTCGGTGGGTGAATCGTCGACTCCATCGCATGCTTGATTACGCGGTCTTGGCGATTGCGGTCGTTTCTTGCGCACTCCCGAACCTTGATAACGCCACGCGCCTTATGCAGGTGATGATTGTTTTAGTGCTCGCCGTCGTCATCACCCAAACTAACTATTTGCCTAAAGTGCAGCGTACTCAGCAGAAGATGTCGGTTACCCCCGACGGTAAGGCAGACGAGTTGAGTCGCATAGCGGGGCGAAGCGCGGGAACCCTGGCAAGTAAAATTCGGGAAAAGACTCGCCAACTAAAAGAGACGTGAGAAGCACCTATGAAAAACAAGATCCTCAAAACCCCACATAAAGGCACCGATAAAGGTGCGGTCAAACCGCGTCGTGTTCAACTGGGGGAGGGCACCGCTGTGGTGATCTGGACCGATGCCATAGGCACGGGTTCGTATGCGGCAACCGTACTCAAAGGTGGACGCGTGGAGATTGTTGATTTTGATGGGACCTCAAGGTTGTTTGAAGCGGTCGTGAACCATGAGGCGCTGTTTTCGTTACTGATTGCGCAGACAAGTATCTCCATGGAAACACCAATGAATGTCATCTTTTGTGAAAAATTCACGCAGAAAAAGGTGCGGGCTATTGTCCGCCAGATTCATCATCTGGTGGGACGCGAACGATTTGAGAACTCATCGATTGATGTTCGTTGGAGCGATGACCATGCCTTGGCTCAAGACCTCTTTGACTGAGGCTTTGCCATTTGACGACGTAAACTCTTGCTATGTCCTCAACTTTTGAACGTCCAGCAGCCGACCTGAACAAGATCATCGCCGCATGGGATGAATGGGAACGTGGTGAAGAAGCACCAGGCAAGACCATGACCAATATGAAAAAGGCCGGCCTTGCTGAGATCCTGAAAGAACTGCAAACCTCTGGCTGGAAGCCAACTGTCGTCGCCTGATTCATCATGACTACAGGTTCCATACGTCGTGCGGGGGGCACTCAACGTATTCCTGCTCCGCACTCTCGCCACGATGCAGGAAAGCCACTGTGGGACAATCACTCAGTTGAATTTTCTCTGGCCTCTTTGGTTAGCACTCTGGTGGATCGTGCTGAACCATTAGGTGCCATTTCCTCCCCGCAACCTGATGAGCGGATTTCCTCAGTGTTGGCGCTATTGGTACCTGGCCCGAAGGGTGCCGAAGTGTTGCTCACTCGCCGTTCATCGTCACTCAACAATCACAGTGGAGAGATGAGTTTTCCTGGAGGGCGAATTGAAGAAGGCGAAAGTATTATTGAGGCTGCGTTAAGAGAGACCTATGAAGAGGTCGGAATTGATTCTTCACTGATCACGGTTCATGGTCGGTTGAGCCCACTATCAACATTTGTCAGTCGCAGTTACATTGTTCCGATTGTGGCTTCAGTTGAATATAAGCCTGAACTAAAGCTCTGTGATTCCGAAGTTGAGCGAGCAGTGTGGGTGCCATTAGTAGAACTCGTACGTAGTGATACTTTCTCTTGGGAATGGTGGTCATTTTCTACCGCGGAATTATCAAGCAATCGCCCAATGTTTTTTTTTCATCTTGATGATGAAACTGTGTGGGGAGCTACGGCGCGAATCTTGCATGAACTGCTGTGCGTTTTACATCGGGTAGAAGTTCTTGAACTGCCGAATTGGTAGGTGACCCAATGAGTATTTTCCAGTTGCGCACTTTGGATTTTGAGGATATGGCGTGGATTTTTGAGGCCTGTCAGGATGAAAGCATCCAACGTTGGACAATGGTGCCCCGACCATATTCGCTTGAAGATGCAGAGTGGTTTATTGAAGAAGACCCAGAATATGTGACGATGGTGATTGAAGATCCTGAGTCATTGACTCCTTTAGGTTTAGTGAGTATTCACAAAATTGATCAGGTGACAGGTGAGGCTGACATTGGTTATTGGGTTGCGCCTTGGGGTAGGGGAATGGGTGTCGCAGTCTCAGGAATCAGAATGCTCATTGCGGCAATTAAACCTGAAGAAGGTATTCAGTCGCTAGTTGCTTATGTGGCTCAAGACAATATTGCTTCGTGCAAAACCATTGAACGAGCCGGCTTTATCGAGGTTGAACGCGGGTGGGGGATGGCCAGAGAATTTCTCAATGAAGTGATGTCGATCAAATACCAACGAATGTTGCCCTGAGGGCGGATGATTTTTATGGTCCACCGAAAAGGCGGACCATTCGAAAGAAGATATGAGCCCATGCGCGACAGATCGGACGATCCCATATTGAACGTGTGGCACAATGATCCGACATGTCGGAGGCAAAGCGTTCGTCAATCCTGAGTCTGGTGCTCCCGTTCCACCAGTGTGCAAAATGTTCTCCCGTCGGCGCGCAAAAATGGCCAGCAAGGCGAGCGAAACACGAATACTTTGTGTCCATGAGTTTGTAATTACGGTATGCAAAGTCATGTCGTTCGCAAGCCTGAGTGAAATTAAAACTTCGCCCAGTACTGCCGATTATCGGGGCCGAGCAGAGGTCGCTTGATTGGTCAAACCACCCAAGCCTGGTTGGATATTCGTGCAAAATCTCAATGAAAGCCGGTAACGAGGTATTAAAGACCAAAGTTTCCAAATATTGTGAATCCCGCGCAGAGTTGGGATCAAGTGATGGAGCGGTCAGGAAACTCGTAACCGCCACGAGGAGACTCAGGCCAAAGCCCATGCCGCCCTCCTATGTTTTCGGCCACTTGCGCGGCATTGCTATCACCAATGTGGCTCAGCAGCGTCAATGTACGGCGAAGTGTTCGACTCAGTCGAGGGTTGGGTAGGTGGCCACGATCTGATTGATCAGAAGACCCATTTCGACTGCGCCAACCGCTGCCTCATCACCCTTATTGTCGATTCCAGGTCCAGAGCGGTCAATAGCTTGCTGATTGTTCTCCACAGTCAAGACGCCAAACATCACTGGGATGCCCGTATCGAGTTGGGCATTCTGGATTCCACGGGCACATTCACCGGCTACAAATTCAAAATGTGATGTATCCCCACGAATGACGGCACCAAGAGTCACGATCGCATCAAAATTTCCGGAGGCAGCAAGACTGATCGCTGCCAGAGGAACTTCAAATGCGCCAGGGACCCAAACGATTTCGATGTTTGAGGTTGCGACACTGCAACGCTTGAGCCCACGCAATGCGCCAGCGAGAAGTTCGTTCACGATGTGGTCGTTGAATCGGGCGCACACGATTCCAATGTTCAACTCCGAGCCATCAAAGGACTCTGGCATTGTTTGACTACTCTGAATTCTTGTCACGGCTGAGCTCCTTGCGGTATTGAAGAAATTGTTTCTGGTAAATCGAGTAGATGACCCATGCGATCGCGCTTGGTTTGGAGATATTTAAGATTCTCCTGCGTTGGTACGGGGTTGAGCGCGACACGCTCGACAACTTCAAGACCATAACCCTCAATACCACCATATTTTGCCGGGTTATTGGTGATCAAGCGAAGTTTGTGAGCACCCAGATCCGCAAGGATTTGTGCACCAACACCGTATTCCCGACTATCAATCGGTAAACCTAATTCGGTGTTTGCATCCACGGTGTCGAGACCACCGTCTTGCAGCGAGTAGGCACGAATCTTGTGGGCGATACCAATCCCGCGACCTTCATGACCACGAAGATAAACAACGATCCCACGACCTTCCCTTGCAATCAGTGCCATCGCGGACTGAAGTTGAGGGCCACAATCGCAACGTCGACTGGCAAATACATCGCCCGTGAGACATTCACTGTGGACACGAACGAGAACGGGATGCCCATCTTCAACATCACCCATAGAAAAAGCCAGATGCTCGGTGTCATCAATATCGCTACGAAACGCTGTACATGTGAAGTTTCCCCAATCGGTGGGTACTTGGGCTTGACCCATGCGGGTCACCAACTTCTCGTGGTGTCGCCGATATTTAATGAGTTCGGCGATACTTGAGAGCAACAAGTTATGCTCTTTGCAAAATTCAATGAGTTGCGGTAGGCGCGACATCGAGCCATCTTCGTTAGTAATTTCGCAAATGATTCCAGCTGGTTGGAGACCAGCCATGCGTGCCAAGTCAACGGCAGCTTCTGTGTGTCCGGCGCGCTTGAGAACTCCACCTTCTCGCGCTCGCAGCGGGAAGATATGACCCGGTCGGGCGAAGGAAGCGAAGGTTGCTGATGGATCGGCCAAGGCGCAGAGTGTGGCGGAGCGATCCGATGCGGAAATACCGGTAGTGGTTCCTTCGATCATGTCCACGGAAACTGTGAATGCTGTGCGGTGGCTCTCTGTGTTGTGCTCAACCATGAGTGGAAGCCTCAACTCATCGCAGCGTTCGCCACTCAATGGGGCAACAACGACACCCGATGAATTGCGGACAATAAAAGCGATTTTTTCTGGTGTCGCAAATTGGGCAGCCATGATCAGGTCCCCTTCATTCTCGCGATCTTCATCATCAACCATGACGATCATTTCACCGCGACTAATTGCCGCTATGACATCATCAATTGCTGCAAACTTAAAGTCCTCACTCATACTGTCTCCTTGAATTTTCGGGGGTTTTTATCAATCACGATTTCAATGTCCTCACCAATGAGGCGTGTACTGACAATATTGGCGCGCCAAAGTTCCTGCATCGTTGCTGCTCCAGCACCGCGAAAAAGTGGAATACCATCGTCGCCTCCCATAAATGCAGGGGCCACATACAGCACATAACGGTCGACGAGGTTTTCTCGATGAAATGAGGCAGCCACGCTGGCTCCACCTTCAACCATCACCTGTAAGACATTTTCTTGACCAAGCAGATCAAGCAGTTCTGGCAAGCCCGCCGTCCACTCTGTGCATGGTTGAACTTTGGCACCTGCCGGAGCCGAACCTAGGACGATGCGGCGTGGTGATGGGCCAGCAACAAGTCGAGTGGTCAGGGATGGATCATCAGATCGAACTGTTTGGGCTCCAACAACGATGACGTCACTCTCGGCGCGCAGGCGATGTGCCTCAACTCGCGCTTGTTCTCCTGTGATCCATTGGCTTGAACCGTCAGCGGCCGCCGTCCGTCCATCGAGTGTCATCGCCAACTTCAGGACAACAAATGGGCGGCCTGTCGTTCGGTGATGGATGTAAGCATGCAGTTGTTCGCCCACCTGCTCAGCGCAGGATCCAACCTGCACATCAACATTCGCTGCTCGCAGGGCAGTAAAACCTTGACCAGAGACGCGCGGGTCAGGGTCGGCAATTGCGCTGACGACGCGCGTCACGCCAGCGGCAATCAGTGCTTCGGTACACGCTCCCGTTCGGCCTTGATGGTTACATGGCTCAAGTGTGGTGTACACGGTGGCACCACGGGTATCTGCACC
Source organism: Actinomycetes bacterium (assembly GCA_037147055.1). GTDB lineage: Bacteria > Actinomycetota > Acidimicrobiia > Acidimicrobiales > Ilumatobacteraceae > Casp-actino8. The sequence goes on from JBAWVW010000003.1 coordinate 10,776, forward strand.
AGATGCGTGAGCAGCATCGAGAGCAACGATCTCTGCATGGCGCGAGCCGGGTGGTTCGGTGGCGCCTTCAAAAACTTGGCTATCAGATGTCACGAGTACGCAGCCCACCCACGGGTTCGGTGACGCATGCAAACGCGCTGACGTAGCAAGTGCGATTGCTCTGTCCATATATGCGGTGCTGGTCATGTGGGTGGTCATCTTTGGAGTTATGACCTCTTGCGGGGATCCAATGACAGCGCGGTACACACAGCACCCAACGCGCAACGGGCACCCTCAGGAGAGCGCCCACGGCACAGCCAAGACCGTTATATACCCGTGCTCCCATCCGGACTTTGACCGTCGGCTCTGGGTTCACACCAGATCGGCCGATGGAGGAGTTGCCTCTTCCAAAGGTTCGCGGGCTTTAACCGCCGGTTGGGACTTACACCCAAACCCCGCACGGGGTGTTTGTTCAATTGTCTTAAAAGCCTAGGCCAAACTTCTCAACAAACCCCAAGCCGACATCGCATGCTGGGCATGGGTGGTTCGTCCACCGATTGAAAAACGCAAGACACTGCGCCCTTCGAGGACGGTTCGTGTGAAAAATACCGAACGAGTGGCATTTGCCGCTTCTATCAGGGCATCTGTGCGTGCATCAGCATCTTGCGGAGATGCACCGCGAAGGCGAATACACAACAAATTGAGGGGGTGAGGAGCCATGATTTCGAAACGATGGTCCTGGGCGACAAGGTCCGCCAACTCTTGTGTGATCTGGATATGGCGACGGATGACCTCCTGGAAAACGGCGGTGCCATCGCAGCGGATTGCAAACCATAACTTGAGTGATCGAAATCGTCGCCCGAGGGGAATCTGCCAATCGCGATAGTCGATCGCCGCTCCAGTTTCCGCGGCCGCAGAGCGTAAGTACTCGGGCAAAATACTGAGAGCACCGAGCAACGAGGCTCGATCCTGAGTCCAAAATAAATCGCAGTCAAAGTTGACCCCCATCCACTTATGGGGATTGGTGCAATAACTATCAGCGAGTTCAAGACCATCATTGACCCAGCGATGTTCTTCAGCAAGGGCAGCGATGCCGTGCATCGCGGCGTCGACATGGAGCCAGAGATTATGGCGCTGGGTAATAGTGCCGATATCGGCTGTTGGGTCAAATGCACCAGACGATGTAGTGCCGTGAGTACTGCACACCCAGAACGGAATCAAGCCGGCTGTTTTGTCGGCGATGATCTGTTCCTCAAGTGCATCAACGACCATGGCAAATGAGGCGTCATGTTTAATGATGCGAATGTTCTGTGTTCCAATCCCAGCAATCCGTAAACCTTTTTCGATACTGCTGTGTGATTGTGATGTGCAGTAAGCGACGAGCTTTGTTGTGTCCCCATCTTTGTTCACGTCACCCGCAGTGACCCGCCAACGAGCAGCAAGAATTGATGACAGCGTTGCTTCACTCGCCGAACCTTGAATGACTCCACCACCGCATGCTGTGGTGCTGCGGAAACTCTCAGGTAGACCGAGCAGTTCTTGCATCCAATCAAGCATCAAGGTTTCAACTTCAGTACACGCTGGTGATGACAGCCAACTCATACCTTGGACGCCGAGACCAGCAGTTAAGAGATCAGCGAGTATTGATGGATAGGACGAGTTGCCAGGAAAAAAAGCGAAGAAATTTGGATGCTGCCAGTGGGTGAGCCCGGGAATAATGATGTTGCTGACATCGGCGAGTACAGATTCAAAAGATTCGGGCTCAGTTGGGGGATGGGCAGGTAATTGATCACGCACATCGCCTGGTTTCACATCGGCCGTAACCGGGCGTTCTTCGATCGTTTCGAGGTATTGCGCAATCAACTCGATGACGGCTTGACCATTGGCGCGGAACTCTTGGGCATCCATAGGTTCTTACGCTAGAGCGTGGTGATGCCTTCAATACCTATCGTCTGAAACATGATGGGTACGGTATTGCTATGCACGACGATGTAGATGCCCGCAGATTCCATGTTCATCGATCCTCGTTACGTGGTTTTGATCAGGCTTTTGTCTATGAAAAAGCTGGTCAAGGTTCTGGCGTGGCACTGCTCTGCGTACATGGGTGGCCTGAAAGTAAACGGATCTTCTGGAAAGTTATTGCCCCATTTGCAGCGGCAGGATTTGATGTCATCGTGCCTGACCTACGTGGCTTTGGTGACAGTGGTCATCCGACCGACGGTTTCTATGACACGCCGTCGCACTCCAAGGATATGCACTCGCTCGTACACGATCAATTGGGTTATGACAAGGTCGTCGTTTTGGGTGGTGATCTAGGCGGTCCCGTTATTCAAGACATGGCATTGCGTTACCCAGACTTCGTTGATCGTATGGTCTTATTCAACTCACCATTGCCTTTTGATGCAGAGCGTATGGCTGGAATTGATGGCACACGTGCACCTCGTGAAGCCGCCGACTATTTCTTGCGTCAAGGTCTTGATGCTGATGCTCTGGCAAGTGAATTGTCCACGCCTGATGAACGTCGTCGCTATATCGCTACTTTCTACGGGAGTCGTTTTTGGGCTCACCCCGGCACTTTTGATCAATCGGCTATTGACTTTCATTGCGAGCCCTTTGCCGATGCCGCAGTGCTGCGTGCTTCTTTTGGTGGATATGAAACAGTCTTTCATCCGTCTAAAAGCAGTGAACCGACAATGATGGGGCGTAACGCCAGTACGCCAACTTTGGTTCTTTTTGGTCCGAGTGATCATGTCATTTATCCGGCCTTTGACAAAATGGCGGCTCAAGTTTTTGAAAAGCATGTCGGTCCATATTTGTTACGCGATTGCGGTCACTTCGTTCCCTGGGAAGCCCCCCATGCGCTGGTCTCAGGCACTGCAGCATTTTGTGCTGATTTATTAAGAGAGTAAAGGAAGCTGACACACCATGAATGCTGCTTCTTTACAAGTTGGGTGGCAGTAACCGGTTGATATTTTGGAATACGAAATACAACACCACAAAAAATGGAGCGAAGCCGACCGCTACACCGATGAGTCGATTGCGGAACTTCTTGGCGACCTGCCAAGCACCGTAGAGAATCAGTAAATCCGCGAGGCTCCACATTGCGGTGTGCGGAATCGCTGAGGGATCGCTGAACCAACCTTGGCTGAGGGCGTCACTATCCTGTGCAACCGTTGGCTCAGGAGGTGGATCGTTGATTGTGGGTTCGGTGGTTTGAACGCTTGAGGACTGAATGTACGTGACAGCCGGGGAGGCCGCAATTGCGCTGATTCCTAGATCTAATTCCGCCGAGATGATCAATCTCCGTTTCGCTGAAAATTCGGGATCGCACGTCGTCAAGGTGAGTGTCGCTCTGCTCGTATCTGTGGTGGCAGTCACCCAACCATCAGTTGGCTCAACAATCCGTTGGGCGGTGACCGTATAGGTGAAAGTGCGGTTGAATAAATCAGTAATGATGATTGGGTCACCTATTTCTAAATCATCAAGGTGTCTGAAGGGTTCACCGTAGGTGGTGCGATGTCCAGCAATTGCCGTATTTCCTAATTCTCCAGGGAAAGGCGTTGATGGATAATGTCCCGGACCCTTTTTAAGATCAGGTTTTTCAACTCCAGCCACAACATATTTAGAGACGTTGATTGTCGGCATCTGAATAAGAAAAACTCCGTCACCATGATTGACAAAAATAGGTTCTCGGGTCATGCTCGGGATCCCTGTTAGGGGCTTATCAACGCTGATCTCTTTTACTGTGTCTTTAAATGTGTTCTCGAGTCTGTTTTGTGATTGGGCTTCTTGAATCGCTGTTCCCCACAGTTGGTAGCCGACAAAGAGAAACATCAGTAGTCCTAAACTAATGAGCATGAATCCCAGGTTCTGCACGAACCAACGTAGGTCTTTTTTTGCCTTAGGTCGATCCCAAAATGGGAGTCGTGGGTGGGCCTCGGAGCCGTTAAGTATGTGATCCAAGTTTGACGATGGAACGATCGTGAGATAATCGCTTGGATCGATCTCATCTCCAGTAGCCACAGGCTCGTAATATTACCTGTGATTGTGCGCAACCCTTGTTCCGCCACGGGTGAGTCAAGGTGTTCAGAGGTAGCGTCATAAGGGCATGTCGACGGTTGCACACGGTCACAATCCAGCCTCAATTGAGCCAGTTGTTGACCTCTGTGATGCTGTCGCCGTGTTGGGCTCTTTTCCCGCTTTGGCGGGGGTGACGATGACCGTTCAGCGCGGTGAAATTGTCTTGCTGAGTGGGCCTAACGGCGCGGGAAAAACAACCTTATTGCGACTCTGCGCTGGCTTGGTTGCCCTTGAGCGGGGTCAGGGTCGAGTACTCGGTGTGGATTTGACGAGCGATCGAGAATTGGTCCGTCATCGAGTTGGCATGATCGGACATAGCAATGGTTTGTACGGAGATCTGACAGTCACCGAAAATGTTCGCTTTTGGGGGCGCACCGTGGGTGCTAGCGAGAGTGAGATTGACCTAGCAGTGAGTCGGATGGGCCTCGACGGTCGTCTCGCGCACTTACCTGTATCTCGTTTGTCGGCTGGTCAGCGCCGACGGACTGCGCTTGCTGGGTTAGTTGCACGTCGCGCAGAACTTTGGTTGCTTGACGAACCCCATGCTGGTCTTGATGCGGCAGGACGCGATGAGTTGGACGACGTATTGAAGATGGCAGCAACTGCTGGAGCAACTGTCATCGTTGCGAGCCACGAACTAGAACGCGCTGGCAAATTAGCGACTCGTCAAGTTGAAGTCATTGCTGGCCAAGTTCGAGAGATTGCGGGGTCGTGAGTATGACGAGTCAGCAGCGATTGACTGGGACAACAGTGATTGGTACAGCCCGATTGATTGCCGCAAAAGATCTTCGTGTTGAACTACGTAGCCGAGTGCTACTCAATCAAGTCCTACCATTTGCCTTGATCGTGATGGTGATGTTCGCCTTCGCCCTCGATAGTGACGCGGTTCTTGAGCGAGTTGCACCAGGTCTTGTGTGGCTAGCGGCATTGTTCAGTACTTTGATCATGGTTTCACGATCATTTGCCGTCGAGACAGCCGATGGAGCGCTTGATCAACTGCGTTCGGCAGGGGTTCCTGCGATGGGGATTTTTATTGGCAAGATGATGGCCCTGATGGCGCAACTCGTGGTCTTAGTGACCTTGCTGATCATCGCTGCGATTGTGCTCTATCGAGCCGAATTGTCGTGGTCTGGGAGCGTGCTATTGGTCACCACCGGACTCACCGCTACCTGTGGTTTGGCCGCCGTAGGTACCCTATATGGAGGGCTCGCTGCCGGGGCCAAAGGTCGGGAAACGCTTCTCCCATTGCTTTTGTTGCCGGTGGTGGCGCCAGTGTTGATCGGGGCTACTCGGGCAACCGAGTCTGCGTTTGGCACTCGTGGAGTCTCAACCAGTCAAGGCTGGCCGTGGCTGGGCTTGCTAGCGGTGTTCGCCGTGTTGTTCAGTGTGTCAGGTGCAGTTGCCCTCGGGCCGCTGCTCGATGATTAAGAGAGGACCAGTGACATGAGTAAGGATCAAGCAACTTCTACACCGTTTACGAAGGGCCTCGGTTTCTTTGTGCTGTTAGGAATGCTCTTGCTGATCATTCTTGGCATCTTTGTTTCGCCGGCTGATGTGAACCAGGGCGAGTCAGTGCGCATCATGTATGCCCATGTACCTGGTGCATGGTTGGCCTATCTTGCTTTCATCGTCACCGCGGTATCTTCGGCGGCGTATTTATGGAAGCGAACTCGCTCGCTCACGTGGGACCGTATTGCAGGTGCATCAGCAGAAGTTGGTGTCTTGTTTATGGGGATCTCGCTAGTTACTGGCAGTTTGTGGGGGCGCCTGACTTGGGGCACGTACTGGACATGGGATGCTCGTTTGACAACAACAGCATTTTTATTTGTGACGTACATCGGATATTTAGCGGTGCGGGGCCTTGGTGGTACACATCAACAGCGGGCCCGCCGTAGCGCAGTCTTGGCTCTGCTGGCAGTTCTCGAAATACCACTCGTGCATTTCTCTGTAGAATTTTGGAACACGCTTCATCAAAAAGCCAGTGTCGCTGGCCGTGGCACCAATGTTGAGATGAATGGACTGATGCTGTTCACTCTGTTCTTGGGTGTTGTGGTCTTCACTTTGATGTATGTCTGGCTTGTTTTACATCGCCAGCGATCATTAATGCTTGAAGACATGCTTGATGACAGTGGTCTCGATAACGCTCTTAATGAGCGGCGAGCAGAAGCAACGCGAGTAGGCAATTGATGGACGATCTAGGTTTCATCGTGGCGAGTTATGTGATTACCTTCGGCAGTGTGGCGTTATATGCCCGTGGGATGATGCGTCGTGCACGCAAGGCCGCACGCGATATCCCACGTGAGAAGAGGCCTTGGTTATGAGCGAATCTGAACCGTTTGACGACATCGGCACATCGCCCGACTCACTAGATCTCTCTCCTCGTGAAACATCGGTACGTCAGCGACGTCAGCGACGCCCCTGGCTGGCCATGATCGTTTTACTGCTGGTCGTCGTAGCAGGAGGTGTGGTGCTCACGAAGTTTTTGACTTCGGCTATTGATTACTACTGCAATGTGAATGAGATTGGTCATAAAGACGGTTGCGAAGCAGGCCGACGGCTTCGCATCCAAGGTGTTGTTGATTCCGGTTCGGTTACAGACAATGCAACAGTGGTTAACTTCTCAATTTCATTCGGTGGTGTCTCAATGCCGGTCACCTATGAAGGTGAACCTGGGGGGATTTTTAAAGAATGTATTCCGGTTGTCGTTCATGGAATTTTGGTTGATGGAGTTTTCAATGGTGACCGTATTGAAGTGAAGCATTCAAATAAATACGCAGCGGAAAACCCTGATCGCATTGCAGGCAAAGTGGCCAAGGGTTCTGAATGTTCGCCGTAAGCATTAATGCGGCCATCGGACGCGGCGCAATTTTGCTTGGTCTGTTGACCTGCCTGTCTGGGGCAGTGGTCACTATTGCAGGCATTCGCCAACACGATCGTCGAGCGTTGAAATCTTCCACGCGTTATGCCTATGTGGCCTTTTTTGCGGCCTTGTTGGCATTTGTGATGATGGAAAGAGCCTTAATCACACGCGACTTTTCCATGAAGTATGTCCAGCAAGTCGGATCGCGCGATACGCCGGCAGTCTTCAACCTCACGGCGCTGTGGAGCGCTTTAGAAGGTTCAATTTTGTTGTGGCTTTTGGTGCTCACTGCCTTTATTGCAGCTGTGGCGCGAAAGTTTCGTGGTCGTGCAGGTGATGAACTTTTGGCTTGGGCGTTGGTTGTGATGTTTACCGTTGGTTTCTTTTTCTTCTTTTTGTCCTTTAGTCCAGCAAACCCCTTCACCATGGGTCCCCTCGGAGTGACCGACGGACCAGGCCCGAACCCCCTTCTTCAAAACCACATCTTGGTTTTATTCCACCCACCGATTTTGTACATCGGATACGTCGGTTTCACAGTTCCCTTTGCTTTTGCCATGGCGGCCTTGATCACTGGTCGGGTCGGCGAAGGTTGGCTGTTAGAGACCCGACGCTGGACTTTGTATGCCTGGGGATTTCTCACTGTCGGAATTATTCTTGGCAGTTGGTGGAGCTACGAAGTTCTTGGTTGGAGTGGAGTTTGGGCATGGGACCCAGTGGAGAATGCAAGTTTTTTGCCTTGGCTCACTGGTACTGCCTATCTACACTCAGTTTTGGTTCAAGAGCGTCGTGGAATGTTGCGAGTGTGGAATCTCAGTTTGGTGATCGCCACATTTAGTTTGACAATTTTGGGAACCTTCTTGACTCGCTCGGGTGTGATTAACAGCGTGCACGCCTTTAGCGAGGGCAGTGTTGGTCCTTGGTTGTTGGGCTTCTTTGCCGTTGTGGTGATCGTAGCCATCATTTTGATTGGTCGCCGCGGCGATGAACTTCGCTCGCCGGGAGCGATTGATTCGCCGATCAGTCGAGAAGGTGCTTTCTTGGCAAACAATGTTGTCTTTAGTGTGTTTGCTTTCGTGGTGCTTTTAGGAACTGTTTTTCCTCTCATTGTTGAGGCACTTGATAACCGTCGTCTGGTTGTCGGGCAACCATTTTTCAATCGCATGACAATGCCTCTCGGTTTGACACTTTTGTTTTTGATGGCTGTAGCTCCAGTTTTGCCATGGCGCAAGGCGAGTCAAGAGGTTCTTCGCGACAGACTTTTCTGGCCAGCATGGTGTGGAGTTTTGACTTTGGCAATCGCTGTTTTTGTTGGTGCTGATGGCTGGGCTTCATTGACAGCCTTTGCTCTGGGTGGCTTTGCAAGTGGTGGGGCATTGCGTCAGATCATTTTGGCGAGTCGCCGACAAGGTTGGCGCGGAGTAGTGGGACGCGCCAATGGTGGGATGGTGGTGCACATTGGAGTGATCATTATTGCGATGGCTTTTACCGCCTCAAATTCGTATACCCGCACGCAAGAGTTTGTAATGAATGAGGGCGAGACCGTGACCTTCTCGGGCCACTCGTTTACTTTTGAGGGTCTTTCTTTAGAGAGTGATGATGTCAAGACCAGCGTCAAAGCTGCTGTCCGCATTGATGGAGATCAGGTGTATAGCCCATCTCGGAGCAAGTACGTGAAGCAAGGTATGGACATCGGTACACCGAGCGTGAAAAGTGGTTTTGTTAACGACCTGTATCTCACGCTTGAGGGAACAGTTCGTCCAGATGACACTCAGGCGCGGATCAAGATTTTTGTCAAGCCGCTGATCATGTGGTTGTGGATTGGTGGCGCACTGATGGCCATCGGAACTGTATTAGCGGCATTTCCTGGTAAGCGTCGGCGTCCGATTGCGCCAGTATCGGCGGGTCTGGAACAAGCAGAAATAGTCGATCATGCTTAAGGATTCTAGGCGCCGCGTTGCCCCGCTGATTTCTGTGGGGATTGCTGCGGTGATGACTTTGTTCATCGTTGTCTTGGTGATCTCCTCTCATCGCACTATTGAAACGGCGCAAACTCCCTTGTTACTGAAGCCGGCACCCGAGATTCTTAGCACCACTTATGATGGCAAAGCATTCGTTCTGTCGCATCGCAAGGGCTCATGGGTTGTTCTCAACTTCTTTAATTCAACTTGCTTGCCGTGTAAGCGCGAACACAGTGAATTAGTGAAGTTTTATGAGAATCAAAAACTGCTCAACGGTACGGGGAGTGAGTTGTACACGATAGTTAATGATGACGATGAGCAAGCTGTTCGAAGTTTTTTTGATGCGCAGGGAGGTGGGTGGCCGATAGTTCACGATGAAGATGCCAACATCGCTGTTGACTACGGCATCGCTAAAGTTCCTGAGACTTGGTTAATTAGTCCCACGGGTGTCGTCGCACAGCGATTTACTGGGCAGGTGACGGCGGAGCTTTTAGGCACCGCTATTGCGCGTATGAGTGGAGATGGTGGACAGTGACGTCCTCTCGCAGTTCCAAGTTCAAGGGTTGGCCGGCATGGTTTCTGATGGCCGTGTGTGCAGGAACACTGATGCTCATCGGCACCCAACGCAATTCTGGACCGGCAACTGCTCAGGATCGGATTGAGGCAATTTCTCAGCGTCTGGCGTGTCCTACATGTGACGGGGAAAGTGTTTACGAGTCGCGCAGTCCAGGTTCTCAAGCCATTCGTCAAGAGATCACCCGTCAGGTTGCTGGTGGACTTGCAACTGATGGTCAGATTGTTCAGGCGATTGACAAAAGTTATGCCGCTGATCTGAAGTTGGTTCCTAGTGCAACTGGTTTCGATGCTTTGATTTGGGTTCTTCCTGTGGCTGTCCTAGTGGCTTGCGTATGCGGGTTAATTATTGTTTTTCGCCGGTGGCGCCAGGAAGGTTCGCTATTGACGACGCAAGAAGATCGAGACCTTGTTGCTCAATCTCGTCAGGAGAAAGAGTGAGATGCGGTCAATTCGGTTAACCCAGCTACAGGAGGAACGAGATTTCTTGCTCTCGTCACTTTCAGATCTTGAGCACGAGTTCAGTGCTGGCGATGTTGATGAGGCAGATTATTTTTCGCTACGCGATTCATACACCGCTCGTGCAGCAGCTCTGATTCGTGAGATAGCGGCGAATGATGCGCAGCGGGAGACTATTCGTCTGGGTTGGAAGCCTTTTGCTTGGGGAGCTTTGGTCGTGGTGATTGCGCTCGCTGCTGGTCTAATGATTGCCCGCACGTCGGGCGAGCGTCTGGCTGGTCAGGGAATGAATGGGCCGATCGAGGATGGCACCGTGAGTTCACTTTTGGTGCAAGCTCGGTCTCAGGGTATGAGCAACATACCAACGGGCTTAGATTTGTATTCGCGTGTTTTAGCCATTGAGCCTGAAAACATTGAGGCTTTGACATATTTTGGTTGGCTGACAGTTTTGTCTTCTTCACAAGAAGCCGATACTTCTGTTGCATCTGATCGATTGCAAAACGGTTTAGTGTTACTGCGACAGGCGACGATCATTGACACTAGTTATCCGGATGCCCACTGTTTTCTTAGCATCGCATTTTTTCGCTTTCTGAATGACGCTCAGGCCGCGCAACCGGAGATACTCGCATGCCGAGAAGCGAATCCACCAGCAGCGGTAGTATCAATGGTTGCAAGCCTGTCAGATCAAATTGATGCGGCGTTGAACAAGTCGTCAACTTCGAGCCCCTCAAGCGGTCTTTAGTTCGTGTCAGGGGGAGGCCACGCCGCGGCCAGAGTGATTTCGCCATTCTCACGCTCCAAGACCCACACTGTGGCTTTTCGCCAGTCGGGGTCTCCGATGATTTCAGTACCTCGACGTTGTAGGGCCGCCATCACATCAGGGATCACATCACCATGACTACACAAGATCGAACCGTTAGGGAGTGACGCTATAAGTTCGAGAGCGCCTTCGCGGTCATGACCCTCTGCAAGACATTTTTCGGTCTGGATGGCAACGTGGCGCTCGGCCGCTAGAGGTTCGAGAGTTTGGATACACCTGATGTACGGACTCGAGAGAAGAAGAGCCTTGGGGAGTTTGGCGATGAGTTGGCTTAGGCGCTCGCAGATTGCTACTGCCTGACGTCGACCCTTACCGCTCAGGGGCCGCAGAGTGTCATCTCCGGCATAACTAGAACGGTCACCTGCCTTGGCGTGGCGAACGAGATAGATGGTGGAAACCTCAACCATTGCATCAACCTACAGGAAAAAATGAGGTGCGCTCCAGCGGTGTTGATCGTCGAAAATTACGACAAACTGTGGCTATGAGCTTTTTCGAACGCAATCGCCAGGGCATCTCGTCGCGCGGGCTTGATGCGTCGCGATTACCGCCCGGACAATACTTGACGGATCGTTTTCCCGTGCTTCATGTTGGTGAAATCCCCGATTATCAACCTGGAGAGTGGAGCCTGGATATTTTTGGTCTCGTTGACAAGCCATGTATTCTGACACTCGAAGAATTAAAGGCACTGCCGAGTGTGTCGCTGACTTTTGATATTCATTGTGTGACTAAGTGGAGCAAGTTTGATACCACCTGGCAAGGTGTGCGGGTCAAAGATTTACTGGCCCTTGCCGGTGTGCAGAGTGATGCGACCCATGTCATGGAACATGCAGAATTCGGATATACGACCAACGTCCCTTTGGCAGACATCACCACTGATGAGGCCCTCGTTGCCTACGCATTTGAAGGTGAAGAGATCACCGCCGAGCATGGTGGTCCAGTGCGGATTGTTATTCCGCATTTGTACTTTTGGAAGAGTGCCAAGTGGTTGCGCGGTATTGAACTGATTCCTCAAGATGCGCCGGGGTTTTGGGAGCGCAATGGCTACCACATGTATGCCGATCCTTTTAAGGAACAGCGTTTCTGGAACGACTAGTTTTTAACCGTTGATTTTTAGGAACTTACTGAACTTCTTACGAGGCTTATTATCGGCAGCAATTTTTCGTGCCATCTCGTGGAAGATAACTCCGGACTCGCTCGCAGGGTCGATGGCTGCAATAGGTCGCCCATCATCGCCACCTTCGCGAAGTGCTTGTACAAATGGCAACTGGCCGAGAAGTGGAACATTGAGTTCGGTAGCTAACTCTTGGCCGCCGCCACTACCGAATAACTCATAGCGCTTGCCGTCATCGCCAGTAAACCAAGACATATTTTCAATGACGCCCTTGACTGGCAAACCGACTTTGACAGCCATAGCTGCCGATAAGCGTGCAACTTTCTGTGCGGCTTGTTGTGGAGTCGTGACAACATAAACCTCTCCCTTTGGCAGGTATTGGCTCAAACTGAGAGCGATATCACCAGTGCCTGGTGGCATATCAATGAGTAAAAAGTCAGGTTCATCCCAGTACACATCAGTTAAGAATTGCTCAAGCGCTTTGTGCAGCATTGGTCCACGCCAGACAACTGCTTGACCTTCGGGGACGAAGTAACCAATGGAGATGCAGCGCACTCCATATGACTCCGAAGGAAGCAACATGCGGTCAATAGCGACAGGATCAGCATGAGCACCCAACATGCGCGGTATTGAATAGCCATAAATGTCAGCGTCTAAAACACCTACCGAGTGTCCTTGAGCGGCAAGGGCAACGGCAAGATTGGTGGTGACACTGCTTTTGCCGACGCCACCTTTTCCAGATGAAATCAAAAGCGGACGCGTCTTGTTGTCGGGATTAGCAAAGGGGATCGCGCGACCTTCGGCGTGACCATGGGCTTGACCTTGGCCCGCAGTTGCACTTGGGTCACCGTGCAACTTGAGGCGAAGTTCTCCGCGCTCTTCATCGGTCATGACGGTGAACTCAAGGTCGACGCTGGTAACGCCTGCGAGGGGAGCCACAGCGCCTTTGACGCGGTTGGTGATCTCATTGCGCAATGGACACCCAGCAACCGTGAGAGCTATCAGAATAGAAACGACACCGTCGTTGATCTGCACATCGCGCAGCATGCCGATGTCCACAATGGAACGGTGGAGTTCTGGATCTTCAACTGGGCGCAGGGCTTCAACGACCTGCTCATGGGTAACTGACATGGGTGGGGCTCCCGACTTCATAATTTGCACTACGGCGATAGGTATAATAACCGTATGTCCGTGTCCCGCCCCCTTTCTGTTTCAGGTCACGGGTCACCAACTACCGCAACTGGTGGATTTGCGGCTTCCGTAACGGCTATTACCAATGCATTTGGGGACCCCACTCGCCGTGCGATTTACCTTTTCGTGCGCGGTATTGACGAGGGTGTCACAGCCGCTGAGGTTGCATCTGAATTTGACCTGCATCCCAATGTGGCGCGGCACCATTTAGACAAATTGGCGGCCGGCAGTTATGTTGACGTGGCTGTCGTTCGTCCCAGCGGCGGCGGGGCGGGGCGACCGTCCAAGCGCTATTCGGCAGCCGCTGAGTTGCCGATGGGCGAGTTCCCGGTGCGCAGTGATGACCTGGTTTTAAGCCTGTTGGGGAAGACATTGGCAATGTTGCCTGCAGCACAAGCCGAGATCATCGCCGAAGAGGTTGGTCAAGAATATGGACGAGCGATGGCGGCGGCTCTGACGGGTACCGATTTGGCTGCTGGGCAAACGAGTTTACGTTCGGCGATGCAGGCTGTAGCCGACGCCCTCACCGCTCACGGGTTTGCTGCTCACACCGAGAAGCGCAACAACCAGCTGCAAATCATTAATAATCACTGCCCGTTTGGCGATGTCGCCATTGAGCATCCCGTGATTTGTGCTGTTGATCGAGGCATGGTCAAAGGCATGTTGAGTGCCTTATACGGTGAAGCCGATGTCTCGACCATGGAATCTTTGCCGATGGGAAGCACTTTTTGCGCTACTGCGGTCTGACTTCACGCTCTCCTAGGCGATAGCGTCAGTCCAAGAAAGCGGGCAGGAAATTCCTGTTCGCATTGCTCACACCGGAGGCAAGTCGTGGACATTCGTATTGGCGTTACTCAGATTGCACGCGAAATTTCGCTTGAGCAGGCCGATGAAGAGCGCGATGCGACCAAAGCCAAAATTGAAGCTGCTCTATCAGGGGCGACTGACGTTTTGTGGCTCGTTGATAAAAAGGGTCGCACCGTGGGAGTGGCTTCGGCCAAAATCGCTTATGTTGAATTCGGTTCGGTTGACGGCGACCGGCGTATGGGTTTTGGTGGCTGAAAGACGCGTTGAGCGCACAGGATGACCGAGTCGCCCACCGTTTTCGGGCAGACTCGTAGGCATGGCAACTCTTGGCGAACTGCTTCGTCAACATACTGACCTCTCTAAGGACGACAGTGCTCATCTGCAGCAACTGATCGGTGAATGGGGCATGTTGGCCGATCTTTGTTTCGCTGACATGATGCTGTACCTGCACGGTCACGACAACAACTGGGTTGTCGGTGCTCAAGTGCGTCCTGCCACGGGTCAAACGATCTATCGCAGTGACCTTGTTGATTCGCAGGCCAATGAAGCCGAAGCCGAACTTCTTGGTCGGGCGTTTGCCTCGGGAGAAATTTGTGAAGGCGAACTGCATAAAAGAAATATTTTTGATTCGATTCATGTTTTAGCGATCCCAGTTCATGGTGAGGACGGCCCGATTGCAGTCTTGACTCGTGAGTGGTCGTCGAAGACCAGTCGCCAGCCGGGTGAACTCGAGCGCACATATCTTTCAATTTTTCAGCGCATAGCTGAGATGATCACCCAAGGTGCATTCCCATTCCGTGGTCGTGCCGCAGATCTCAGTGCTGCGCCTCGCGTTGGGGATGGGGCAATTGTTCTTGATGAACAGGCTGTCATTCGTTACGCCTCGCCGAATGCGGTGTCAGCATTACACCGAGTTGGCATCACCGCCAATGTGGTCGGTCAATCTGTCAGTGAACTTGGTTTCGCCGACAGTCCAGTGCGCCAAGCCTTCGAACGTCATGAACCCGTCATTGAAGAATTTGACCAGACGGCCGATGTGACCTTGTTGGTTCGCTGTCTTCCAATCATTTCTTCGCAGATCATCACGGGTGGAATGTTGCTCATTCGCGATGTCACCGAAGTGCGCCGCCGGGATCGCCTGTTACTTTCGAAAGACGCCACGATCAGGGAAATTCACCATCGCGTGAAGAATAACTTGCAGACCATTTCATCGCTGTTGCGTTTGCAGGCGCGTCGACTGGAATCGCCAGAGGCGAAAGCGGCGATTCAGGAGAGTGTGCGGCGGATTCGCACGATCGCCTTGGTGCATGAAACTCTGTCCCGCGAAACCGGCGAGGACGTGGCATTCATTGAGATTGTTCGCCCTTTGTTGCGCTTGGTGGAAGAAGGTTTTCAATCACCCGATCGTCCCGTGCGATTTATCGTTCAGGGCGATGGCGGTCGTCTGCCTGCCACGGTTGCTACGCCTCTGTCTGTGGTGTTAACAGAACTTCTGCAAAATGCTGTTGATCACGGCTTTCCTGAAGGCAGCGCTGGCGGCACGGTGGTCGTGGAACTCGGTGGCACCGATGATGACATAGAGATCAAAGTCATCAACGATGGTCGTGTCTTGGACCCAGCATTTGATCTCAATGGGGTGACTGGACTCGGTCTCTCTATTGTGCGGACCTTGGTGACCACTGAGCTCAATGGTTCAATTTTAATTCGTGCCGGTTTAGCGGAAGATTTCATCGCCGTCGGCATTGAAGATCACCGCAGTGGCGATGGCACGGTCGTACAATTGACCTTACCGCGTTAGATCAAGAAACGAAAGAGCGGGCATTCATGATTGCGATGCGATTGCGCGCGGCAATGCGGCGGCGGATGTCGCGACGCTCTTCTTCAGAGGTGCCACCCCAAATACCTGAGTCCTGATTGGTCTCAAGAGCAAATTCAAGACAACTGACTTGAACCGTGCATTCGTTGCAGACCTGCTTGGCGCGATCGATCTGTAGGAGGGCTTGACCAGTAGTGCCGATGGGGAAAAATAGATCCGGATCGGTTTCTCGACAGACGGCTTCATCGCGCCAGGTGTAGT
The DNA here is from genome assembly GCA_037147055.1 of Actinomycetes bacterium. Taxonomy (GTDB): domain Bacteria; phylum Actinomycetota; class Acidimicrobiia; order Acidimicrobiales; family Ilumatobacteraceae; genus Casp-actino8. The sequence goes on from JBAWVW010000003.1 coordinate 26,691, forward strand.
CGGCGGTTCCGAGGGCAAGGGAAGAGGCAAGGATAGACACGGTGTGCTCCAGGCATGTTTGGGGGGTGATGGGCGGGGATTTAAAGTCTTGAAAAGCAGACCTTCCAAGGTTGGCAAACTCTTGGTGAATTCGCAAGGGATTGGGCCTTAATTTTTTGTCACATCCAAGATTTTTTCTTCATCCATTTTCGGATAAATGTTCGGGTTGCGGAGTAATCAGAGTTAAATGCAGGTATGGCGACACAGGTAATGGCTCATCGTGGTGCCTCAAAAGCCGAGAAGGAAAATACAGTCTCGGCCTTCAAACGAGCCGTTTCTATGGGGTCGGACGCGGCCGAACTCGATGTACGCCGCACAGCTGACGGGATTTTGGTTGTACATCACAACGCCACGCTGGAGGACGATCGGATTATTTCCCAAGTGCATTTCGCCGATCTGCCTCACGACATCTGCACTTTGGACGCTGCCTTAGACGCCTGCCAACCCATGTGGGTGAACGTGGAGATTAAAAACGACCCTCTGGAGCCAGACTTTGACGAGAGCGAATCAATCGCTGACCGCACCATTGAATGCCTGAGCAGGCGAATCGAGGGCGATAGTCGCTGGCTTATTTCTTCATTTCGCCGTGAGACCATTGACCGTTGTCGGCAGTTGCGACCAACCATCGCCACCGCCTGGCTGACCGTTGGGGTACTGCCACAAGACGCTTTGGGCATTGTCGTGGGATTGGCCAACGACGGACACAGCGCGTTACATCCGTGGGTCAATTTACTGTCGCGTGAGCTTATTGATCTCTGTCATCAACATGGGCTGGAGGTCAACACTTGGACCTGTGATGATCCTGTGCGAATGGCCGAACTTCTTGAGTGGGGAATTGATGGTTTGTGCACTAATCAACCAGACATCGCCCTCAAGGTCATTGATCAAAGATAAATCTTTAGGCGGGGAAAAGTAGGCGCACGGCCTCGGGCACATGTCTGAAATGTAGGCGTGTTGATTCACCTAAGTAGTCACCATCAACCTGATACGGAAATGGCGTGGCATTTTCAATGATCAGTTCGTGGACATCATTAAAACATGCCACATGCTCACTTGGTGTGACTCCACCACCTTTGAGTGCCCCAGCCAACGTGCGGATAATGGCGATCGCTGACATGGTTCGAAAAGTCACTGCCACAAGTGGTTTATCGAGACCAGCAGCGGGCGACAGATCAAGAGCTCGGTTGCCGAGAAATGAATATGGATTGGTGTTGAGGACAACCGTGAAATAGCCGTCATCAACGAATCGCTGTGGGTCATAGGTGTTGGTATCAGATCCAGAGATACTTCCTGGTCCACCGATAGCTGCATCAGCGGCAACGGTGAAATGTGGGTGATGACGATCATATTTATTCAGCCAAGTTTGAAGAGCAGCGTAAATAAATAATGGATGTCCTGCCCAGCGCTTTAATGAAGCCCGAGTCTCAACGGTGCGAACCACGGCAGCATCGTAGCCAACACCAGTATGAAAGCAGAAGAAGCGTCCGTTGACTCGACCAAGCCCGATGGATCGGATATTTTTTTGAGGATTTTCCAGACCGCTGACCAACATGTTGACCGCAGCGATTGGGTCATTTGGTAAACCGATAGTTCGGGCGAAGACATTCGTACTCCCGCCGGGCAAGACCCCAAGTGAGGTTTGTGAACCAGCGACACCTGAGGCGACTTCGTTGAGGGTGCCGTCGCCACCAAAGGAAATAACTAGATCAATGTCCCGATGAGCAGCATCTTGGGCGAACCTAGTGGCGTGCCCACGGCGGTTGGTCTCCACGATCTGTACATCGTGTTGTCTGGATAACGCTCGGTGCACAATGACTGTGTTGCGAGCGGTGACCGATGAAGCAAAGGAGTTAACGACAAGGAGAATTCGCACTACCTCAAACGGTATCAGCCCGATCTCAAGCTACTTCAGGTGATCTTGAGGGTTGGGAGGCCTGATGGGGCGAGCGTCACGCAAAGAGATGGGGTGTGGGTTGTGCGAAATGGGTGTTAGTCCGTAAGAATAGAGCCATGAACGTCATTGTCTGCGTAAAACAGATCCCCGATCCTGCCAACCCCGGCGCTCTAGACGCGTCCTCCAACACGCTCAAGCGCGAAGGGAAACTGATTTTGGATGAGTCCGACAGTTACGGGGTTGAAATGGCTCTGCAGTTGGTTGACGCTGCTGGTGGGGGAGAAGTCAGTCTGGTGTCGATGGCACCGAATAGCGAGACCTCAGGTTTGCGCACTGCACTTGCGATGGGTGCGGCAAAGGCCGTCTTGGTTTCTGATCCAGCATTGCTGGGCTCCGATGCGCTGACAACAGCAAAGATTTTGGCTGCTGCGATCAACCGTCTCGGTGGAGCTGATTTGATTATCGCCGCTACCGAATCAAGTGATGGTTACACCGGAACTGTGCCTGAGCAGATTGCTGAAGTTCTCGGGTTACCTTCGGTGACATTTGCAAAAAAGGTTTCTGTTGAAGGCGGCATGCTTAAAGTGAATCGCCAGACCGAAGACGGTTACGACGAAGTGACATGTCCGCTTCCCGCACTGATTTCTGTGACTGCCGGCGTTGTCGAACCGCGTTATCCAAGTTTCAAAGGAATCATGGCAGCAAAGTCAAAGCCAGTTGACGAAGTCACTGCCGCCGACCTTGGCGTCACGCCTGTTGGCTGGGCGGGTGCCGGCCAAAAAGTCAGCAGTATCACTCAAGCTGAAGCTCGTGCCGCTGGTGAAGTCATCGAAGATGATGGCGAATCCTTTGCCAAGATCGTGACTTTCCTCGAAGGTCTCAAGGTCATCTAGCCATCCCAATAATGCTTTAAAAGACATATCAGTCAGACCTCAACCGAATAAAGAACGAGAACGGATAGATCAATGGGAATCAATAACATTTGGGTTTTTGCTCAGGTCACAAATGGCGCACCGACATCAGGTTCGCTGGAACTGTTGACCAAGGCGCACTCCATGGGAGCTACTGTCAGCGTGTGGGTTGCCGGCGATGGCGCAGCGGTTGCTGGTGTTTTGGGAGAATTCGGAGCGAGCAAAGTTTTCGCTGTGAGTTACGGATCGAACTTGGCTGGTGTGGCCGTTGCTTCCGCCATGAAGGCAAGCATTGATGATGGGCAAGCTCCAGATCTCGTGATGTTTCCGCAGTCATATGAAGGTCGCGATGTCATGGCGCGTTTGTCGGTCAAAGTTGAGCGCACAGTTTTGACGAACAACGTAGAGATTGTCGCTGATGGTGAGTCGGTGACTGTCACGACGCCAATTTTTGGTGGCAACACTTTGGTTGCTACGACGTTCACTGGTGGCGCTCCCTATCTCGCAGCATTCCGTCCAAAGTCATTCGTTCCTGAATCAGTAGGTGGCGCAGCGGCAGAAGTCGTTGTCGTGAATGTGCCCGACCTCGGAGCAACGGGCGCAGCACAAGTAATCGCAGTACATGTCGAAGAAACAACTGGCCCCAAACTTGATGAAGCCAACATTGTTGTGTCTGGTGGACGTGGTTTGGGTGAAAGTGTGAAGTTCGAAATGATTGAATCCCTGGCCAAGTTGCTGAAGGGTGCACCCGGCGCATCGCGTGCCATCGTGGATGCCGGTTGGGTTCCTTATAGCTATCAAGTTGGTCAGACCGGCAAGGTCGTTAAGCCCACCGTCTATATCGCCTGTGGTATCTCGGGTGCTACTCAACACATGGTTGGCATGAAGGGCTCAAAGAACATCATCGCCATCAACAAGGATAAGGAAGCACCAATCTTTGGGATTGCAGACTTGGGAATTGTTGGCGACTTGCACAAAGTGTTACCCAAACTCATTGAAGCCCTTCAGGGTCTCTGAGTCAATGCTGGCTCAGGCCGGAGCATCACGGGCGAATAGCGCAATCGAGATTTCGTTATCAGGGTCCTGGGCGATCAGGCTCAACTCGTAAGGGCTGCGACTTCCATCGTCACAACGAAACCAGTGCATCGCTCGTGCAGTATCGCCGATTTCTTGATTCAGAACACCGGCTCGGCGCATCTCGTCCCAGTCCTCGGTGAATCCACCGATGGCCGCCAACAACCACCACACACCGAACCGCCCCAACGCTGCGCCTCGTCGTCGACCGTGGGCGCCACCCGATGAACCGCACCATCCGAGCCAAGCAAGCGCTTCCTCGGTTGTGATCGGTGTCAGTCGACATGATCGGATTCCCAAAGCGCCGAGTGCATCGATGACCGTGCCATCAACGACGATTGACTCGGCTCGCCCCTGTGAGGAAGATGTCCATGGCTCAACGAGTGAACGCAACGCGTCGTGGACGAAGGGATCATCAACAATAATTTCTTCAAATACCTCTTCGGCTTGAATGTCGCTCCAAGTGTGCTGCCAATGATCGCTTGGAGATGGTGCATCAATACCCTCATCAGAGTATGTCGCCATTGGATATGTAGGTTCCCACGGTTGAAGAAACAAAGGTATGTCGAGAACATCAAGAACTTCGCCGACGCTGTCAGGATCAATGATTTCACCGCGTAAGACTCGCTCATGAGCAACGAATGCTCGGCGTGGACCGTCAGTCAGCAAACTTGAAAGTTCGATCCATGAATGATTTTGAGCAATAACTTCAGTCAGCGGTCCAATAGTGAAGCGACCACCATCTTCAGCCAAAACTTGAGCGGCCCATTCGGTGGTTGCATGAAGAGCCAATCGATATTCAGCCAATGTGGCCGCCGGCCAAACCTGCCGACCCGTCTGAGTCGCAAGTCGCGAGCGTTGGCGAATTTGAAACAGACCTTCCCAGTCTCGGTTGGCGCATCGTGCATCAATCAAACGCACCAGTCCGTCGAGATCGGCGCGATCAATTAATGGGTCTAAGTCACTGTCATCCATGGCTTCTCGACTTCGTCTTAGACCATTGGCCACGGGTAGCGCTGACCACTTGCATCAATAGGGAACATAGCACCCGCAACCAACATCTTTGCTCGTTCAATCATTGCCTCGACTTCATCAGCGTTTAAAAGCGCAGCGACATCCAGTGGGGGACGTTCAACAACACGTTGCACCTTGCGTACAAGTTCAGCAGACAACGTTTCACCACCGAACTCCCAAATGACCGTCCGCAATTTGAAATCAGCTGAAAAACAAAGACCTTGATCAATCCCCCATATGCGGTCAGCATTATCGATCAAGCAATGTCCACTTTTTCGATCAGTGTTATTTGCCACGATGTCGAAAGCCGCCATATTTCGGAACTGATCGTGAAGTTCGGGTCGATTTTCGTACAACGTAAAGTAGTGCTCTTCAAAACGAGCCTCAATGAACCATTGCAATGAACCTGGCCCGAAGGGACCATCGCGTTCAATTGTCGGAGGTATGACATGGAGATCCATGGCCTCTGAAAGGAGGTAGGCGGCGATTTCCCGATGGAATAATCCCGAGGGGAAATCCCATAGAGGACGTTCGCCGCGTAGTGGTTTGTAGATCGCTTTGCCGCGCTGCTCGCCGAGAGTGAGATTGACAAGAAAAGTGGCGTTACTGCTGTAGGGCATGCGACCTTCAATGTCAATGTCACCGTTATTGAGAAGATGTAAAATATCCATGATGATGCAGTTGTTGGGTTAATTCATGCGTGGGCAGAAATGACCGTCAATGTTGACTGGTAGGCCACAATAAACACAGTCGGGTCGACCAGCAGAAACGGTGCGATCTGCATGATCACAAAAGGCCATCGCCTGAGCGCGGGTCAGACTGACTCTTGCGCTCGCACCAGGTGTGTCATCTTCGTCCTGGTCTTCGTCCTCTTCAGTGAACTCGCTGTCATCTTCATCAACGATGGGAGCAAATTCTTTGAGGTGCAAGATGAAGTGGTCGGCTGAGTTGTTGAACTCGAGAGCGGTAGCGCCAAGGATGAAGGCTTGCGTGATTGGCTCAGCAAGTTGCATCACCGAACGCGGTGGTTGACCCTCAGGTACAGGTAGATGAGCCAAAGCGCGCCGAATATATTTGGCAATCGCAGCAACTTGTTGCTTTTCGCACTGCACCGTCACCGAGCGAACACCAGCGCGAGCTTGTATGTAGAAAGTACGCGATCCTGGTTTGCCTAGAGCCCCCGTAGTGAGAACATCAACAAAATCAAAATCAGCGAAGAAATCCATCATTGTCTTTCAGGATGGACGAAGATCGCCGAGCGATCCACCCGTTGAGTTGACGTTGAGAACGATCGGCCCGCCAGTCGTATAGGCCACAGCTGAGACCGAACAGGTACTAATAACAATGCGTTGGAAAAGATCAATGTGAGTCCCCATAGCGTGGGCAACGGCGGCCTTAATGGGATCAGCGTGAGATACACAGACGATCACCCCACCGCGATGTTGAGCGCAGAGACGGTCAATTGCCGACACCATGCGCGTTTGCATTTCAGTAAAACTTTCGCCATTGGGAAAACGAAAAGTTGACGGCGCACGTTGCACTGTTGACCATTCGGGCAGCTTCATCAGTTTGCTGAGTTCGGCACCGGTCCAATCACCAAACTCGCATTCAAGTAAGCCTTTGTCAATTTTGGTACGCAGACCTAAGGCCGCAGCGATGGGAGCAGCTGTTTCGCGGGCGCGCTCTAGTGGCGATGCGTAAATAGCATCAACTTTTTTTATGCCAGCAATGCGTTCGGCAACTGCCTGTGCTTGTTTGATTCCACTTTCGGCAAGGTGCAAACCAGCTGCACGACCAGGGAGGATTTTTCCTGTTGTTGGAGTTTGACCATGGCGGACGAGAAGCACCAAAGTTGATGAGGGAGTGGCCGTCTTTTTCATAACAGGCTTTAACCTAAGCCTTCTCGGTAGATAAACCATCGTTGTGCGCCGAGAAAACCACCTTGCAAGAGTTGGTTAGCGGGATCGTTTGAGAGCGGGTTCCTCACCAGCAATAATTCTTTTAAGATTTGGGATATGGCGCCAAATGACGAGGGCAAATAAACCCGCGCCAGCAAGAACTTCACCCGCTGGGCGACCGACAATGACTTGAGAAATAGGTAACCCGAGGGCGATAGCAAGTGATCCAAGTGAGGCTTTCTTTGTCGCTTTGGCGACGAGTAGCCATAAAACCGTCATCGCCAAGCCGATCCACGGATAGAGGGCAATCATCCCACCTCCCGCTGTGGCAACGCCCTTGCCGCCCTTGAACTTTCGAGTGACAGGAAAGATATGACCGATCACGGCAGCGCATACCAAAGTCAGGGCTCCGGCGTATCCAGCGAAGGCATATCCAACAGCCGTGGAGATAGCGCCCTTTAATCCGTCTAAGAGAAAAACTAAGACGCCCAACTTACGACCAAGGGTCCGACCGATGTTGGCGGCACCGGGATTACCGGAACCCGCCGCGGTGATATCAACTCCGCGAGCATTGGCAATCAGTAACGCGCTCGGGAAAGTACCGAGCATGTAGGCCACGGGAAAAAGGAGCAAAAGAGCAATCACTACCGACATCTTTATGGATATCAGAGACAATGTGGGGGAATTCAAAAGGATTGGTTGAGCCCGGGAGTATCGCGCGGGGGTGATCCGAGGTTCGGTACTCTTCCAAGCAATGTCTGAGCAATCAAATTCGGGTGAAGGCGCGTCCCGATCGCGACGCAATACCTCAACATCAACGTTCGGGGCTTCGCGCCGTGAAGGGCATGATGCATCGGCTTTCTACGCTCGTTTTCGGGCCCCTGAGATATCTACCGATGAGTCACTTGCCGATCCCGCAGCATTTAATGGCATTCGCAACCGCATCTTTGTCGGTGATTCTCGCAAGATGGACGAGATACCTGACAACTCGGTAGCTCTAGTGGTGACATCGCCACCTTATTTCGCTGGAAAAGCGTATGAGGAGGCTCTCGGTGAGGGCCATATCCCCGCTGATTATGTGGAGTACCTCGAGATGCTCACGGCAGTTCTTGGCGAGTGCCACAGAGTACTTGAGCCGGGTGGGCGGATGGTCGTGAATGTTGCCAATTTGGGTCGTCGTCCATTTCGTTCATTGGCCTGTGATGTGACGACCATCTTGCAAGATGAATTAGGTCTGTTGTTACGCGGTGAAGTGGTCTGGCTGAAACAGCGTGGGTCATCAGGTAGTTGCGCATGGGGATCTTTTAAATCAGCAACTAATCCAGTTTTACGCGACACTACTGAACGTTTGATTATTGCCAGTAAAGGCCGCTTTGATCGCGCCGTCAATCCACCAAAACGTGTCAAACGTGATCTGCCATCAGTGTCAACGATGAGCTCAGATGAGTTCATGGAAGCAACCCTTGACGTCTGGGAAATTCAACCTGAAAGTGCCACGCGGGTTAATCACCCCGCGCCTTTTCCCGTGGCGTTGGCAGGGCGTTGCATCGAGTTGTATTCCTTTGCTGGTGATCTTGTGCTTGATCCCTTTATGGGCTCAGGAACGACGGGTGTAGCTGCCTCACAGCTTGGGCGCTCATTTGTCGGCTTTGATACAGACGAGGTTTATGTAGCGCGTGCACTTGAGAGGATTGCCGACGAAGGTGGAGAACGTGAGCAAACTGATAGACGCTCAATTCGTGACATTGTTGAAGAACTTCTGACGGACGCTGGGTTTACCAAGATCGATTGGAACACGCGTATCCTGACGGGCTTTGACGCCACGGGACGCGCTTGGCGAGAAGATCAATCGTCTATTGTCTTTGAAATAGTTGGTGGTCTCACAAGTGTCCGTCCTGGTTTATCGCGCGGCGATATGTTATGGCGAGCCATTGGTCGCGCAGCAGTTATTTCTCAGGTCTGCACAGATGAAAAATTAATCCTCTTTACAGGGGGCTTGCCAGAGAAATTAAGTGGCGGCAATGCACTTGCAACTGTGGTCGGTACAGGCCTGGCGATCGCTGGAATCATTGATATTGCCGATCTAGCAACTGCGCCCGAAGCTTTACGGCATATCTTGAATGGAAGCGTATGATTTATGTGCAAGTACGACGATAATATTTGACCATGAGTGGGAACGGCTTGTGAGTTATCTGGCGCGTTTAGAGGCTGAGTCAATGCACATTATCCGCGAGGCGGTTGCTCAGGCCGAGAACCCAGTCATGCTGTATTCAATCGGCAAGGACAGCACAGTTATGTTGCATTTGGCTCGTAAAGCATTTTTTCCTGCTCCGTTGCCGTTTCCATTACTTCATGTCGATACCACATGGAAGTTTAAAGAAATGATTGAGTTCCGCGACGTTGTGGCCGCAGATCCAGACCTGAGACTGATTGTGCACATCAATCCAGAATGCGTGCGACTCAACATCAATCCCTTCGATCATGGTTCATCGCTGCATACCGATCTTTGGAAAACTGAAGGTCTCAAGCAGGCTCTTGACGAGGGTTCTTATGACCTTGCCTTTGGAGGTGCACGTCGTGATGAAGAGAAGTCGCGAGCCAAAGAAAGAATCTTTTCCTTTCGAACCTCAAAGCATGTCTGGGATCCAAAAAATCAGCGTCCAGAGTTGTGGAATATCTTCAACGCCCGCCATGCACCTGGTGAATCAATCAGAGTATTTCCATTATCCAATTGGACAGAACTAGATGTCTGGCAATATCTCTTAGCCGAAGAAATCCCTGTCGTCCCGCTCTACTTCGCCAAGCCACGCCCCATTGTCGTGCGGCAAGGAATGCAAATTTTGGTCGATGATGATCGAATGAAGTTACTCCCGGGTGAAGTCGTTGAAACCAAGATGGTCCGCTTCCGTACTCTTGGGTGTTACCCACTCACTGGCGCCGTGGAGAGTGAAGCCACAGATTTATCAATGATTCTCACAGAGATGTTTACTAGTCGTTCCTCAGAACGGCAGGGTCGAATGATTGATCATGATCAAACGGGCTCAATGGAGAAGAAAAAAGTTGAAGGTTATTTCTAGTGAGATCCTCTCATTTACCTCCCAATAATCCTGTATCTCAGTTCATTAAAGCTCAGCAAGAGAAAGATCTTTTGAGATTTATCGTCTGCGGAAGTGTTGATGATGGCAAGAGTTCAATGATCGGCCGTCTTCTGTATGACTCCAAGCAAATCTTTGACGATCAACTTGCGTCATTAGCCAATGATTCCCTGCAGCATGGAACTCAGGGTGAGGAAATTGACTTTGCGTTATTAACTGATGGTCTTCAAGCCGAGCGCGAACAAGGCATCACAATTGACGTCGCCTATCGCTTCTTCGCCACTGATAAGCGGGCTTTCATTGTTGCTGATGCGCCAGGTCATGAGCAATACACCCGCAACATGGTGACAGGTGCCTCCACGGCGGAGATGGCTGTCGTACTGATTGACGCTCGTAAAGGTGTTCTGACGCAAACTCGACGGCATTCCCTGTTAGTGGATCTGCTGGGCATAAAAAACATCATCGTCGCAATCAATAAAATTGACTTGATTGACTATAGGCAGGACGTTTATGAGGCGATTTCACAGCAGTATTTAGAGTTTGCCGAAACATTACATTTTGAGAACATTCATTTTGTCCCGATTTGTGCATTGACTGGTGAGAACCTGACATTGCCTTCGACGAATACACCGTGGTATTCCGGGCCGCGTCTGATTGAGATCGCTGAGACGGTTGCTGTTGGTACTCAAGACCTCTCTGCTGCATTTCGTATGTCGGTACAAAGCGTGAGTCGCCCGAATTCAGATTTTCGCGGTTATATGGGGACAATCGCCAGTGGTGAGATCAGGGTCGGGGACCGAATACGGGTCAAACCCAGTGGAAAGGAAACGCGGGTCAAAGGCTTTGCCGATTTTGATGGACCACGCGACTCAGCAATTGCTGGGGAAAGTGTTTGCCTTGTTCTTGAAGACGAGATCGACATCAGCCGGGGTGACCTTTTGTCAAGCATCGTCGATCCGGCCTTGGTTTCAGATCATGTCGAGGCGCATCTAGTTTGGTTGGCCGAGGAGGCCATGATTCCTCAGCGCACCTATCTTCTCAAGATTGGCAGCAAAGAGGTCCGCGCACATATCGACCGTTTGAAGTATCGCATTGATATCAACAGCCATGAGCATGTATCAGCCATCACACTTGGTCTCAATGACATTGGTGTTTGCAATATTTCCATGGTGACTCCCATTGGTCTTGATCCCTACGACGTGAACCGCAGCACTGGCGCCTTCGTTCTTATTGACCGCATCACCAACCGCACTGTTGGCGCCGGAATGATCCGTCACAGCCTGCGCCGTTCCGAAAATGTGCAATGGCAGGCATTGACATTAGGTCGTGAGCAGCGCGAGTTGTTAAATGAGCAAAAAGGATTTGTGGTGTGGCTGACAGGGTTATCTGGCAGCGGTAAGAGCACGATTGCCAACGCCCTTGAAGTCAAGTTGCATCAACGTAAAATTCGAACGTTCGTTCTTGATGGTGACAATGTGCGGCATGGCCTGAATGCCGATTTAGGCTTCACGGAGACCGATCGCGCAGAAAATATTCGACGCGTTGCGGAAGTTGCAAAACTCTTTGTGGACGCGGGATTGGTGACCATCGTTTCTTTCATCTCACCCTTTGAGGCCGAACGCCTACTTGCCAGAGACATCATCGGAGAGAGTGATTTTTTTGAGGTGTTTGTGGATGCACCGATGGTTGTTGTAGAGAAACGCGATACAAAGGGTTTGTACGCCAAGGCTCGAGCGGGACTGTTGCCCAACTTCACTGGCGTGGACTCGCCTTATGAAATTCCGACTAACCCTAATCTGTGCGTCGAATCATCGGTATCAAGCGTCGGTGAATGTGTTGAGCAAATTTTTGCGGAACTAGTTCGCAAGAGTTTTCTATAGTCCACTCTGCCCAGATTTAAATCTCTTGAGCAACTCGACGGCCTTCAAGGACGGCTTCAAGAATTGTTCGTGGAGCTACGCAATCTCCAGCCTGTAGGGCGCCATTGATGGGATCGGTAGGAAGGCGAAAGCCAGCATCCACGACAGCAGCACAAATAATCTCGTCAACAACGCCAGAGAAGCGATCTTGAACGCGTACCACGAATTCTTCTCCTCGCCGTTCAACACCGCGAATCACACAGCGCCTCTGAATAGTGACGCCACATTGGGCTAATCGAACATTGGCAGGTGCCAAGTCCCCAGTGCGTGACAATTCATTGCCAGCGATGTTGTCAGGCGTGAACAAAATCGCACGTGCACCAAGTTCTTCAGCGAGGGCGACGCCGATGGGACCACCAATGGGATCGAGAATAGCAACGATGCCGACATCGGGTAAGACAACTGATCCGCGTCGAATGTCGGCGATATCTAAGACGGTACTGGGTGAATCAACCTCGTATTCGGGATTGCCGCGTCGACCACCAGTGGTCTGTATCACGACATCGTGTTTGCCGGAATCACTAGTCGAGAACTCGACACTTGTTTGGATAGTCACACCTAGTCGCAAGGTCTCAGATTCAAGCCAGTTGACTAAAGAAGGACCCGGCCCGGCAATGGCACTGAGACCACCCACCTTTTCTTGTTTTTCAATGAGATGCACCGAGTGCCCACGCAATGCAGCGACGCGAGCCGCTTCTAGACCTGCGACTCCTGCGCCGACGATGAGGACCTTGCGTGGAAGGTGGGCCTTGACGTACCAATCTGGATCATGTGATTCGTGACCCGCCGAGGGTTCGCCTACACAAGTAACAATCGGATTTCGCGCATCGCGGACTTGGCAGGTCTGGTTACAACGAATGCAGGGACGGATCTGCGACTGTTGAGCAGTGTTGATTTTCTGCACCAGATCTGGATCAGCGATTTGTGCCCGAGTCATCTCCACTGCATCACACGCGCCGCCATTGATTGCCGATTCGGCTTGGTCAACATCAACGACCGATCCTTGCAAGAACACTGCGACATGGCTTGGTAAAGTAGAGCGAATAGAGCGGCAGACATCAATATTGAAACCCGTCGGTTCATGAAAATCTGGCCGTGTTTTCTCGGCGGAGAAAATTGATCCGCGAACCACGACTATGTAATCAATCCCAAGATCACATAATTCAGTAGCGATAGCTGGAGCCATTTCGGGGGTGATACCAGCCCAAGGTGCTAGTTCGTCGCACGACAATCGCAAACCAACAATTGCGTTGGCACGCGCCGCACTCTTAACAGCGTGAACTATTTGTCGGGCGAATAGTAAACGGTCAGCATATTCATCGCTGCGCTGATTAGTAAGACCCGATAAGAACTGCCGAACCAAACTGTGCTGACCCGCATTGATCTCAACACCATCACAACCAGCACCAATTGCGAGTCGAGTGGCTTCTGCAAACCCTTCAATCACCGCAAAAATATCCTCTTGTTCCATCCATTTTGGAACTTCACGCGAGTTCACTTCAGGCACGCGCGACGGAGCCCAGAGCGGTTGTTGCGAATAGGCCGACGAACCTTGTCCTCCGGCATGATCGAGTGATGCAATGACAAGTGAACCGTGGCGGTGACAAGCTTCGGCGATTGAAGTCCATCCTGCGGCACTGCGGCTCGCGAGGGGAGCGCGTTCATATGGCCAATCACTGTTATGGACGCTCGCACCTTCGACAACAATGATTCCGCAACCACCCACAGCACGACGTTCGTAATAGGCGACATGATCAGCGGAAAATGAACGTTCATCAGTACCCAAGTTGGTGACATGGGGTCCGAACATCACCCGATTGGATACGGTTCGAGAACCGAGCGAAAGCGGCTGCACTAATGACATCGTCTACAGTCTCGCCGATTTTGGGTGAAATCGGAAACTCTTGGCTGATGAATCTGGATTTGTCGATGGACACAAATGGATAGCGTCTGATGAGTGAACGGCGCGCGGCAATTGTGGTGGATGAGAGTTTCGGCTATCACAGCCATCGGCTTGGCGATTCGTTTGGCCTTCGTATATGGCATCACCCGCTTTGACCAGCCTGTGGGTGATCAGTTGTATTACTCGGCTCAAGCGCTGACCAATGCTCAAGGTCGCTGGTTTGAACAACCATTTGCGCACGGTATGCCGGCTGCTGATCATCCACCATTGACTTCGCTGATTTTGACGCCAATCAGTTGGGTCGCCGAATCATCTGGTTCGTTTATCACGGCTCAACGTCTCATGATGGTGGCCATTGGAATTGTCTCAATTGTGATGCTGGGGATGATCGGGCGTTTGATAGCGGGCGACAGGGTTGGGCTTCTCGCTGCCATCATCACTGCGGTCTACGCCAACGTTTGGGTGAACGATGGACTCATCATGGCGGAGTCGCCAACTTTCTTTTTGACGGCGACCGCCACTCTCTTGGCATTGACATATCGCCGCCGAGAGCGATCAAGGGATCTCATAGGTCTAGGCATTATCTCGGGGCTGCTTGCACTCACACGCCCAGAGTTGCTGTTGGTCACAGTGTTGTTGACGCTTTTCGTTTTTTTTGTTCATCGCCATGACGATGTGATGCCACGTCTGAAGCGCTCGGCCGTCGTGCTCGGTGTATCGCTGATAGTGGTCGCTCCATGGATTATTTGGAATCAGTCGCGCTTTTCAGACTCGGTCTATTTATCAACAAACGATGGTTTGACTTTGGCTGGCGCAAACTGCGACACGACGTATTACAACGACATTGGAAGTTGGGATATTTGGTGTGCCTACAAAACGTCAATTCCGAAAGAGGCTGACGCCTCATATGCCTCCAGTCTGATGCGCGATGATGGCTTGTCGTATTGGCGTGACCACCTCAGTCGTTATCCAGTTGTCGCGGCAGCTCGAGTTGCTCGTGTATTAAGTGCCGGTTTCATCGGCTCAAACAGTCATGCAGGTGAATCTGAGGGTCGCCCTATTTGGGTGTCATTACTGGGCGTCGTTCAGTTTTGGTTGATTGTGATTGGCGCTGGCTTTGGTGTGCGTCAATTAATTAATCGAACTGACCGTTTGATTTTGCTGGGATTATTACCCACGATTGTTTTGGTGGCAATGGTCGCCAACGCCTACGTGCGTTTTCGTCTCCCTGCGGAAGTCGGGTTAATCGTGTTGGCCGCCGTTGGCGTCAATCGGCTCGCTAATGTGAAGCGGAAACGGGAAGTTTCTTTCGTGTCAGGGTAATCGGCTTGGAATGATCCATTCCAGGCTTAGGCGCAGAACCTCGTGCAATCACCGAGAGTGCCTCATCGGCATCTCCGCCAACACATTCGGGATCAGGACCATCAAGCGGCAACCCGGTGAAGAACTTGGCAGCCATGCAACCACCTTGACAGGCATCAAAGGCACCGCAGGAAGCACAAGCTCCAGCTGACTGCGGTTCACGTAGCGACAAAAACAAATCACTCTGCTTCCATACTTTGGCAAAGCCACCCTTATCGCGAACATTGCCGGCCTTGAATTCGTCATGGATGACAAACGGGCAGGCATACACATCACCGATGGGGTCAATCAAACACACAACTCGACCCGCTCCACACATATTGAGCCCAGGCAAGGCCTCGCCAAATGCGTTGAGATGGAAAAATGAGTCACCAGTGAGAACATTCTCACCGTGTTTCAATAACCAATCATAAATCTCGCGTTGCTGTGCATTGGTTGGATGTAATTCGTGCCAAGTATCGGCGCCTCGGCCAGCGGGGCGAAGACGCGTAATGCGTAGTTGGGCACCGTAGAAATCTGCAAGAGCTTTGAACTCGTCGAGTTGCGAAACATTGTGACGGGTCACGACGACCGATATTTTAAATTGTCCGAAGTTGGCTGCCTTGAGATTATCCATGGCGCGAATCGCCATCGCATGGGATCCCTCACCACGAACCGCGTCATTGGTTGCGGCGTCAACACCATCGAGACTGATCTGAATATCCAGATAGTCCATGGCAGCAAGTCTCTGAGCTTTTTCCTCGTCAATGAAAGCTCCATTCGTGCTGAATTTAACGCCGATGCCATTGCCCACGGAATACTCAAGTAATTCAAAGAAGTCTCGGCGCACCATTGGCTCGCCACCACCAATGTTGATATAAAAGACCTGTAAATCGCGTAAATCATCGAGTACTTTTTTGGCTTCGTCGGTTGAGAGTTCGCGATCATCTCGTTGCCCGCTTGATGACAAGCAATGCACACATTGCAAGTTGCAGGCGTAGGTGAGTTCCCATGTCAGACAGATCGGAGCATCAAGGCCCCTCTTCATTTCTTCAACCAGTGATTTCGCGCTCACGTACGACCTCCGATGTTTTGAGTGATGTCAAGGCAGCGATGAACGATGGCCAGCGATCTTGGGTGACGCCACAAGCACTGAGCGTCGATTGAACATCGGGATGATCATGCAGTGCCTGTACGACCGTGACGACGTCAGGATGCTTCAGGAAAATCAGCCGACGATTGCCGTAGTGGTAGGCGAGTGCACCAAAGGCTTCTGGGCGAACGGCAACTTGAGGATGTATCTCAAGTACTGATGCGAGGGCAATGGTCATGTCAGTTCTGGTTTCGTATGAAACGAAATGATCAGTAGACGCCGCACATGCCGTCGATGGAGATTTCCTCAATCAGCAATTCAGATTCAATAACTGGCATGTCAATTGCCGCTGCGTCATCCACGCTGGACTCGGCAGCAAGGACGGGTGCGGTGGTGGTGTTTGTCGGGCTTTGCATACTTCCTAGCGTACAACGCCAGTGTCCGGCATGGGCTACCCTCTGCTTATATGTCGCGAGAACAGCGACCATGACCGTAAGGGGCAAGCAATGAAGTCCAAGGCCGCAATTTTGTGGGAAGTCAATCAACCGTGGAGCGTTGAAGAGATAGAACTCGACGAACCCAAGGCCGGCGAGGTGCTGGTTGAAATGAAAGCCTCAGGCATGTGTCATAGCGATGAGCATTTGACGACTGGTGATTTACCATTTGCATTACCAATTATCGGCGGTCACGAAGGCGCAGGCATTGTCCGCAAAGTTGGCGAAGGCGTCAGTTGGTTGGCTCCAGGCGATCATGTGGTTTTTGGTTTCATTCCTTCCTGCGGTCGTTGTGCGAGTTGCTCGACTGGACATCAGAACCTCTGCGATTTAGGCGCACTGATGGGCACTGGTCGCCAGATCACCGATGGTGGCTCACGGCATCACGCTCGAGGTCAGGAATTGGGACTGATGTGCTTGCTGGGTACTTTCGCTCATCACACAGTGGTCAACGAAGCCAGTTGTATCAAGGTTGATGACGATCTTCCTTTTGACAAAATTTGTTTGCTCGGCTGCGGCGTGGTCACTGGCTGGGGCTCGGCGGTTTACGCTGCGCAAGTTCGTCCGGGGGACACTGTAGCAGTCGTAGGTGTCGGTGGAATTGGGGCGAATGCCATTCAAGGTGCCCGCTTGGCTGGGGCAAAGCGCATCATCGCGATTGACCCGATTGAGTTCAAGCGCGAAAAGGCCATGGAGTTTGGAGCCACTCATACTGCCGCTTCGATGACCGAGGCAGTGGCCTTGCTGCAAGAAGTCACCTGGGGAACGATGGCCAATAAAGTCATCATGACCATGGGGGTGGGTTCTGGAGCGGTGATGGCGGAGGCCATGGCCTTGGCTTCCAAGCGTGGCAGAGTGGTCGTGACCAATATTCACCCGGCCATGGAAATGAGTGTCACGATGAATCTCCTCGATGTCACTCTGATGGAAAAGCAGGTCGTGGGCTCCTTGTTTGGCTCGGGTAACCCAAGAGCGGACATTCCTAAACTGGCGAGTTTGTACCGCGAGGGACAATTGGACCTCGATGGTCTGGTGACTCGCACCTACAGCCTTGAAGGTGTGAACGATGGCTATGAGGCAATGCGCAAGGGTGAAAACATTCGTGGCGTGCTTGTTTACGACTGACTTGTCGGCAACTCGCCTAGAACCTTTGGGTTGAGGGAGAGTATTGTTGACCCTGTATCCACCAAAGTGGAACCAACAGGGGAGTTCATTATGTCTGGAATTCGTAAGTCAAAAGCCGCCGTGTTGTGGGGTTTGAATCAGCAATGGAAGATTGAAGAGATCGACATCGATCCTCCAAAAACCGGAGAGGTGATCGTTCATTGGCGTGCCGCTGGATTGTGTCATAGTGATGAGCACTTAGTCACCGGAGACATGGTTCCGCCTGAAGAGTTCTGGCCCCTCATGGGTATTGAAAGTTTCTTCCCGATCATCGGTGGTCATGAAGGCGCTGGAGTCGTCGTCGAGGTTGGTCCTGGAGTTTCAAGCGTTGTCGTGGGCGATCATGTCTCGGCTTCATTTGTACCATCGTGTGGACGCTGCCGTTATTGCAGTACAGGTCGTCAGAACCTCTGTGACAACGGAGCCAAGACTTTTGTTGGTGGAATGATTACCGATGACACCCATCGCCATTTCATCAACGGCAAACCTGTCACTTTGATGGCCAAGGTCGGAACATTCTCGGAATATGCCTGTGTGAGTGAGCAGTCAATTATCAAAGTTGAGAAAGACATCCCCTTGGAATGCGTGGCATTGGTGTCATGTGGCGTGGCCACTGGTTGGGGTTCAGCTGTGAATCGTGCTGGTACACAACCGGGAGACACTGTCGTGGTCGTAGGTATCGGTGGTATCGGAATGAACGCTGTGCAGGGTGCGCGAATGGCCGGTGCTAAGCGCATCATCGCTATTGATCCTCTTGAGTTCAAGCGTGAAAAAGCTATGGAGTTTGGGGCCACTCACACGTTTCCTTCAATGGCTGATGCCATGATGTCAGTGATGGAGATGACCTACGGCCAAATGGCCGATCGGGTGATCATGACTCCAGGTGTTTTGCATGGCGAGATGATGGGCGAAGCGATGAACCTGGCTGGCAAGGGGAGCACAGTTGTTGTCACTGCCATCTCACCGATGACCAGTGAGGTTGCCAATATCAATTTATTCCAGTTAGCAATGTGGAATAAGGAGATCAAGGGAACGATCTTTGGTTCAATGAACCCGCGTGCCGATATTCCGGCGTTGCTTGATATGTACCGTGCTGGTCAATTGAAGCTTGACGAATTGGTGACCAATACCTACAAGTTGGAAGACATCAATGAAGGTTACGAAGCCATGCGCGACGGTACGAATATTCGTGGCGTTATTGTGAACGCCTGATTCCTCTTCTGGCCGGATTCTTCTTCTTATGACTCAATCACCTCGTAGTTCATTAATTACGGCGCTTGAGGGCACCGTCATTGGGCGCCGTCGCGAAGTTGAACTGGTCGTGGCCGCACTTGATGCTGATCGACACGTCCTGCTTGAGGGTCCACCCGGAACAGGTAAGAGCACTCTCTTACGAGCTGTCGCCGAAGGTTTGAGCATAGGTTTTGTCTTTGTTGAAGGTAATGCCGAACTCACTCCAGCGCGTTTGGTTGGTCATTTTGATCCAGCGCGAGTGCTCTCTGATGGCTATGACCCCAACGTTTTTGTGGACGGCCCTTTGATAACTGCGATGCGCGATGGCGCGTTGCTGTATGTCGAAGAAATCAACCGAATCCCCGAAGAAACATTGAACGTTTTAATCACTGTGATGAGTGAAGGTGAATTGAATGTCCCGCGTTATGGTCGTGTCCCAGCCTCAACTGGTTTTCGATTAGTCGCCGCAATGAATCCGTTTGATGCAGTGGGAACTGCGCGCATTTCGGGAGCGATTTATGATCGTGTCTGTCGCGTGTCCGTGGGTTACCAGTCAGCCGAGGTTGAACAGCAAATTGCCTCTCGTGGAGTCCAAGGATTACCAACAGGTTGGCTTGACAAGGTAGTTGAACTTGTGAGGCGAACGCGTAACCATAGTGAATTACGTGTCGGTTCATCAGTGCGTGGAGCAATTGACATGGCTGCCGTCGCAGTGTCTTTGGCGTCCGTGCGATCCTCCATGGTCACTGATCCTGGCGTGGGACTTGATGCTGCGTTGGTGGCATTGTCGGGTCGAGTGCGTGTGCGCGAGGGCAGTGCGCGCACCTCTGAAGAGATCATCAGTGAATTGTGGAATGAGGTGTTTGCTCCAACATCGCCGGGCGAAGCGGGAAAAGTGAACGCCCCGATGGGGGCGACCCCTTAGCCAAAGAGGGTGCCGCCGCCGATGATGCGGTGAGTGAAGCATCAAAGAAAACTTTGTCGCGACGCGAGTTATCGCGCAATCCGCAATTTGAACAAGTCTCTCCAGAAGTTGGTGAACTTGATGAGTCTGCTGTGGACGAAGCCCTCGAAGAAGATCCCGACGCGATGTTGGCGTTGTTGGCCGATCTCACCGGCGCTACAGATCAGAAGTTGCGAGAGTTAGCAAAGCGTTTGGCGGGTCGTTTGTTCTTGGACGTCTCACGGCGGGGACCAGTGACGCCGCGCGGTATTGGCAAGATTGTCACTCGGCCCTATAGTCCAGATTCAGGTGACATCGACCTTGATGCTTCAATGAACACGATTCTTGAGGCCCGTGCGGCACATCAGGCCATTGATCCAGAAGGTCTCAAGGTGCGCAGTTGGGCGCGACCTGGAACGGCGATTTCTCTACTCGTGGATCGCAGTGGCTCGATGGGAGGAAAACCTTTGGCCACCAGTGCCATGGCGGCGGCGGCAGTTGCCTGGCGTAGCCCAGCGGATTACAGCGTGATCGCTTTTGGCAAGGATGTCGTCGTCGCCAAAGGCCAAACATCCACAAAGTCCAGTGAAGAGGTCATCAACGATGTGTTGGCGTTACGCGGTTTCGGCACCACGGATCTTGCAGGAGCGTTACGGAGCGCTGGAGAACAGTTATCGCGCACCCGAGCGGGTCGGCGAATCACGGTGATCCTCAGTGATTGTCGCGCCACGGTCGCTGGCGATGTGCAGGCGGCAGCGCTGGCCTTGGATGAAGTGGTCATTCTTGCACCATCTGGTGATGATGCAGAGGCACAAGTCTTGGCTTGGCAAGTCGGTGCACGCATCGCCTGCATCGACGGACCAAGTGATATTCCCGCCGCGCTACAAGCTGTTCTTGGGGACTAGCGGCAAGAAGGATCGTCAGGCGGGAGAACACCGACACTGTTTGACTCGACATAGACAGGTGGCAATGTCGTGGTCACTGAAGGTTTGACAGTTGTTTGAGTGTTTGACGGTGCTGTCGTTGTTGGTGGTTTCGTCGTTGTCGGTGCGAAGATTTGATCGGGAGCATCAACCAAACGTGCTCGGCCTTGAAAAACAGCAAGAACTGCTTTCATGTTTTCTCCGTTAAGAGTGGGCTCAATCACGGATTGACCCGCAATCATTGTGCCCTTACCTTCAATTTGATATGTCTGCATCGTTGAAGGGTCAAGACTTTTCATGCCCTCAGCAATATCAAGAATCTTGCCGACATTGAGACCACTATCGGTAATGACATATTGCAGACCTGCATCAACAAGATCTTTAGCGATTCGCGGGTTGCCGACAGATTTATCGAGCGCCTTCTGGATAGCTCTGCGTAAGAAATCTTGTTGGCGGGAAATTCGACCTCGGTCAGATGCGGGATCTTCTGACCAGGTTTTCGTCTTTGCTTTGTAATAGTAGAAATGCCGTGAACGAACGTATGCCAAACCTTCTTCGCCACCGAAGTTATGACATCCCGCAGTTTCAATCAGTAGTTTCGTTTTTTTATCTCTGACTGGTGAGGCAAAGGGAACGCGTACTCCGCCGATTGCGTCCACGATTTCTTTAAAGGCGCAAAAATCAATGTTGATGTAGTGATCAACGACCAAACCAAAGTTGTCGAAAATTGTCAGAATCAATTCATTCGGGTCATCACGGTTAAAGGCACTGTTGATTCGGCTCTTGGTTTTTCGGCCCCCAATACGCACCCACAAGTCGCGCGGAAACGAAAGAATGGCAGCGGCATTTGTCGCTGGATCCAAGCGCAGAATCATGATCGTGTCCGAGCGCTCGCCGATACCGCTACGGTCGCCGAAGGCATCTGCATAGGGAGAATTTGGATCAATGCAGGCCCCGTTGTCGCTACCAGTGATCAAAATATTTTTTGCCGTAAGATCCACCGGTGTCAAGGAATCATCGATCACTGGAAGTCCCGTTGTTGGGTCAAGCGGAATATCGGCGGTGGGTAAGGTGAGGGTTGGGATTCCCTCTGAGCCAAGGATGTCGACAACTTTGCGATCGTTAGCTTTTTCGTTGCCGTAGTAGATCCCAATCGCAGTACCAAAGCAGGCAAAAATGACACAGATGTTCATCGTCAGTACGAGACGCTGAGGCAAGGTCCGCCGCCGTTTTTTCAGACTCGGCAGAAAAGTCGCAGGGTTAGTCGCCGAATTTTCGGATTCAGCGTTGGGCTGATCAGCATCAGGTTCAAGCGAGTCCGTCACAGGCTCTCCAAACTACCTGTGAGATGCCCGGTATGGGCTTCAGTTCCCGGTCTCGGGGGGCGCCAAAGTTGCGCTCACCGAGGTCTCGCCTGCGGCGACAACAGTGACCCAATGAGCCACGCTGCCAGCCTCGCCAAGGTCAGTTCGACCTAATTCGAAGGCTGCCAGCACTTCAGCACTGGCAGTCACGATGGCCTCCGTCACGACGGCTTTCTGGGACGTCTTAGCGTCCGTCTTTGAGCGACGAATTTGGCTGAGAATCTCGCCAATGGGCTCAAGAATGGCGTTATCGCCGATGGTGCCCAGTTCGCTGACCGCGGGCCAAGGAGCGGTGTGCACGGATCCATTCTGCCACCATCGCCAGACCGTGTCCGTGGTGAAGGGCATAAATGGTGCGAGAAGGCGTTGTAAGGCCGACAGAGCTAAGCGCAGAGCACTAAGAGCAGAGCCGGCAGCCTGCGGCCCCTGACTGTCGTAGGCGCGTCCCTTAACTAATTCCACGTAGTCATCGCAGAACCACCAAAACATAGATTCAGTGCGCTCAAGGGCGCGTGCGTAGTCGTACTGCTCGAAGGCCGTCGTTGCTTCGTTGATGGTGTGCGCAACCCGAGCCAACATTGCCAAATCAATGGCCGTTGTGGGTCTGGCATCAATGGCTGGCTCGGGAAAGGAGAGGACAAACTTGGTGGCGTTGAGAAGTTTGGTAGCCAACTTTTTGCCGACCTTCATCTGATCTTCGCTGAATGCGGTATCAATGCCGGGGCGTGCCGATGCTGCCCAATAGCGCACTGCGTCAGAACCAAATTTCTCAAACAAATCAAGCGGGGTCACGACATTGCCCTTGGACTTGGACATCTTTTTACGATCCGGATCAAGGATCCAACCCGATAGGGCAGCGTTCTTCCAAGGTAATGAATCGTGTTCGAAATGTGATCTCACAACGGTGCTAAAAAGCCAGGTGCGGATGATGTCATGGGCTTGTGGACGTAAGTCCATCGGGAAGATTCGTGCGAACAAGTCTGCATCGTCTTCCCATTTTCCGGCAATCTGGGGCGACAATGACGAAGTAGCCCAAGTATCCATGACATCTGGGTCGCCAATAAAACCGTGGGGTTGATGGCGTTGATCAGCGCTGTAACCGGGTGGGACATCGGTTGATGGATCAATCGGCAAGGCATCTTGTGATGGTGTGATTGGCGAATCGTGAATGGTTTCGCCATTTTCGTCAAGGGGATACCACACTGGGACGGGTACGCCGAAATAACGTTGGCGACTAATCAACCAGTCGCCATTTAATCCTTCAACCCAATTCGAATAGCGATGACGCATGTGATCGGGATGCCATGCCAAATGGTTTCCGCGATCGACGAATGCATGACGAAGATCTGCATCGCGTCCACCGTTGCGGATGTACCACTGGCGACTGGTCACGATTTCAAGTGGTCGATCACCCTTTTCAAAAAATTTCACAGGGTGCATGATGGCTCGTGGCTCACCGAGCATCGCTGCAGATTCACGGAGTGCCTCAACGACCTTTGTTTGGGCTTGGTTGATGAATAACCCAGCGATTTGTTCGTAGGCGGCAATTCCTGCTGCGCTATCAAGACCATGAGGTGGTGAGTTGATGATGCGACCATCGCGACCAATGATGGCTCGTGTCGGCAAATTAAGTTCACGCCACCAAATCACGTCGGTGAGGTCGCCGAACGTACAAATCATTGCAATGCCCGTGCCCTTATCAATTTGCGCTAATGGATGCGCCAATACGGGAACCTCAACGCCGTACAACGGTGTGCGCACAGTTGTACCGAATAAAGGTTGGTAACGCGGGTCATCGGGATGCGCCACGAGGGCAACACATGCAGCAAGTAGCACTGGTCGCGTCGTATCAATGACAATGTCACCAGATCCATCGCTGCGCGCGAAGGAAATTTGATGATATGCACCAGGACGTTCACGATCTTCAAGTTCTGCTTGAGCAACGGCAGTTTTAAAATCCACATCCCAAAGCGTTGGGGCCTCTTGGGTGTAGGCCTCGCCGCGTTCAAGGTTGCGTAAAAAGGCGCGCTGGCTAACGCGGCGACTGCGATCTTCAATGGTGGTGTAGAGATAATCCCAATCCACAGATAATCCGAGGCGACGAAACAAATCCTCGAAAACTTTTTCGTCCTCGTGGGTCAGTTCTTCGCACAACTTGATGAAGTTTGGACGCGAAATGGAAATCGGTTGATGATCCTTGGGCGGGTCACCGCGAAATGGAGGCTGAAAATCTGGCTCATATGCGACATGAGGATCGCACCGTACGCCGAAGAAATTCTGCACCCGGCGCTCGGTCGGTAAACCGTTGTCATCCCAACCCATGGGATAAAAAACTGCTTTGCCAGTCATGCGTTGGTAGCGCGCAATGGTGTCGGTGTGGGTGTAGGAGAAGACATGACCCATGTGTAACGAACCACTCACTGTGGGTGGGGGAGTATCAATTGAATAGACCCGTTCGCGGGGTGCGGTGCGATCAAAGGCATACGTGCCTTCGTATTGCCACATTTGAGCCAATGCCGACTCGATGCCGTCGAGTGAGGGCTTATCGGGAATGTTCGTCGGATTTGAGTCCGAATTAGTCACTGCCATGGGTTGCAGGTTATAGGTGACACGGCAATGGGGGCGTAGGCTCGGAGTGCATGTTCAGGCTGTTTGATACCGCAACCTCTCAAGTCCGCCCGTTGGCTTTGCGGGAACCGGGCAAGGTGGGGATCTACCTCTGCGGTCCCACGGTGTACGGCCCTCCCCATCTCGGGCATGGTCGAGCGACCTTGGTCTATGACATCTTGCGTCGCTACTTGCAGTGGACTGGCCTTGAGGTGCGTTTGGTCTCAAATATCACCGATATTGACGACAAAATCATTGAGCGCGCCAAAAATGAGGGTCGGGAGTGGCAAGAAATCACCCGCAAGTGCGAAGACATGTGGTTTGTGGCCATGGGAAAGCTGAATGTTCTGCGACCAACGGATGTTCCGCACGCCACTGACTATGTCCAATCAATGGTCGCCATGATTGGCGCGCTTATTGAGCGTGATGGGGCCTATGTCACCGCCGATGGGGTTTATCTCGATGTTCATCAAGTTTCTGATTATGGGTTATTGGCGCATCAAAACCTGGATGAGATGTTGTCCGGAGGAGGGGATCGAGAAGTTTTCGGTGCCAGCAATAAAAAGAATGCAGCCGACTTTGCTTTATGGAAATTTAGTAAGCCCGGTGAACCAGCGTGGGATTCGCCATGGGGCGCGGGTCGTCCAGGATGGCACAGCGAATGTGTCGTCATGAGTTTGGATCTTTTGGGTGAGGGATTTGATCTGCATTGCGGCGGCATGGACCTCAAGTTTCCGCATCATGAAAATGAGCGCGCGCAAGCTGTTGCACTCGGCAAAACTTTTGCCAATCATTGGATGCACAATGGCTTCGTCGTTGATACCGAGGGCGAAAAGATGTCGAAAAGCTTGGGAAATGTAGCGAATCTTCTGGATCTCGTGGAGCATTACGACCCGCGTGCTTATCGCTTGGTGCTTTTGCAAACTCATTATCGTGGCCCAGTGCGTATCAGCCAAGACAATATTGATGCTTCAGTTAATGCATTGTCTGGCCTTGACTCGTTCGCCGCGCGCACTGTTTCGGTTTCTTCAGGTGCTCGACCCGATGACGATGTGATGGTTAAGTTCCGCGACTTCATGAACAATGATCTCGATACGCCCTCAGCAGTTGCGCTGTTGTTCGAAACAGTTCGTGCGGCCAACACAGCCTTGGATGCTGATGATGTACGCGCTGCACAGTTGTCTGCAGCGGTGCATGAGATATGTCACGCCTTTGGACTTGAACTGAAGCAAGCCGTAGCAGTGCCGCGAGATATTGCCTCTAAGGCTGCGGCACTTGATGCAGCACGTTCAGCAAAAGATTTCGCCACTGCTGATGTGCTGCGCGGCGAACTGATGGCAGCAGGATGGATTGTCGAAACCAATAAGGCGGGTACCACCGTTCGTCGCTGACGGTTGGTGAATCATTGTGGTCAAGAAGGTGTTCACCCGCTCAGAAAAACCTGCGAGGGCTCCGCTGCCGCAAGGCTTCTCAACTATTTGGGTGACAGTGGCCCTTGACTTAGTGGGTTTTGGAATCGTTGTCCCAATTTTGGGGCGTTATGCCGAGCGTTTCGGTGCCAGCGGTCTCGAAGTTGGATTGCTCTTCGCCTCATTCTCTCTTGCGCAGTTGGTGTGTGCTCCACTTCTTGGGCGTCTTTCCGATCGTATTGGTCGCAAACCAGTGATCATGATTTCCTTACTTGGAACCGCCGTTAGTTCGTTTGTCACCGGTGCCGCGGGGGCATTGTGGGTTCTTTTTCTTGGCCGTATTTTGGACGGAGCATCGGGGGCCAGTGTGGCCGTGGCTCAAGGTGCAGTGACTGACCTTGCTCCACCTAGTGAACGTCCGCGATTGTTGGGGCTTTTGGGCGCAGCATTCGGTGTCGGATTTGTGGTGGGTCCAGCCCTCGGTGGCTTGGCATCTTTAGGCGGCGAACACCTTCCTTTCTTCGTGGCGGGAACGGTGGCATTGATCAACGCTGGCGTGGCTTGGTTCCGCTTGCCTGAGACTCGTCCTGCGCGGGTTCGTGATGAAGCTCGAGCGCACAGCAGCCAAGGGACCAACGCCAAAATTCGCCTGTGGGGTTTGGCGTTGACTGGTTTCACAGCCATCGTGGCCTTCAGTGGATTCGAAGCCACCTTCTCGCTACTTGCTGGCAATCGCTTTAATCTGACAGAGGGTGGCATCGCAGCGATTTTTGTTGGCATCGGCACAGTCCTCGTCGTGGTGCAAGGCATTCTTATCGCACCGATCAATGCCAGACTCGGGACTCAGCGTTCGTTACAGATCGGTCTTATTCTCAACAGTCTTGGTCTGATTATTTTGGCCTTCGCTGAATCTTGGTCACTCCTGATTGTTGCTTTGGCCTTGTTGACAGTTGGGCAAGGCTTAGTCGCGCCCAACTTGTCAACTCTTGTGGCGGGCCGCGTCCCCGATCATCGTCGTGGCGAAGCGCTTGGTTTTCAGCAAGGTGTCAATGCCATCGGTCGCGTCAGTGGCCCAGCGCTAGCGGGTGTTTTGTATGACCATGTGTCAATCGGTTCGCCTTATCTTGTGGGTGGAGCGCTGTGCGCCTTAGCCTTGCTCTTTGCAGTTGGAGTCGGAGAACAGCAATGACTTTGAGCGGCACGAAGTCGTCACATCAGCCGTTCGTACGTTACGAACCTGCGCTGGACGGCTTGCGTGCCATCTCGGTGATAGCGGTCATTATTTATCACGCGGGGTTCACATGGCTGGGAGGAGGGTTTCTCGGCGTTGAAGTATTTTTCGTTGTTTCTGGTTTCCTGATTACATCATTGTTGATTGGCGAACACCGCTCTCAAGGATCAATCAACCTGCGTGAGTTTTGGATTCGTCGTGCTCGACGTTTGTTACCAGCGTTATTCGCAATGTTGGCTGTGATCGGATTGTGGGTCATCTTTTTCGGACACCAACACGTAGCGGCCTTCAGACACGATGCGTTGCCGGGCATCTTTTATTTTTCTAATTGGTGGCAGATCTTTGCCTCAAAGGTTCCCTATTTCGGATTAGCGAATCCGCCACTGTTGCGTCACCTGTGGAGTTTGGCTGTTGAAGAACAGTGGTATCTCATCTGGCCAGTAGTAGCGATTTTGCTAATTAAAAGAACTTCAAGCGCACATCTCCGTCGGCGAATGGCTTATTCATTAACAGTGGTGGCGCTTCTGATTTGGTTTGCCACGGCTCTTGCCAGTTTCGGGGCTGACAACAATCGTGTGAACTTTCTCTATCTTTCAACGGTGACGCGGTTCGGTGGATTACTGATTGGTGCGGCGGCAGCTTTTTGGGTGGCATCTCACCCTCGTGGTTTTCCCATTCCCCAATGGCCCAGTCGTTTGGTGATACCCGCATTCACCGTGTTGTTGTTGTCCTTCATTCCCTTCCATGTGGATTCACTGCTGATCTATCGCGGAGGGTTGGCTCTCGTCGCTGTTTTCTCAGCCCTGATCGCCCTCGAGGTCACTCTCAACCCGCGTAGTCAATTGCGGGGATTGCTTTCAATGACTTGGTTAGTGGCGATTGGAAAACGAAGTTACGGTTTGTACCTTTGGCATTGGCCGATATTTGTTGCTTTTGGAGTGCGACAAGAAAGAGTGCGTGTTTGGCCAGCGCTATTAGTGTCGATTCTGTTATCGGAATGTTGTCTGCGTTTTGTTGAACAACCGATGCGTTCTGGTTGGTTGGGACGTCAATGGCGCATTCTCTATCGTCCAAAACTCCGACGGCCACTGAGAATCTTCTGTGTCTTATCAGTCATTGTTTTTCTACCAACAACGGCTCTAGTGATCGGACTTGTTCGAACGCCGGCACCTATTGCTGGTCAGGGTGGGACGGCCGTCGACTTTGATGAATCTGTGCTAACAGCAACGACGGTGTTGGATAATGCCTCAACGGTTCCGGGCGGACAGATACCTGATGATGGATCTCCTGAAGTGACAACGAGTTTGGTCCCATTTGTCATGCCACCTTTGCCACGCAGGTTATTAGTTGTTGGCGACAGTCAGGGACATTCCTTGGTGATTAATCATCCCGCAGATCTTGATAAGTATTTCACCTTGATCAAGAAAACATCGTCTGGGTGTGGCCTCTTTGAGGATGGTCGAGTCATGACTCAACAGCCGAAGTTTGGTTGGTCATTTGTTGAATGTGGTCCACCAGTGCAGCGTTGGGAGAATGCGGCGCGTATTAATCAACCCGATGTGACATTGCTCGTCACAGGTGCTTGGGACGTCTTTGATATTGAACTTGATTCGGTGACTTATGTTTTTGGGACCCCCGAGTTTGACAGCAAATGGATTGCCAATCTTCAAAGCGGTATTGATGCCGTCGTGGCTCAGGGTTCGGCGATGGCTTTACTTGAGGTGCCATGTATGCGACCCATTGACGCTGCGACACCGGTATTGCCCGAGCGCGCGATGGATGACAGGGTTGCTCATCTCAATGATTTGCTGCGCCAGGTTGCCGCCGCGAATAGCACCACGACAACATTTGTCGAGGGACCAGATGGTTGGTGTGGGGATGAAAAAATTGCCACTGATCTGAGTCTGCGGTATGACGGAATCCATGTTTATCGTCCAGGGGCGAATTACATTTGGGAAACTATTTCGCCCGCTTTATTGCGCGTGCCATCTTTGCGATGAGCGAGGCAGTCAGCGGTACTCAGTGAAGGCGCGCACTGCGCCGAACACTTCATCTAAGGCGGCGAACACGGGGGTGTTGGAGAGTAATTTTGCCTGATCTCCATACAGACGAATGCGACCGGTAATGAATGCCTGCTGAGCGTTGAGTTTGTCGGTGGCGACAGCGGTCGCTGTTTCCCAGTCCTGTTCGAAACGCACATCTTCTGGCTCGGCCGCCCCAGCACCAAATGCGGCGTGTCCATCGCCGACCTGCAGGTGATATGTGACATCGCCTTCAGGACCACCGGTGACAGTTTGCGTGATACCGATGTTGTGCTGGCGGGCAAGTAAGGCAATAGCTTGGTTGGACGCAACCCCTTGCGTGAGGGCATCAATCCATTCAAGACTGAGATAACGAACGGTCTGAGTGTTCATAGGGTCTCAGTCTGCCAGTGAAAAATTCGGCTTACGAGCGCGACGAACGGCGATGTTTAAGTATTTCAAGAATCATCGGCAATAGAGACAAAAAGACGATTGCTAGCGAGGCGACATCAATGTTGTTTTTGATCCACGAGACATCGCCCAAATAGTGTCCGAGGGTTGTCAAACCAGCCCCCCAAAGGACGCCTCCTGCGATGTTGTAGGTCACAAAGGTTCGGTAATCCATCTTTGCCACGCCCGCCACGATGGGGGCGAAGGTGCGCACAATGGGTACAAATCTGGCCATCACAATTGTCTTTGGCCCGTGAGTTTCTAGGAAGTCGTGAGCCTTGTGAACATGAGTGGGTTTGAAGAATCGACTCTGTTCGCGTTGAAAAAGACTTGGCCCAACTTTGCGCCCAAATAGGAAACCCACTTGATCACCAACAACGGCCGCGAGCATGACGACGATAGCCACGATCGGCAAAGAAGGGAGTGAGTCAGGTTTGACATTGAGAGCGATTGGACCCGCCGCTGAAGTGAGAAATCCCGCAATGAAAAGCAGTGCGTCACCAGGCAGAAAAAAACCGATAAGTAGACCTGACTCGGCGAAGACAATGGTGGCGAGAATCAGCAACCCACCACTTTGCAGCCAGGATTCAACGTTAAATAATGCGAGCATGTGATGACCCTAGTTGTTCGTGGCGTCATAAGGTCTGCACAAACAAAAGAGGCGCCCTGACGGGCGCCTCTTTCACAGTTCTATGA
This sequence comes from Actinomycetes bacterium, assembly GCA_037147055.1. Classification (GTDB taxonomy): domain Bacteria; phylum Actinomycetota; class Acidimicrobiia; order Acidimicrobiales; family Ilumatobacteraceae; genus Casp-actino8. The sequence continues at coordinate 57,407 of JBAWVW010000003.1, forward strand.
ATTCAATGGTCAGTGAGCGGTAACTGTCTCTTTGCCGAGAGAGGCGATGCCCTCAGTGCGACGACCTGAGAAGATCAGCGATCCAACAATGACCGCTAATGCCACGCCAGCGATGATATAACGTGCACCATTGTCTGCCTGGGTGATGATTGCAGGAAGAATCAACAACGAAACCAAGTTCATGACCTTGATCAGCGGGTTCAGCGCCGGACCAGCAGTGTCCTTAAATGGATCGCCGACAGTGTCACCAATGACGGCTGCCTTATGGCAGTCGCCACCTTTGCCACCATATTTGCCGTCTTCGATGTATTTCTTCGCGTTATCCCAAGCACCACCAGCATTGCTGAGGTAGTTGGCCATCAACTGTCCAACCAGGATGACCGCGGCCAAGAATGCACCGAGGGCTTTCCAGTCAATGCCGAAGCCGACCACAACGGGAGCCAGTACGGCCAGCAAAGCAGGTGTGGTGAGTTCGCGCAATGAGGCTTTGGTACAGATGTCGATCACTGGGCCGTAGTCAGGCTGCTTAGTGCCGGCCATGATGCCGCCATCAGCGAACTGGTTGCGCACTTCTTGTACAACGACTCCAGCGGTGCGGCCAACGGCACGAATTGCCAGTGCCGAGAACAAGAACGGAATGGATCCACCGATCAACAGACCGATGAATACCTTTGGCTCGGCCACGTTGACTGCTAATTGAGGCAACTTAAACACGCCGTCGGCGAGGTTTGTGACTCCGTCAACAAGCGGCTTTCCCATAGAGTCCTTGAGGTTCGCACCAGCTGTCTCAATGTATGAAGCAAACAAAGCCACAGCAGCGATAACAGCAGAGCCGATGGCGAAGCCTTTGGTTACTGCTTTGGTGGTGTTGCCCACTGCGTCGAGAGCGACCATGATTTTTTCTGGTTCACCGTGAAATTCGCCGGACATTTCAGCGATTCCAGCAGCATTGTCGCTGACTGGACCAAAGGTGTCTTCTGAAACAATGACACCAGTCGTGGCCAACATTCCCATGCCGCACAAGGCGACAAGGTAGAAACTGAAAGTCAGGTTTCCGCCACCAAGACCGATCGCCGCGCCGATGGCGATAGCGATGGCAATAACGGCGTATACCGAACTCTCAAGTCCATAAGCGGTACCCGACAAAACAACAGTGGCAGGACCAGTTTGTGATGATTCAGCGATTTCCTGAACTGGACGGTAATGCGTGCTGGTGTAGTACTCGGTCAGACGACTGACCAGCTGCGCCAGGATCAAACCAATTGCCACAGCACCAAAGACGCGCCATCCAGCACCACTCAAGAGGCGACGTTTTCCTTCGTCGTCGAGCACACCCTTATCGTTACCGACGTACGTCAATGCCAGAGCCAGAGTTCCGAGCAAAGTGATCACGCCAGCCACTAAGAAGCCTCGGTTGATTGGCTTTAAGGCATCGGTTTCATCATCTTTTGCCTTCACAGCAAACACGCCAAAGATTGAGGCGATCACACCGATGGCACGGCAGGCCAAGGGAAACACCAAACCGAGGGCTGGGTTGAGACCGATGGAGTTGAAAGCGGCCACACCGAGGATGATTGAAGCCACCAAGGTCACTTCGTAACTCTCGAAGAGGTCAGCAGCCATTCCAGCGCAGTCACCTACGTTGTCTCCCACATTGTCAGCGATTGTGGCTGGGTTACGCGGGTCGTCCTCGGGAATTCCAGCTTCAACCTTTCCTACCAGGTCGGCGCCAACGTCGGCGGCCTTGGTGAAAATTCCGCCACCAACTCGCAAGAACAAAGCCAACAGTGAACCACCGAAGCCGAAGCCGATGAGGATGACAGACGAGGTGTTTTGGAAGGCCATGATGATGCCAGTGGCACCGAGCAGACCCAGACCGACGGTGAACATACCAGCCACACCACCGGTGCGAAAGGCCACCGTGAGGGCTCGGGGCATGCTGCCACTGAGAGCGGCGGCGGCGGTACGAACATTGCCTTGAGTTGCCAAGGTCATACCGATGTAACCCGTGAGACCTGAGGCTCCACAGCCCAAGATGAAGGCGATAGTGCGCCACAATCCGGCTTGACCGAACGATAAGGCGACCGAACCGTTGGGCTTGATGATCTTGGTCGATGTCACAAAGACGATGACTGCCAAGGGCACCAAGATCACTGCAATGGTCTTGAATTGACGCTTGAGGTAGGCAAGAGCACCATCCTGAATCGCTTTGGCGATTTCACGCATCTTGGGTGAACCTTGATCCTCGGCGAGGACTTTACGGACGAGGAAGAATCCAACTCCGAGGGCCATGAGCGCTGATGCTGCGGATAACCACAACACGGCCCATTCGCCACCTTTAAGAGTGAATGACTGCCATCCGCCTTCTGCGGCAAAAAGTGAGAACACTAGTTAACTCCTTGGAACACTCGGGGACGGCCCGGTTGGCCGCCCGCCACGGGCGTATTGATTGTAGATAATCCTGAGGGTTCTCAGCGACACCACGGGGGATTCCTGGACAAAATTGTGGAATATTTCTCAGAGCTCCACAAAGAACTCATGTGACGGTTGGCTTTACAGAGAATTTGGGTGGGGCGTACTTCAGGGTGGCGGGGCGATAGGAGTAGCGTTTGAGTGGGTTCATCAAGTGATGGGCTGTCTCAGTTCTGAAAGGCGCAGATCGTCATGGCGCAGACAACGATGAAGAGGGGTCCAGTCTCGGGCACCGCAATTGAACGAGCCGCTCGAAAGCGTCGGCCATTTTTGCTTGACCTCTACAGCACAGCCGTGGGGAAGAAGTATGTGATGGCCATTACTGGCATTGGTCTTTTGGGTTTCGTGCTGTTCCATATGATCGGCAACCTGAAAATGTACTTTGGCCCCGAAGATCTCAATCATTACGCCCATTTTCTCGAGCGCTTGTTGTATCCAATTCTTCCCGAGAAGTATGCGTTGTGGTTGATGCGTGGTGGGCTTGCGACGATGGCAGTGCTGCACATTCATGCTGCATACACGCTGACGGT
>JBAWVW010000004.1:0-57515 GCA_037147055.1 Actinomycetes bacterium
GAGCGTCCGCCTGAAAAGCGGAAGGTCACCGGATCGACGCCGGTCTCGACCACAACATGTTTAGACGCGATATCGAAGGTCTTCGGGCAATAGCTGTCTGCTTCGTAGTTCTCTTTCACACCAAATTTCTTGGGTTCACCGGCGGATTTGTCGGAGTCGATGTTTTCTTTGTCGTGTCGGGTTTTCTGATCACAACTTTGTTGATCAGCGAACACTCATCAGTCGGCAAGATATCGCTCAAGCATTTTTATGCACGTCGTGCCCGTCGACTCCTTCCGGCGTCTGCTCTTGTCATTGCCTTTACCGCCCTAGCAAGTCGGATCTGGCTTGAACCACTTCGACTCCGCAATATCGGCGCTGATGCCTTCGCCAGTGGCGGTTTCTTTTCGAACATTTTGTTTAGCATCCGCAGCACCGATTACTTGCAGGCCGGCCAACCCCCATCACCGTTTCAACATTTTTGGTCACTATCAGTTGAAGAACAGTTTTACATTGTGTGGCCAGCACTCTTGATCTTGTTGCTTTGGAAGTCTCGTGATCGACACCTTCGGGCGATTGTCGCAATTGGATCTTTGAGCGTTCTCTCACTTTCGCTGTGCATGTGGCAAACCTCGCATTCACAGCCGTGGGCGTTCTTCGGTCTGCACACCCGTGCATGGGAACTTGGTGTTGGCGCGCTAGTAGCGCTTTGTTGGAAATACATTGAACAATTACCCCACTTTTTTCGTGCCGCTATCGGCTGGTTCGGACTTACCGCGATCATCCTCAGTGGTCTGTTGATCACCGAAAAAATGGCCTTCCCCGGCAAACTGGCGTTGCTGCCAGTATTCGCTACAGCTCTTGTGCTGATGGCGGGACAAGACACCAATTGGGGTCCTCAATGTGTTCTTTCATTGAAGCCTCTGCAGTGGATCGGAACTCGTTCGTATTCGATTTATTTGTGGCACTGGCCAGTCCTCATCATCGCCGAGTCGCACGCTGGACGTGGATTAACAGTCAGCGAGCGACTCGTCGCCATCGCATGTGCAGTCATTGCCGCGTCACTCTCACATCACTTCTTAGAGAACCCCGTGCGTCATTCAGTCTCTTTACAAGCCAAACCACGACTTGCCCTCATGGTCGGTGGCGCGTTGATCATCTCAAGTCTCAGTGTTGGACTTGTTTTGCGAAATTCGTCAGTTGCTCTCAGCACAGATGTTGTTGCCGAACCTCCAGTAGCGATTACCACAACAACGACGGCCCAAGTCGTCTCCCCTAAAAGTACAACAACGATTGTCTCAACTATCCCCGATGGTCCTCCTCCATCTATTGTCAATACAAAGGCCCCGATTGAGGCCGTGATTACTGGTGCATCCACCGATGTCGTTCCGGCGAATCTTCAACCCCCATTGCGTGAGGCAGCAAGTGACAAGCCCGAAATTTACGACAATGGCTGTCACGTCGGCCTGAGCAATATCGAACCCAAGATTTGTGTGTACGGAGACACCGAATCTGATTTCACAGTTGCGCTGTACGGTGACTCCCATGCGGCCCAATGGTTTCCGGCACTTAATCAAATCGCTATTGAACATCATTGGCGACTCGTCATCCTCACCAAAATGGGTTGCACCACTATCAACCTCATCACATCTAATTCATTGGTGGGTCCGACTTATCCAACGTGTCGACCTTGGAGGGAGAAGGTTATTGAACGCTTCATTGCTGAAAATGTTCGTGTGGTCCTGATGACTAACTCAAATCGTTTGACCGATCCGACAACCAACCAACCTTTTGCCGACGCGATCGTCAAAGCTGGTAACGCAACATTGCTACCCGTCTTACAAAAGATGGGAATCTCCCCGATACTCATGACCGATACTCCATACCCAGGTTCCGATGTACCCATTTGCTTGTCAAAGGCCATCAAAAACGTTCGCTCATGCACGGTCACTCGCGCCAAAGGAATTCGTGCGAATCGTCAACAAACCATCATTGATGCCGCAGTCAAAAATGGTGCCCAATATCTTGACATCAGCAACTGGGTCTGCTCAATTGACACGTGTCCAGTGATTACTGGAAACATTTTGATGTATCGCGACTCCAACCACCTCACGACAACATATGTGGAATTCCTAACCCCCTTGATTGACGCAGCAATCTCGCCCTACATAGAAGGCGTGAGATCACGTATCAAAGTTTCTTGAGCCACAGTGGCCACGAGAATGCCGTCCTCGCTAAAAACATGGCCAATCACTAAACCGCGGCTGTTACCGATGGAGTGGCAGGTGTAGTCGTGTAAGTGCCAACGATCACTTTGAATGGGGCGGTGGAACCAAATGGTGTGATCAAGGCTGGCACCGATGTAATTGCGCCTGCCTTCGGGTCGCAACGAAATGTCAGGGTGCGTGCGCACTACCGCATCGCTTGGCAAATCGTCACTGAGATAAGCAAAGGCACAACGATGTAATAGTTGGGCCCGCTTGTCATCAGGGTTACCTAATGCTTCAGTGATCCGAAACCAGGCCATCGACCGTCCGCCACCTTCGCGATGATCCTGCGGCACATCTGACTGTTCAATCCAGCGCCGATCAAAAACTTCGGACCACGCCGAATTCACGATTCCATCAGGCGCAGGTACACCGATGGGAAAAGCGATGGGTTGGGCATCGGCGGCTTCTTCAAAAATCTGAAAACTTACTTCAAGATTTAAAATCGCACCATTACTCTGGGTAGCCACAACTCGTCGCGTGCTAAAACTTTTACCGTTTCGGATGCGATCAACTTCATAACGCACAGGCTCGGTGGTGTCACCCCGACGAATGAAATAAGCACGCACTGAATGGGGCTCCATGGTTGGGTCCACAGTTTCAGCAGCGGCCCATAATGCTTGAGCCACAATGTGACCGCCGTATAAGCCACCCCAGGGGTACTGCCTTCCGGCGCCGATAAAAGTGTCTGAACCATGAGGTTCAAGAGCGAATAGTTGCTGCATTGTCACTGCTACAGACTACGACTCTGGCTTCAAATTTCTATGTGCCGTAGCCGTAACCCAAATCCAAAGCCGTCAACATAGGTTCATAAGCGATTCCACGTTCGGCTGCCATTGCGGCACAGGTGCCCCCACGATCAACAACAACCGTAATAAAAATCGGTATCGCACCAAATGCAATCACAGCATCAACCGCTTCCATCAAGGACGTTCCGCGTGTCACTGTGTCCTCAGTGATGACCACCTTGTCGCCCGGCATGAGAGCACCAGCGATACGACCTGTCACACCATGATCTTTGGCCTCTTTACGGACGCTAAAACTTCGTAGGTCCCTACCCCTGGTTGCAGCCACGGCGGCAATGCCATAGGCAACTGGATCGGCTCCCATGGTGAGTCCACCAATGGCAACGGCATCGCTAGGGATAAACGATAAGGCCACATCCGCCATCAGCAGAACACCGTCGGCGCGACACGCTGTTTGTTTTGTGTCAAGAAACCACGAACTTTTCGCGCCAGATTTGAGAGTGAACGAACCAGTCTTGAGGGAGTGCCGCAGCACATGATCACGCAATGCATGACGAGCCGGATCAAGAACTGGCAAGGATTGATAACTACTATCCATCACCTCACCCTAACTGAATGACGCCAGACAGACGTCACGCTTCTTAGCCATGGTTGTTTTGGTCAGCAACTTTTATCTGATTATAATTTCAACTATGGCAGCACCAAAGACGGCAATGACAAAAACACATAAAGCAGCATTGGCCACTGGCCGAGCAGAGAGCAGAATTGTCCGCGACTATCTAGAAGCAGCGTTGCGTAATAAGCCAAAGCGCGGACGCAAGCGCACTCCGGACTCCATCAAGAAACGCCTAGCGGAAATCGCCAGTGAATTCAATGACGCAAATGGAATCACGCAATTGAAATTGACCCAGGAGCGTTTCAATTTGCTTGAAGAATTATCCGAAATGGTCAGTGGTCAGCAGATCGGGTCCCTGGAAAAAGCGTTCGTCAAAGTTGCTCGGGCATACAGCGAGCGCAACGGAATTTCTTATTCGGCCTGGCGCGAAATCGGCGTTGACCCAGCGGTGTTAAAAAAAGCACAGATCAATCGCTAAAAGAGTGGGTTTTCAGTTCTTGATGGCGTCGAGAGATATGAATACCCGATCAATGTGAACTAAGGAGCGTTTGAGGTCGAAGGCCTCATCGAGCACAGCCTTGTCGACTCTTACGAGCCGAGTGTCAGCCTCAAGTGTCTTTCGGAAATCAGTTGCATGCGCCCACGATGATGCTGCTGCTTCTTGCACGATGCGATAAGCCTCATCGCGAGTCAGCCCAGACTGTACGAGGGCCAGTAAAACTGGTTGGCTGAAAACAAGTCCGTGGCTGGAGTACAAGTTCTGTTTCATGCGCTCGGGCGACACTTGCAAGCCTTCGAGAAGTCGTCGAAGGCGATGTAACACATAATGCGCAAGCATTGATGAATCGGGAAGCACGATTCGCTCAACTGAACTATGTGAAATGTCTCGCTCGTGCCACAACGCCACATCTTGCATAGCGGCCTGAAGATTGCCGCGCAGTACCCGCGACAGACCAGTAATGGTTTCCGCGGAAATCGGATTGCGCTTATGGGGCATCGCTGACGAACCTTTTTGCCCGACCTTGAAACCCTCTTCAACTTCGCGGACCTCGGTCCGTTGTAAGTGGCGCAATTCAACAGCAATCATTTCGCAGGTATTACCAACGGCAGCGCAGGCCCACATATATTCGGCGTGTCGATCACGAGAAATGACTTGGGTCGCTGGCACTGCTCGCAAACCGAGAGCCGTCGCCACACTTTGTTCAACGAGCGGATCAATATTTGAATAGGTCCCCACCGCTCCAGACAACTTGCAGACCGCGATATTGTCCCGCGCGGCCTGTAGGCGACTGCGATCACGATCAATCTGAAGTGCCCAAAGGGCGACCTTGGCGCCAAAGGTCGTGGGTTCGGCGTGCACACCATGTGTACGACCGATCATCACTGTGTCGCGATGAGCCTTGGCCAAGTTAGTCACCACGCGCAGCAACTTTGTAGAAGCATCAATCAATAGGTCAGCGGCATCGCGCAACATCCAGCACCACGCGGTATCAACAATGTCACTTGAAGTCAGACCGTAATGAATCCACGAACTCGCACTTCCACCAATACGTGACTGCATCACATCAACGAATGCGGCTACATCATGATCTGTTACTTGCTCTCGCTGTAACACATCTTCAATAAATTTTGCATCCACTTGGGGGGCAGCCGCGCGACATGCCGCCGCATCAACTGCTGGTACGGTTCCTAAAACACTGTGCGCTTCTGTCGCTAGTAACTCAATTTCAACCCAACGACCAAAGCGGGATTCATCGGCAAATATTGATTCCATTTCTGGGAGGGCGTAGCGAGGGATCATGATTTTCCTCCAAAAATTGAAGCTGGCGTCCAGTCCAGAACGTCATCACGTTCGGGGCCTACCCCAATGATATGAATCGGCACGCCCGACTGTTGCTCAACAACGGTGATAAAAGCTTTCGCCTCCGCTGGCAGGTCATCAACACTGCGGCAGGAACGAAGTTCCGTTTTCCAACCGGGCAAAGTCACGTAATCGGGGATCACCCGAGCCAAAACCTCACTGCGATCGGGATATCCGTGAACCAACTGTCCGTCAATGCGATACCCAGTACATACTTTCAGCTCATCAAAAGTATCCAGCACATCAAGTTTCGTCAGCGCCAATTCTGTCAGCGAGTTCACACGCACCGCATGACGCAACATCACACAGTCAACCCAGCCCGTGCGACGACGCCGACCAGTCACGGTGCCAAACTCGCGACCGATGTCCACCAACTTTTCGCCAATCTCGCCGAGCGTTTCAGTGGGGAAGGGTCCCGAGCCAACGCGAGTTGTGTATGCCTTAGTGATGCCAATTATTCGATCCAATAAGCGGGGACCAAGACCAGAACCGACACTTGCACCACCAGCAGTGGGGTTAGACGAGGTCACGAAAGGATATGTGCCGTGATCTAAATCTAGGAAAGTTGCTTGAGCACCTTCCAGCAAAATATCTTGACCATCTTCAACTGCATCATGCAGCAGACCAATGGTGTCGGTGATGTACGGCTGTAGCCGTTTTGCGAACACCACAAACTGCTCCACAATGGCTTCAACATCAAGTCGCTCACCACCGGCATGGATGACTCCATCATTTTCAATCAGTGCCCGCTGACGGACCTGTGCAGCAAACGAATGGAGATCGACGCAAGCGCCAACGCGAATGCCGACCCGACGAGCCTTGTCTGCGTAAGCCGGTCCAATACCTTTGAGTGTCGTACCAATCTTGTTCTCACCTAGATTGCCTTCAGAGATGGCATCGAAAGATTGATGCCAAGGAAAAATGAGGTGTGCCTGACTTGAAACCTTAAGTTTGGCACAGGAAATCCCTCGCGATTCAAGACGGTCGATCTCGGCGAACAGAGTCGGCATGTCCACAACCACACCATTGCCGATCACGGGAGTCACATGGTCGTAGAGCACACCTGACGGAATCAACTGCAGGGCATACTTCTCAGTTCCGACGACAACTGTGTGGCCGGCGTTGTGCCCACCTTGATACCGAGCCACAACAGAGGTTTCACGAGCCAGCAGGTCAATGACCTTGGCTTTGCCTTCATCACCCCACTGGGCTCCAACGACGACTGTTACTGACATGACACGCTCCTAAAAAATGGGGGGAACGTAACGACACCCTAGTTGCTGAGTGGAATTTAAGTGAACTATTTGCACATTCACTCACAGTTCACGCAAATAACGACTAAATGCATCCTTCCTGTCACCTGTCTTGAGCAAAGTATTTCCCTGTCGGCACAACTGTGATGACAATCCGTGAACACATCAGAAAAGGAAACGAATGATCCCCTCAAAATACACATCCATGCGTAAAGTGGCGTCGATCGCCATCGTCGCTGGTTTAGCACTCGCCGCCTGTGGCGGCGATGATGCAAGCCCAGTCGAAACAACCACCCCGTCCGACGTGACGACAACGGTCGCAACTGGCTCTGACCCACTCGTTGCTCTCTACGAAGAGTGCAAGGCCGAAGGCAAAGTCAACTTGATTTCCCTCCCCGATGACTGGGCAAACTACAAGGGCATATTGCAATCGTTCCGCGACAAGTACCCCGGCGTTGAAAACCCTGTAGCGGCACCAGACTCTTCGTCAAAAGAAGAAATGGACGCAGTTCAGACTCTCGCTGGACAGGCCGACATGCCTGACAACGTTGATGTCAGCCCCGCAATCGCCCAGGAAATGGTCGATGCTGGTCTTTTTGAGCCCTATACCTTGTCACTTGACGCAGAAATTCCTGAAGGCCTCAAAGAAGCTGACCACAACTGGACGGCTGCCTACTACGGCATCATGGCTATCACGACCAATACCAAGATTGCTCCTGTTGCGCCGAAAACATTCGCCGACCTCATGAAGCCTGAATACAAGGGTCTCGTTGCACTCAATGGTGACCCACGTGAATCTGGCGCTGCATTTGCTGCAGTTATGGCTGCATCACTTGCCAGCGGTGGAAGTGCCGATGACATCATGCCCGGCATCCAGTTCTTCGCTGACCTCAAGACTTCTGGCAACCTCGGTGCAACCGATGTCACCAAGGAGACCGTGCTTTCGGGAGAAACCCCCATCGCCATTGACTGGAGCTACAACGTTCCGAGCTTGGCAACCGAGCTTGCAGCCGCGGGCATCACTTACGAAACTAACTTCCCAAGTGACGGTATCTACGGCGGTTTCTATGGTCAGGGCGTCATCAAGGATTCACCACACCAGGCTTGCGCCAAGTTGTGGATGGAACACATCTTCAGCAATGAAGGTGCCCTTGGTTACCTTGAAGGTGGAGCCGTTCCGGCCCGGATTCAGGCTTTGACTGATGCTGGTCTCGTCACCGACGACATGAAGAAGAATCTCCCACCTGACGAATTATTGTCTCAGATCAAGTTCCTCACTCCAACTCAGATCATCGCAGCTAAGGCTGTTTTGGCCGAGCAGTGGGGCCCGATGGTGGCTGACGCCTGATAGTGGTTTCATCTAATTTTCCTCCCCTGGATAATGAAGGGGCCGTCGCACAAGCGGCGGCCCCTTCTCAATTCCACAAACGCCCACGTAAGAACATGGCATGGTTTGGCCTTCTACCTTTTTTAGCATTCCTGACATTGTTCTTATTGATTCCGGCTCTCAGCGTTTTCTCTGAAGCAGTTCGCGGTGCAAACGGTAAGTTCACGTTGTCATCATTGCGAGAAGGAATCTCGGGACAGAACCTCGAAGCTTTCAAATTCTCCGTCAAGTTTTCTGCGGGTGCCGCTCTCGTCGGCGTCGTGTTCGGAACACTTTTGGCCTATGCCGCGGTCGTCACTCAGCGTCCTAAATGGTTACGCAGTTTGGTCGCGTCCTTCAGTGGCGTTGCGGCCAATATGGGTGGACTCACTCTTGCTTTTGCCTTCGTGAGTCTTCTTGGACGTCAAGGCGTACTCACAAAATTGCTGAATGCCCTTGGCTGGGACCTATACGCCGGCAATTTTAGTCTCGGAGAAATTCCTGGACTCATCACTGTCTACTCGTACTTCAATATTCCTCTCATGGTCTTAGTGACTATTCCAGCAATTGATGGTCTCAAGAGTTCCTGGCGCGAAGCTTGCGCCAATCTTGGGGGAACTACTTGGACTTATTGGCGACGAATCGGTTTGCCAGTTCTTGCTCCATCGCTCATGGGTGGCTTTTTACTTCTCTTCACCAACTCGTTCAGTGCCTTTGCCACAGCACGAGTACTCACGGATAATTCCAAAATCGTTCCCCTGCGAATCGGATTCTTTCTCGGTGGAGACTTATCTGTTGGTGAAGACTCAATCGGTTACGCTCTTGCCGCGTGGATGATCATCGTTATGGCGATCTGCATGTGGTTCTACTGGCTGCTCCGTCGGCGAGCAGAAAAGTGGCAATCATGAAAAGGGTTATTGGTCGATCTGGAACCAAGGTCGTCATCTTGGTCAGTTCGATCTTCTTCGCGCTTCCCCTCTTAGCGATGATGCGATTTGCTTTTCAGAACATGGGGGTGTTCGATCTCAGATGGTCAAATGTGTTTGAAAAGTGGACCTTCGGCATCGTCACTCAGCCTTTTCATGATCAATATTTTACCGAATCTTTGTACCTCAGCGGAAAGATTGCCATCGGAACTGCAGCACTCACGCTTGGTATGTTGATCCCTACAGCAATTTGGGTTCACCTACGTGTTCCAAAAGCCCGTGTTCTCGTTGAATTCTTGACAGTCCTTCCCTATGTCATTCCGGCGATCGCCTTAGTCGCTGGCATCGTGGTCATCAAGCCACATGCACGCTGGTTCCTCAATAGCGATCTTTCTCTCATTCCGTTTTATACCGTTCTCGCACTCCCATTTACTTACCGCGCTATTGATAGTGGTCTTCGCGCATTAGACCTACGAACCCTTGTTGATGCATCTCGAAACCTTGGTGCAGGTTGGATACGGACCATGACACGCGTCATTATTCCGAACATTCGGTCGGCCGTTGTTTCGGCAACTTTTTTGACAGTTGCGGTGGCACTTGGCGAATTCACGATTGCCAATGTCCTATTGAAGCCAACGTTCCCTCCATTCATTAATGAATACCGCATGCGCGAACCCCGATCTGGCTATGCCCTTGCAGTATTGAGTTTGCTATTCACTGTCCTTGTCTTTGTCTTCCTGAGTATTGCGTTGCGTTCGCCGTCCACCAAGTCCCGTCAAACTTCAACTAAGTCACGAGAGATGCCATGACCTCCATCACCTTTAATGGAATACGCAAAACGTTCGGTACTACTGTTGCCCTCGAAAGTCTTGATCTTGAGCTGCAACCTGGCGAACTGGTCACTCTGCTCGGGCCATCTGGCTGCGGTAAAACAACTGCTTTACGTATCGCCGCCGGTTTTGAAGTTGCTGATGCCGGTGTTGTTTCGCTGTCTCATCGTGACATCACACGAACTCCAGCCCATCAACGAAATATGGGAATGGTGTTTCAGAGTTACAGTCTCTTTCCTAACTTGACTGTCGCCCAAAATGTTGAATTCGGTCTCCGCAATCGCAAAATTGAAAAAGTAAAACGACTGACACGCGTCGGTGAAATGCTTGAGCTCGTTCAATTGGATGATCTTGGCAAGCGTTACCCACATCAACTGTCTGGTGGTCAGCAACAGCGCGTTGCTCTCGCTCGTGCACTAGCGGTTCAGCCCGACGTGCTCTTACTTGATGAGCCGCTATCAGCACTTGATGCCAAAGTCAGATCAACTCTTCGAGACGAGATCCGCCGCATCCAAACTGAGTTGCACATCACAACTCTTTTCGTTACCCACGACCAAGAAGAAGCACTTGCTATCAGCGATCGAATTGGCGTGATGTCCAATGGACAACTTGAACAACTCGGCACTCCAGAGGATATTTATCTACGTCCGACCTCCCCATTCGTAGCGCGCTTTATTGGCTCTATAAACGAGCTTCCAAACGCCAATGGTGGCGGTCAAATTTTAGTACGTCCGGAGGACTTACGGATCTCATCTGACGAAGACGAATTAGAAATGCGCGGAACCACCACCCGAGTGACCTTTCAAGGTCCTGTCACAATCATCTCTGTTCGCGTTGACGTCGTTGATCTACTCGTGAATGTCCACGCTGCCAGTGGCTCCATCCTTACTCACGTTGGCGATCGAGTGTCACTTGCCGTTGCGCCTGGACGTGGCATCGTTGAAGCTGCTTAGTCCTTAAGAACTGAGTACGATTTGCCCATCAATTGCGTCCACAATGATTGCACCGTCTTCAGCAACTTTGCCCTCAAGGATCAAGACAGACGCACGATCACCGATCTCGCGCTGAATGACTCGCTTGAGCGGACGAGCACCAAAATCAGGATCAAATCCAACGGCGGCAAGTAATGCCACAGCTGCTGGGTTGACCTCTAGCGAAATGCGCCGAGCCAAAAGTCTCTCGCGGAGATTTTCAAGTTGAATCATCACGATGTGCGCCAAGTCATCTTGGGTCAAAGAGCGGAAGCGAATAATTTCGTCGATGCGGTTGATGAACTCGGGTTTGAAAAAACCTTGCGGTTCCCCCAACAAGTTTGAGGTCATCACAATCACGGTATTGGTGAAGTCCACCGTCCGACCGTGACCATCGGTCAAACGACCGTCGTCAAGAACCTGCAGCAGGATATTGAAAACGTCGGGATGTGCCTTCTCAATCTCATCCAACAACACCACGGTGTAACCACGACGGCGCACCGCCTCAGTGAGTTGTCCACCTTCGTCATATCCGACATATCCAGGAGGAGCACCGACTAAACGCGAGACCGAATGCTTCTCCGTGTACTCGCCCATGTCGATACGAACCATGGCGCGCTCATCGTCAAATAGAAACTCGGCCACAGCTCTCGCCAACTCAGTCTTGCCGACACCAGTTGGACCGAGAAAAAGAAATGAGCCGATCGGTCGAAGAGGATCGGACAATCCAGCGCGGCTCCTGCGAATTGCATTCGATACAGCCGACACCGCTTCATCTTGACCAATTATCCGGCGGTGCAGCAAAGATTCAAGATTGACCAGTTTGGCCATCTCACTCTCGAGCAACCGCGTCACGGGAACTCCAGTTGATTTACTCACTACCTCCGCTATATCTTCGGCATCAACTTCTTCTTTGAGCATCCGATTGTCGGTCTGCAAAACATCAAGATGTCCTGTGGCCTCATTAATACGGCGCTCAATTTCAGGAATACGCCCGTAACTAATCTCTGATTTCTTTTGCAGATCAGTTTCGTATTCGACATTAATCTTGAGTTGTTCAAGTTCCTCTTTGAGATGACGAATGGCTGCAATGGCATCTTTTTCTCGCTGCCAATGCTCGCGCATAATCCCCGCATCATTAGTAAGAAGTTTCAGTTCATCCTCAATAACGTTGAGGCGATCCAACGACGCAGAGTCAGTTTCTTTCTCCAACGCCAACTTTTCAATCTCAAGTTGCATGATCCGTCGTTCCACAACATCAATCTCTGTTGGGAGCGAGTCAATCTCAATACGTAATTTACTTGCGGCCTCATCGACAAGGTCAATTGCTTTATCAGGCAGAAATCGGCTCGTGATATAACGATCTGAGAGAACCGCAGCACTGATCAAAGCCGAATCTTGAATCCGCACACCATGATGTACTTCATAACGCTCCTTGAGCCCACGCAGGATTGCAATCGTGTCCTCAACGGTTGGTTCTCCGACGTACACCTGCTGGAATCTCCGTTCTAAAGCGGGATCCTTTTCAACATATTTGCGATACTCATCAAGAGTGGTGGCACCAATCATGCGCAGTTCGCCCCGCGCCAGCATCGGCTTGATCATGTTGCCGGCATCCATCGCCCCTTCGGCACCACCGGCACCAACAATGGTGTGTAATTCGTCAACGAAGGTGATGACTTCGCCTTGTGAATCCGCAATCTCTTTCAGCACTGCCTTGAGACGCTCTTCGAACTCACCGCGATATTTTGTGCCGGCAATCAGACTGGCAATATCTAGAGCTACGAGACGCTTATTTTTCAGACCCTCGGGCACATCACCCTCGGCGATGCGTCGCGCAAGTCCTTCAACGATGGCAGTCTTACCCACGCCTGATTCACCAATGAGTACCGGATTATTTTTGGTTCGGCGACTTAAGACCTGTATCACTCGGCGAATTTCCTCGTCGCGTCCGATGACCGGATCAATTTTTCCATCACGAGCTCGTTGAATGAGATCCTGACCATATTTTTGCAGGGCCTGAAAGTTTTCCTCTGGGTTCTGCGAGGTCACTCGATGATTGCCGCGCACTTCACGCAGTGCTTGCAGGAGTTCTTCACTACCTATGTCAAGACGCCCGTTCATTGCCGCTAGGAGATGCTCAACAGAAAGAAAATCGTCTTTGAAATCTTTTTGGTACTTTTCCGCATTCTCGAGAACATTGCTGAGTTCACGATTCATTCGCGGTTCGGCACCGCCATATGCTTTTGGAAGTTTGGCGACTTTTTCCTCGGCACCAGTGCGCACCATCAGTGGGGCCAAACCTAACTTGGCTAAAACAGCGGGAACAATTGTGTCCTGCTGACTGACCACGGCAATCAAGAGATGATCAGGAGTAATTTCCGGATTGGATAACGATTGCGCTTGATCAACAGCGGCAGCGATCGCTTCTTGAGTTTTCAGTGTCCAATTTTTCGGGTTCAAAGCCATAACCGTCATCTCCTCAAGACGTCACTGCTTGCAACCAATGCACGGCCGCCTCGGTTAGTTCCGTCGTTCGTTTGTAATCACGCACATCATCAGGAAGATTCGCCAAAGCATCAGCCAGTCGATGCGCGTCATTGGGCCGATCAACTAAATGTGAAAGTGGGCGGACATAGGTTCGGATAGTGAAAAGGACACAGTTGGTGCGCGGGAATCGCCTGATTGTCTCCCTCTCAACTCGCAAAAACAATCGATCACCTGCACTCGGATCTCCGACACTTGGATAGCCAGGAGATGTAGCGGCGGTGCCGTCTACGGGTTGATACAAGTCATCAGTTTCGAGCACGCCCCATCCTGTGCGCCAAAAAGATTTCTCTGGCTTCAAGCGACTAAAAAATGAATCAATGGGATCTTGTAATTCATCGTTGAGGCGATCCACTGGTGCATGTACTTCACTCATCGTCAGACCGAGCTTCGACGTGAGGTCCCAACGATTAGGGAAAGACACGCTTCCAGCGCCGAATACCAACTGCCCATCACGCTCAACGAGCAAAGCTAAGTCTTCTTGAATGAGGCGTCCGCAGATGATCAATGGATGTTCATGCCACTGACCGGTGCTGTCGGGAGAAACCTTCAAGCGTTCGTGGCGATGATGATTGACGATCTCATTTCCCTCGCGGCTAAACCAATCGGGATGAGTGCTGACAAGAAAATCCACCAAATTTTCTAAAACCTCACTGGCTTCGTCCTCACTCCCTGCAATGTTGGCATTGACAGTTGCAGGATGTTGTGCAAAAAGTAATGCCTTGACATCCATTTCATGGCAGTAATCGTCACCAAACTCAATCCAATGTTGAAGATCGAGCGGACGCAAAGCCAAGCGCCAACGGAAGGCTCCCGCAAGGTAAGGCTGATAATCAGGTTGATCGGTCATCATCAGCGATACTTTTTAGTCGCGCCGCAAAACTGGCGCTATCCGTCCATAAACCGTCACGGCCTGATGCAAGGGCACGATGTTGGCTTGCGAGGGCGCATGAGATGATCGCTGCTCGACAGCGTTGATGGCCTGAGTCGCTAGGAGTCGCAATTGATCAACTTCATTGCGCAAGCGCACGACCTCGGACTCCAGGAACATTACTCGGCGTATTCCTTCAACATTCATTCCTTCCGCAGTCAGTTCAGCGATGCGACGTAGGCGAGCAATATCTATTTCGCTGTACCGACGATTACCGCCTTGGGTACGCGCTGGTTGAAGCAGACCACGGCGCTCATAAATGCGCAGAGTCTGCGGATGCATACCCGCTAGTTGAGCGGCTATGGAAATCACGTAAATGGAGTGTTCATTGTTTTGCTGACTCATGAATACCTCACTGACTGTTGTGGAGATTTTCTCTCGGTTGTGACGTGGCGATGACTGCGAGCGCTTCAATCGCGGAGCGTTCATCATCTGAGGGTGAAGTTGGTACGACAACTTCAACGGTGACAATCATGTCCCCCTGATGCTTAGCCGTTTTGATGCCGCGTCCTTTGACACGATGACGAGATCCACTTTGAGTACCCGCCTTGATCCGAAGAGTAACTTTTTCGCCCAACAAAGTTGGCACATCAATATCGGCGCCCAAAACTGCCTCGGGGTATGTGATCGGAACACGTACCGTCAAGTTGTCGCCGTCACGACCGAAGAGCGAACTCGTCCCGACATGACAGATGACAAACAGATCGCCACTCGGACCTCCGTTGCGACCAGGGGTTCCCTTACCAAGGAGACGAATACGTTGACCGTCGGCGATTCCCGCGGGTACACGGACCTTGACTTCGCGATTACGTTTTTCAACACCTGTGCCTCGACAACTTCCACAAGGTGTTTCAACGATGTTCCCTCTTCCACCACAACGCGGACATGGTGAGGCGAAGGAGAAGACGCCTTGGTTGTCGTCAACTTGACCTCGCCCGCCACATTGTCCACATGACTTAGCAGTGGTGCCAGGGCGCGCCCCCGAACCGCTACACGTTTCACATCGCGCATCACTGGTGAGATACACGCTGGTCGTTACACCAACAATGGCATCATTGAATTCCAAGGTGAGCGAAGTTTCAAGATCGGACCCACGCCGAGGACCAACTCCCGCTCCGCCGCGCGCACGTCCGCCAGAAAACATCTGAAATAGGTCGTTAAAGGAACCTGAATCGCCACCAGTAGAAAAATGATTCCCACCCAGCCCACCGCCCATGGGACCAAGTCGACGTACTTCATCATATTCACGGCGCTTTTTTTCATCCGATAACACATCGTAAGCAGTCGAAATTTCTTTGAATCGTTCTTCAGCTGCGGCATCACCAGGTCGCGCATCGGGGTGACTCTGACGAGCCAATTTGCGATAGACCTTTGTGATTTCCTTAGGTTCGGCATCTTGAGCTACACCGAGCACGGCGTAGTAATCCTTTTCATACCACTCACGCTGTGCTGTCATCACTCACCTCCCCTAGTAGGGCTTAACCGCGAACTTTAACCATCGCTGGGCGCAACACGCGCCCTTTCCAGGTGTAGCCCGTTCGCATCACATCAACAACGACGCTGTTGCCATCGGCGTCGCCTTCACCCTCTTCATGCATCACCGCATCGGCCTTCATCGGATCGAAAATCTGACCGTCAAGATCTAAGGCTTCGAGACCCTGCTTTTTCAATTCACCGAGCAACAAATTGAACAAAGGCTCAATCTCTGCTGGATGAGAAATGAAAGCGGCCTCACAGGCATCAAGAACACTGAGCAAGGATTCGGCTATGCGTCCGGTCGCACGATTAATGTCGTCTGCAGTTTGTGAGGCAACGCGCTTGCGATAGTTCTCAAATTCTGCTTGGATCCTTTGCGCCATGTCGCGAAAAGAATCCCGTTCAACAATCAACGATTCAAGAAGTTGTTCAACTGTTGGTTCGGCCTCAGAGACCTCGCCTGATTCAACAACTTCTGCCTCGGTGACCTCATTGTCGTCGCTGTGATCAGCATCCATAATCAAGAGCTCAACTATCGCCATCGATGATTTCAGCATCAACAATTTCGTCATCATTATCTGCGCCCGATGACTGTCCAGATGCAGACGTTCCAGCGGCCTCTGAGTCGCGAGCTGCTGCTTCGTACAGTTTCTGGCTGAATGCTTGGCTCGCTGCCATCAATGCATCGGTCGCTGCTTTAGTGACTGCAAAGTCATTACCTTCAAGTGCGATCTTGAGAGCCGCTAAAGGTTCCTCAACAGCAGCCTTCTCTTCGGCGGTGACCTTCTCGCCTTGCTCACGCAGAACTTTTTCAGTCTGGTACACCAACGAGTCGGCATTGTTACGAACTTCGGCCTCTTCACGTCGCTGACGATCTTCCTCGGCGTGGGCTTCGGCATCTTTGACCATCTGATTGATGTCGTCTTTTGACAGCGTCGACTGACCGCTAATCATCATTGACTGTTCCTTATTCGTGGCACGGTCTTTGGCACTGACATGCACGATGCCGTTGGCATCAATATCAAAGGTGACCTCAATTTGCGGAACGCCGCGCGGTGCTGGTGGAAGATCAACCAACTGGAATTTTCCGAGAGTCTTATTGAATGAAGCCATTTCGCGCTCACCTTGAATCACGTGAATCTCCACAGAAGGCTGCATATCTTCGGCAGTCGTGAATACTTCGGTGCGCTTGGTGGGAATCGTTGTGTTGCGTTCAATGAGTCTGGTCATCACGCCACCCTTAGTTTCAATACCAAGTGACAACGGTGTGACGTCGAGAAGCAAAACATCCTTCACGTCACCCTTCAGAACTCCAGCCTGAACGGCGGCGCCGATGGCGACAACTTCGTCTGGGTTAACAGTCTTGTTGGGCTCTTTGCCCGTCAACGACATCACGAGCTCTTGAACGGCGGGCATACGGGTTGAGCCACCGACCATAATCACGTGCTGAATCTGACCCTTAGTGAGGCCAGCATCTTTAATGGCCTGCTCAAAAGGAATACGGCATCGCTCAATGAGATCTGCTGTCATCTCTTGGAATCTTGCCCGAGTCAAAGATTCGTCCAAGTGCAAAGGACCTTCTGGCGTCGCAGTGATGAACGGCAAGTTGATCTGCGTCTGCTGAACTTGACTGAGTTCAATCTTTGCTTTTTCAGCAGCTTCTTTGAGACGCTGTGTGGCCATACGATCGTTCGCCAAATCAACACCATGTGCTGACTTGAATTGATTGACTAGCCAGTCGATGATCCGTTGATCCCAGTCATCTCCACCAAGGACGGTGTCGCCATGTGTGCTCTTCACTTCGAAAACACCATCGCCGATTTCAAGAACCGAAACGTCAAAGGTTCCGCCTCCAAGGTCAAAGACCAAAATTGTTTCGTCTTCATCACCCTTATCAAGACCATATGCAAGGGCAGCTGCGGTTGGCTCGTTGATGATTCGCAGAACCTCTAAACCGGCAATCTGACCGGCCTCTTTGGTTGCCGTACGCTGAGCGTCGTCGAAGTACGCAGGCACGGTGATGACGGCTTGAGTCACGGACTCACCCAAATAGGCCTCGGCATCGCGCTTCAATTTCATCAAAGTACGGGCGCTGATTTCTTGTGGCGAATACTGCTTGCCATCAATATCTTCGCTGCGCCAGGTTGTACCCATATGGCGCTTGACCGAGCGGAAGGTGCGATCCGGGTTCGTGATGGCCTGGCGCTTGGCTACTTCACCAACTAGGACTTCGCCTGCTTTGGAGAAAGCCACGACCGATGGAGTCGTGCGTGAGCCTTCTGAGTTGGGGATGACCACCGGTTCGCCCGCTTCAAGAACTGAAACGACTGAGTTGGTGGTACCGAGATCGATTCCTACTGCCTTTGCCATGATGGTCAACCTTCCTAAGGGGGATATTTGGGGGAGTTTTTGCGAATGTTGCGTCGCTGTGGGTCAAGATATCCACTTTCTGGGTCCTTCGCAACTCGTAAAGACAAATCCTTAGTCACTTTGACTCAAGTTCTTTGGTGGAAGGGGGCTGGGAATGATGTGGCACAATGACAATATGACCGCTCATGATCTTGTGATCCGTAACGCCGCCATTGTGGACGGCACTGGTGCCCCCATTCGCCACGGGGATGTGGCAATGACCGATGGCGTCATCACCGAGGTCGCCAAGTCCATCTCCGGACGGGGCACTCAAGAAATCGATGCTGACGGCCTGACGGTGACCCCCGGCTTCGTGGACATCCATACCCATTTCGACGGTCAGGCCACTTGGGATCCACTCCTCGCACCGTCGAGTATTCACGGTGTCACCTCAATTGTGATGGGCAACTGCGGCGTCGGCTTCGCTCCTGCACTGCCAACTGCCGAACAGCACGCGTGGCTGATCGGAATGCTTGAAGGCGTTGAAGATATTCCTGGAACAGCGCTAGCCGAAGGCATGGCCTGGGACTGGGAAACATTTCCCGAATATATGGACGCCTTAGATCGCCGTCAGTATTCAATTGACGTGGCCGCTCAAGTTGCTCACGCACCATTGCGTGCCTATGTCATGGGTGCACGCGGTGCTGATCCCCTCGAAGCACCAACAGCAGATGAATTGGCGCGCATGGCCAAGATGGTTCAAGAAGGTATGCGTTCTGGAGCGTTGGGCTTTACCACGAGTCGCACGTATCTTCATCGCACAAAAGCGGGAGCACCATTAGGAACACGTTTTTCTTCGGCCGATGAACTGCTGGCACTTGGAACAGCGATGGCCGAAACGGGAACGGGAGTTGTGCAATTGATCTCCGATGCATACCAATCTCCGGATAATGATTTCGCTATTGAAGAAATGCAGTTGATGGAAGCTATGGCCCGTGCGATGGGGCGACCATTGAGCATGACTGTGCAGCAACCTGAACCTTTGCCAGATCGTTGGCGCGAAGTCGGAGCCTGGGTTGAGCAGGGAGTCAATAAGGGTCTCTCATTGGCGATGCAGGTAGCGGTTCGTCCGATCGGTATTTTGCAGGGACTCACGGCAACTGTCAACCCATTATTGCCATGCCCCAGTTTCACCGAGATTTCACAGCGACCACTCTCAGAAATTGTCGTCGCCCTGCGAGACCCACAGCGCGTTGCGCGCATTGTCGCCGAACATCATGCTGCTCTTGCGCACATGGAAGGTCTCGGCAGTGAGATGTTCGGTGGCTTTCACAAGTTGTATCCCATGGAAAATCCAGTCAACTACGAGCCCTCACCTTCCGACTCAATTGCTGCTCGAGCACAGGCAGCAAATCGCGATGTCGTGGAGTTTGTCATTGAACTCATGACGCAGGACAACGGTAATCGCTTGCTGTATATGCCCTTATTCAACTTTGCGCACAACAATCTTGATGACATTCGCGAAATGTTGCTCAACAAAAACTCCATTATCGGTTTGTCGGATGCCGGCGCACATTGTGGAACCATCAGCGACGGCAGCGCCACAACAACCGCTTTAGCTCTGTGGACTCAAGATCGCACCCGTGGTGAAAAGTTGCCACTGGAATTCATGGTCAATCACATCACGCAGCGAACAGCGAGTTTCGTCGGATTACTTGACCGAGGTGTGATCGCTCCTGGATACCTTGGCGACCTCAACGTCATTGATATGTCAACCTTGGGCACTCCGCCTCCGCGTATCGTTCACGATCTTCCAGCTGGCGGACGCCGTCTTATGCAAACAGCAACTGGTTATCGCTACACCATTAAGAACGGCGCAGTGTCTTTCGTCAACGGCGAACATACTGGCGTCTTGAGTGGAGCGCTCATTCGTGGCGCGCAACAGCGACCCCGCTGAGATCAAGAATCAATAATTGTTTCGCCAGCGCGCACTTGACGCGCATACGCGCCATCTCGCTCCATTAACTCAGCGTGAGTTCCCTGCTCAACAATGTGGCCCTCTTCAATCACCACAATGCGATGAGCATCACGAATGGTTGAAAGTCGATGAGCGATGACTAAGGCTGTGCGCCCGCGAAGAGCTTCATCGAGTGCGGCCTGCACAAGGGCTTCGTTTTCATTATCAAGGTGGCTAGTGGCCTCATCAAGAATCATCACCGCCGGATTCTTCAACAGCAAACGAGCAATCGCAAGCCGCTGTTTTTCGCCACCAGAGAGGCGGTAGCCCCGCTCGCCGACAATTGTCGCTAAACCATCTGGGAGGGCTTCAATGGTTTCCAGAATGCGCGCCGCACGACATGCCTCAATGATTTCACCCTGAGTCGCATCAGGTTTGGCATAGCGCAAATTAGATTCCATACTCTCGTGAAAGAGATGTGGATCTTGCGAAACAACCCCGATGGCAGCGCGCAATGAGTGGCCCGTTAAGTCGCGGACATCGTGACCATCAATTTTCACTGAACCTGCCGTGACGTCATAGAGGCGCGGAATCAACGATGCCATTGTGCTCTTACCAGAGCCAGAGGCACCAACAACAGCAATCGTCTCACCGGGCTCAATTGTCAATGACATATTTTTCAGCACATCTACATCAGGATCGCCAGTGGGTGCACCGGGCATTTCCAGTGAAGGAACCGAGACCTCGCTGGCCGGTGGATAACGAAAGGTCACGCATTCAAACTCAATGCGGCCACGAGGGTTAACGAGATCAATCGCCCCTGGTTTATCGGCAATAGATACAGGTGCATCGAGGACTTCAAAGACGCGATCAAAACTAACAAACGAAGTCAAGAGATCGACACGCGCATTGGTTAAGCCCGTGAGGGGTTGGTAAACACGTGACACCAATGTCGCCAGTGCCACCAATGTGCCCGATGTGATGTCATGAGAAACTACAAGTTGGGCACCGATGCCATAAACAGCTACTGCACCAAGCGCACCAACCAATCCAAGTGCAACAAAGAAAACCCGACCGTAGAGAGCTGAAAGAATTCCGATATCGCGTACCCGTGAAGCACGACTGGAAAATGCATCAACTTCGCCTTGGTGGCGACCAAACAATTTCACCAGTAAGGCTCCAGAGACATTGAAACGCTCTGTCATTTGAGTATTCATTTGAGCGTTGAGTGTCATCTGCTCACGAGCGATGACTTGTAAGCGTTGACCAACGCGGCGCGCAGGAACCACAAAGACTGGCAAAACGATCAGTGACAGGAGGGTCAATCGCCACTCAAGCGTGAGCATTGCGCCCAATGTCATCAACAGCACAACGACGTTACTGACAACGCTTCCGAGAGTTGATGTCACCGCAGATTGAGCACCAACGACATCATTACTCAGGCGACTCATTAAGGAACCTGTTTGAGTTCGCGTGAAGAACGCGACTGGCATTCGTTGAACCTTGTCAAAGAGAGCAACGCGCAGGTCATAGATGAGACCTTCACCAATGCGCGATGAATACCAACGCTGAGTAATCGCCAGAACTGCGTCAAATAATGCGGCGGCAATGGCAAATGATGCGAGCCACCAGATACGACCGCGATTCTCTGAGGGTATGGCATCATCAATGATTGCGCGAAAGACGAAAGGCGGAACCAAGGCGATCGCCGCCGCTAAAAGTATGGAGACCAAAAAACCGATGATGCTGACCTTGTAGGGGCGAGCAAACTGCCAGACACGGGCCAGCGATGAGCGATCAATTTTGCGACCTTTCACTGCCGTCGAATCACTCGGCATCATCATGTGAGGTCCCATACGCATAAGTGAGCAGGCTACCTCTAAGGTTTGCTATGACCCGAATGAGACTTTGCGCACTAGTGATGGCGCTAATCCTCACAGCATGCTCGAGTGAACCCCGAAATTCATCCCCAGATACCACCAATCCATCGGTTCCGACGGTGAACGATTGGACGACCACGCTGACATGGAAAGAGTGCGGTAGCGGAATTGATTGCTCATCACTTGAAGTACCTTTTGACTACTCAAAACCAGACTTAGGATCATTTATTCTTCCAGTTGCCCGCCATCGCGCTACACAACCGGCTTCCCGTATCGGAACGCTCTTAGTTAACCCTGGCGGTCCCGGCTCAGCGGCCACGGAATGGGCATCGTACGCAGTTCAAGTTTTTAGCAGTTCAGTAGTTGAACGCTTTGACATCGTCGCTTGGGATCCCCGTGGCGTCGGCGGGTCAGACCCAGCAATCGATTGTGTTGACACGATGGATGATTATTTCGGACTTGATCCTTCTCCTGACAATGACGGCGAATTGAAATCTCTCGTTGAGGGCGCGAAGAGTTTTGCCGATTCATGTGCAACCCGTAGTGGCGACATTCTTGCCCACGTGGGAACACTTGATGCGGCTAGGGACATGGATGTTTTGCGGAGAGCACTAGGTGAAGACCAGATTTCATATGCTGGTTTTTCGTACGGCACGAAACTCGGTGCTACTTGGGCCACGCTATTTCCCACATCGGTGCGTGCTGCGGTTTTCGACGGCGCCATTGATCCGATCCTTGGGTATGTTGACGATCTGATTGTCCAGGCCAAAGGTTTTGAAACATCACTCAATACTTTTCTTGATCAATGCGATGTCAACCAATGCTCGTTTATGCAAGTTGACGAGACAGCGCACCAAGCTTTTGACCGAATCATGTTAGAGCTCGATAATCACCCATTAACATGCTGCCCCACTCGCCCACCCACCAATCAAGGTGTCGCACACATGGGCATTGGTGTCACACTCTATGCTTCGTACCGTTGGGGTGAGTTGGAGGATGCTCTAGCGGCTGCTTCTTCTGGTGATGGGCAGCCTTTGCTGATGTTGTTTGACGATTATTTTGGGCGACAAAATGATGGCTTCATGGATAATTCAATTGATGCCTACACGGCGATCACTTGTGCTGATAGAGATCAGCGACTGACTTCGCAAGATATTCTCGGACTTAAGTCACGCTTGCAAAACGTGGCCCCACGATTGGGGGCATCGTGGATTCAAGAAATGATGATATGTGCGCATTGGACAACGCCCCCGCAAGGTGGTCTCTCACTACGTGCAAATACAGCAAATAAAATCCTTGTTGTGGGGAGTATTGGCGACGCTGCGACGCCGTTATCTGGAACAAGACAGATGGCAACAACATTGGGTCATGCGCGACTTGTCGTCAGCCAACTTGAACAACACACCACCTATGGTTCCGACCCGTGTGTCACACAGATTGTTGATGAATATCTGCTCACACTGTCAGATGGACCTGATGTCACCAATTGCTGATGTGTCTACACAAAAGTTTTCTACCGTCTAACATTGCAGGGTGAATGTTTCTAACCCGCGCTGGAGATCTCGGCTGGTGATCCTCAGTTTGTTGCTGGCTTCTTGCAGTACGAGTTCTAATACTGAGGTGCCCGCAAGCACCGCCCGACCTGAGACGACTGATCCAGCGGATAAAATCTCGTGGGAATCCTGTGGGGATGGTCTTGAATGTGGCTATCTAGATGTTCCCATTGACTACACCGATCAGAATTCGGCAACGACATCTTTATATCTCACCAAACATATGGCTACGAGTTCGTCACAGCGCATCGGAACCCTTCTCGTCAACCCGGGAGGCCCAGGATTTGGTGGTTCTTTTCTCGCAGAATCAGCGGACAATATTTATTCACCAACACTCCTGAAATCTTTTGACATCGTTGCTTGGGATCCGCGTGGTACTGGTCAATCAATCCCCGCCATTGACTGCACTGATGACTACGACCACTTCTTTGCCGGTGGCGACATCACACCCGACACTGATCAAGAACGGGCCGATGACATTGCAACATATAAAGAATTTACTGACTTGTGCTTTAAGAAGAATGGCGACCTCCTGCCCTATGTCGGCACCAACAATTCGGCCCGTGATATGGACATGATTCGCCGTGCACTCGGTGAGGACAAGATCAGTTATTTCGGTTTTTCGTACGGTAGTGAATTGGGCGCCACCTGGGCCACATTGTTTCCCGACACAGTACGGGCAGCTGTTCTTGATGGTGCATCTGATCCAGAGGCCAATTGGATTGATGGTGGGTTACAGCAAAACAAAGGTTTTGAAAAGGCAATCGCGACTTTCTTGGCGCAGTGTTCGGCGAATAGCGCTTGTGCCTTTCATAACTCTGGTGATGCTGAAGGGGCTTTTGATTCTCTCATGGAGTCTCTTGACGAGAATCCAATTCCCACGGTCCTAGGAAGGCCGGACCTCACACGCGGGATGGCACTGACTGCAGTTGCCCAGGCAATGTATTCCGATACGTACTGGAGCGAACTTGAAATTGCACTTGTGGCTGCACAAGCCGACGACGGAACAGGTCTGTTATCACTATTCGACCAATATTTTCAGATGCTTCCTGATGGATCGCACAGCAATGAACTCGAAGCATTCCTCAACATTTTGTGTGCTGATAATCCTCAACGAATGACTATTGAAGAAGCTGATTCATATGTGCCGCAATTCCAAGCCAATGCACCTCGATTCGCACCTGGCACCACTGGTGATTACACCTGCGTGTTTTGGCCCACCGCGCTTGACCCACGTGTTGACATCACTGGTATCGGCGCAGGACCCATTGTTGTCATTGGTACGACGGGCGATCCAGCAACACCACTCGAGGGAACGCGCAACATGGCCAAGGTACTTGAGGATGGGCGGCTGATAGTTGTCACCGCCGATCAGCACTTGGGATACGGCGTGAACAGTTGTGTGAATGACGCTGTTGACACTTACCTCATTGACTTGGTAGTGCCCGCCGCTGAACTCGACTGCTGATATATCTTTGGCGGAAGAGGTGGGATTTGAACCCACGGACGCTTGCACGTCGCACGCTTTCGAGGCGTGTCCCTTAGGCCACTCGGGCACCCTTCCGATATCCGAGGTTATCGGCGTGAGGCGAAGAACTGTTCCAGCAAAGTCGTTGACTCGGCGGCTAAAACTCCATGGGTGACCGGAAAGTTGTGGTTCAGCCGAGGATCAGCCGACACGTTATACAAACTCGCAGTGGCCCCACCCTTGAGATCGGCTGCTCCGTACACCAGCGAACCAATCCGCGCATTCAGTAAGGCTCCCGCACACATCACGCACGGTTCGAGAGTCACCACCAAGGTGCAATCCTGCAAACGCCAGCGACCCAGATGTTTAGCGGCATCTTGTAAAGCCAATACCTCGGCGTGTGCCGTGGGATCCTGATAGTTCTCGCGTTCGTTATGGCGGGCAGCAATGATTTTTCCCTCATGCAGCACAACAGCGCCGACTGGAACATCATCATGATTCAAAGCGTCGCGCGCTTGCTCAAGCGCGGCCTGCATGGCAACTTCATGTATGTCGTGAACTGACATGGCGGAAGGGGTGGGATTCGAACCCACGGAGGCTTGCACCTCACACGCTTTCCAAGCGTGCCGATTCGGCCGCTCTCGCACCCTTCCAGGGTATGCATCACACGTTCCTGCCGGATGTGGTGACGGCCAGGCGATCTGCGGCACACGAGCCAATCCGCTGAAGGCTGCTACCTTCCGGTCCTGACCTGATTCACGGGAACCCGTTGCACAGGACCCGACCGTCACCACGCCCGGCAGGTGCCGAGTGAAGCAAAGTCAGACTACCTGCCTCGGGCCCGAGCGAGACCAGTCGCCTTTTCCGCTAGTCGGGGAACGCCCAAGTCAGCGCAGAATTGGACAAAATCATCTGTCGGACCGTTCCAATGCCAATCATCCACCTTGCCGACGGGAACATCATTGATCGTGGTGGCAATGCGGCGAAACAAAAATGCTAGATCACGGTTTTCACTCAGGGCCGCAGCCAATTTGACAGCACCTCGAAGTCCAGGCACATCCCACTGACCGGCCGCCTCGGGAATGTTTTCAATATGTCTGTAGCGCGCCAAAACCGCCGAGGCTGACTTTGCTCCCCAACCCGCTAGTCCTGGAAAACCATCGGCGGTATCGCCCACTAACCCAAGATAATCAGCAATGCCCGAGGGTGGAACCCCGAACTTTTCCAACACGGCTGCTTCGTCTACCAAACCATTTTCACCTTTGCCCATCTTGCGCCGATCAATCTGCACTACCCGCGTGCCTTTGACACATTGACCAAGGTCTTTGTCGGGACTCAAGATCTGCACTTGCGTCACGCGTGGATCTGCATCCGCAAGAGCAGCAGCCGAGGCCAACGCATCGTCGGCTTCATATTCAATCATCGGCCACACGGTCACGCCCATAGCTCGTAACGCCTCTTCCATAATCGGAATCTGCCCGAGAATTTCTGGTTCCATGCCCTCGCTTGTTTTATAACCATCCCACAAGTCGTTACGGAAACTTTCAATCACATGATCTGATGCCACAGCAATATAAGTCGCTCCCTCAGTCAATAACTGCAGTGTCGAATTGAGTACTCCGATCGTCGCTGCATTCGGCGCTGGAGTAGATGAACGAACTGCTTGACCATAATGCTGGCGATACAGCTCATAGGTACCGTCGACTAAATGAACGATCATAAAAGCAAGCCTAGAGGACGCGTCACGCGAGATTGTTAAGAAGGCCGCACCATCTCAATCAGTACTTGCCCGTGCAAAATTGCGGCCAAGGTACCGAGGGCTAGGAACGGTCCAAAGGCAATCGCAGTGCGCCGATTCGCTGTGCCGAAAATTATCAACACGGTGCTCACTAATGCAGCGAGGATAAACCCGTACAGCAAGCCGACGAGAGCTAACCCAGGGTTCAGCCAACCTAAGTACATGCCGAGCAACGGACTCATGCGCACATCGCCGTCACCGAGACCTCCACGACTGAGCAGATATAACACGCTCATCACGCTCACAGAAATCACCGCGCCGAGTGCGGCCATGTATATCCGCCGTGGCTGATCATCAACAATCGCTGCCACACTCAACAAGACAGCGCCGATAGCCATCACGATGTACGTGACTTCGCGTGGTAAGCGGTGGGTGCGCAGATCAATAAAAGTCAAGATCAGCAAACCTGACATTAAGACACAAAAAGCCGCCACGATGATGCTGCCATCAAAGTGAATCGCCATCACCGCGAACAGGATCGCGGTGATGCATCTGATAACAAAAACAGACTCACTTGCGTTGACACTGCGAGCAATAACACACGTCAAAAATGAACCAACGAATAGCCCAACGAGAATCGTTATGAGTAGTGCCGGCACAAGGAGGTGAGGCTAACGAGGAAGGGTTTGCTACAACTGAGATCAACAAAAACTCAACAAACTCTTGAGAGTTACGATTGATACCTGTAAAACGGTCACCCTCACTCAATATCTAAACAATAGAACGCAACAAATCCGATCTAGGTCGTACCCTGATGGGAATGGAAAACGAATCTGTTGCAACCGTGCACCTCAAGCCAGAGCGAGATCGCAGCATGAAGCGATTACATCCTTGGATTCTCAGCGGTGCCATTGCGCGAGTTGAGGGTGACCCTCAGCCTGGCGACACAGTGCGCGTCATCGCTGCCGGTGGTGCCGAGTTGGCAACAGCCTCCTATAGCCCATTTTCTGCGCTGCGGGCGCGAGTGTGGTCATTTGATCCATCTGTTGAGATCAATGCCGGATTTATTTCTGGACTCATCAACGCCTCGGTCGCCTTGCGTGCAGCACATAGCGAATTTGCACACACTTGCCGTTTGATTTTTGGTGATGCTGATGGATTGCCTGGTTTGGTTGTTGATCGCTACGGTGAAGTTGTAGTGATGCAGATCACCACCGTTGGTATTGAGCGTTGGCGTGATGCCGTGGTTTCAACCCTGATGACAATTGATGGAGTGACATGCGTGTACGAGCGAAGCGATGGCGCTGACCGTGAACGTGATGGCTTAACTAACCGCATTGGATTAGCCGCTGGAACTTTGCCGTCAACTATTTATGCCGTTGAAGGAAACGAGAAATACAACGTCAATGTTGAAGAAGGACATAAGACGGGTTTCTATATTGATCAACGTGATTCACGAGCGTTGGCTGGTCGTCTCTCGCGTGGTGCTCGGGTACTCAACGTGTTCGGTTACACGGGATCATTTAGCGTCGTGGCCCAACGCAATGGTGCCGCGTCTGTCACCACAGTGGAATCCTCCGGACCTGCGTTGGAAATCGCCCGCCAGAACGGAGAACTCAATGGTGTGGACATCGGTGAACTCATTGAAGGTGACGCCTTTGAAGTATTGCGCCGGATGCGTGATCGTCGAGCCGAATTTGATTTGATCATCCTTGATCCACCGAAGTATGCAACCGGAACAGCACACCTTGAACGCGCCACGCGTAAATATAAGGACATCAACTTATTGGGAGCAAAATTGCTGGCCAAGGGTGGGCACTTGATGACTTTTTCGTGTTCGGGTGCGATGACAGCGGACTTATTCCAAAAAGTTGTTGCGGGGGCCGCCTTGGATGCCAAGCGCAAGATGCGCATCGTGCAACGCCTTGGTCAACCTATTGATCACCCTATTCCACTGACTTTCCCCGACGGCGAATATCTCAAGGGATTGCTGCTGCAAGCCGACTAAAACACCCAGGTTGCTTGTGGTTCTGGTGCTGGATAGTGCCATATATGGCACTATCCAGCACCAGAACCACAACTGGGCGTGGGTTTATTCCTGAACGAGTTCGATCAGGGTTCCAAAACTTCCTTTGGGATGAATGAAAGCCACAGTCGTACCACGACTACCAGGCCGCGGGGCTTTGTCGATCGGTGTTGCTCCCGCAGCAATCATGGATGCCAAAGCAACTGCACAGTCAGCCACTCGATAGCCGATGTGATGCAAACCTTCACCACGCTTTTCGATCGCCTTAGCGACCGGACTATCTGGACGAGTCGGTGTGAGAAGCTGAATATAACTTTCGGCAACTTTCAACAGCGCCTCTTCAACGCCATCGCCCTCCACAACTTCACGATGATCAACGACTGCCCCAAAAGCACGCTGGTAATAATCAATCGCAGCCTCAAGATCGTTAACAGCAATAGCAATGTGGTCAATTTCGGTGAGAAGCATATTCATAGATTGCCACGAATCGTCAGGCGCGGCGGAATCGGTTGATATTGGCTTCGCCAACTTTGGCTCTGAACTCAGGATCGGTGACACCGAGGCCCGCTTCGGGAGACAAACACAAAACACCCAACTTGCCTTCATGCATATTGTTATGAACTTGGAAAGCAGCCTCGCCAACTTCGTTGAGAGCAAATGTCTGACTGAGCACTGGATGAATCATCCCCTTAGCAATCAGGCGGTTGGCCTGCCACGCCTCTTGGTAGTTAGCGAAATGGCTACCTACGAGATTCTTCAGTCGCATCCAAAAATGACGATTGTCAAATTCCATCATGAAGCCACTTGTGGCTGCACAGGTCACAATGGTGCCACCGCGCTTAGCGACATAAATTGATGCCGCGAATGTTGAACGACCAGGATGTTCAAAAACAATGTCGGGGTCTTCACCCACCAGATCACGAATGTCGCCGCCCAGTCGACGCCATTCACTCTCATCGTGAGTGTGTTCATCTTTCCAAAACTGATAGCCCGCCGTCTTGCGGTTGATGATGTGCTGAACACCCATATCGCGCAAGATTTGAGCCTTGTCATCACTACTCACGACACACACTGGAATCCCGCCACCGTTGAGAACATATTGCGTAGCGTAAGCACCAATGCCCCCCGTTGCTCCCCAGATCAACACGACATCGCCTTGCTTCATCGCGGCACCGTTGCGACTAACCAACATGCGATAACTCGTGGAGTTACACAATGCATTGACTGCAGCTTCCTCCCACGACAAATGCGCTGGTTTAGGCATCAGTTGATTGGCCTTGACGATACTCAAATCAGCAAGTCCACCAAAGTTGGTTTCATATCCCCAAATGCGTTGATTGGCAGCCATCATTGAATCGTTGTGCGCGGTGTTGTCCTGATCGTCAAGATGATTGCAATGAACAGTGACATGATCGCCGGGCTTCCACATCCGCACCGCTGAACCAACCTTCAGCACCACACCCGAGGCATCGCTGCCAAGGACTTGATACGGCTGATCATGGCGCTTGGCCCAATCACTTTCACGCGATAAGCGCTTCATCGGGCCGAAAGTCGAAACTGGCTCAAAAATGCTCGACCACACAGTGTTGAAGTTGATGCTGCTGGCCATAACAGCCACATAAACCTCATCGGGGGCTAGTTCGGGGGTCGCCACATCGCCCACATGAACACTCTTGCGAGGATCCTTGTTTTCTGAAGCCACTCCTTCCCACATCGTGGCCTCACTCGCCAAAATATGGGCGGCTCGGTAGTTGTCGGGAATACCGAGGGCGGCAATTGTTGCCCCATCGGCCCCACTGAGAATGGCATCGCGGATTTTTTCCATACGACGAGGTTACTCAGGAGTAGGTTCAGGGAACACTTTGCCGCCACAATAGAAGATGACAAGTTTTCATCATCTTTACGAGAAAGAGACACATCATGGCTGGTTCATACATAGTTGCTGGAGCCCGTACCCCGATCGGCAAAATGAGTGGTGCCTTGGCATCATTCAGTGCCGCTGAACTTGGCAGTTTCGCTATTCGCGCTGCTCTTGAGCGCGCCGGCGTGTCGCCTTCGGAAGTTGATCATGTGATCATGGGCCAGGTACTGATGGCTGGCCAAGGTCAGGTCCCAAGCCGCCAGGCTGCCGCCAAAGCAGGAATACCGATGAACGTGCCCGCAATCAACATCAATAAAGTTTGCTTGTCAGGGCTGAACTCGATCTATCTTGCTGACCAAATGATCCAAGCCGGTGACGCCGACATCGTGATCGCCGGTGGTATGGAGAGTATGACTAATGCTCCCTACATCGCCTCAGGTGCGCGTGGAGGTTTCCGTTATGGAAACACCGAGTTGAAAGACGCGATCATCGCCGACGGTTTGTGGTGTGCCTTCGACTCATGCCTCATGGGTCTTGGTACCGAGCGTTACACCGAGGGCAAGATCAGTCGTCAGCAACAAGACGAATTGGCAATGAAGAGCAATCAGCGTGCTGCAGCAGCAATCGCCGCGGGTCGCTTTGCTGATGAGATCATTCCAGTCTCCATTGCACAACGCAAAGGTGATCCACTGATTGTCTCCAATGATGAAGGCGTGCGTGCTGATACAACGATGGAAAGCCTCGGCGGCCTGAAGCCAGCATTTGATAAAGAAGGTACGATTACCGCAGCAAATGCTTCGCAATTGAGCGATGGTGGCTCGGCAGTTGTGATGATGTCAGAGCGATTCGTCAAGGATCGTGGCGTCAAGGCTCTCGGCCAAGTAGTCAGTTACGGCATGGTGGCTGGTCCCGATAACGCATCACTTTTGACTCAGCCAAGTCGCGCCATCATGAAGGCACTGAGCAAAGTGGGCATGTCAGTCAGCGATATCAATTTGTTCGAACTCAACGAAGCTTTTGCTGCTGTTGGTGTTGCGTCCATCGCCGATCTTGGTATCACCGATGACATCGTCAATGTCAACGGTGGAGCCATCGCTCTAGGTCACCCCATCGGAATGAGTGGAAACCGGGTTGCCTTGACGATCTTGCATGAACTGCGTCGTCGTGGCGGCGGCGTTGGTGCTGCAGCGTTGTGTGGTGGCGGCGGTCAGGGCGACGCGATCATCGTGCGTACCGTCTAATCTTCAGGAAAGAAGTTCGCGGATTCGTTCTTTCGGACGACCCACGATCGCTTTTTTTGCGGTCACGACGATAGGTCGTTGTAAAAGTTGTTTATGTTTCACTAAAAGTGCCACGACTTGGGCTTGGGTGTGAGCATCAGCCTCAGTCAGGCCCAACTTTTTCCACATGCTGTCGCGCCGCACCAAATTGGTGAAGGGGTCTTCGAGTTTGGCGATAATTGCCCGCAAAGTGGCTGCGTCCGGGGGAGTTTTGATGTACAAAACGATCTCAGCATCGACGCCTAATTCCTCAGCAATGCTCACGGCACTGGTACTGCTGTTTCAATGCGGGTTGTGATAAATCGTGACTTTGGAGGTTTTGGCCATACCTGACCGTACATCGGGCTGAATAACTTGACACGCAGGCGTAATATTCGTAACATAACTGTCATATCAGGGCACCGGTCCTGCAACAGGTCTTTTTCCGCCCGCACCTTTTGCAGAATTGGTGCCTTGGTCGCGTCAGGGGCCTAGTTCAGTCATCGATTGTGCGTCGGCCATTGATGGCGCGACCCAAGGTCAACTCATCGGCATATTCAAGATCGCCACCCACGGGCAGACCTGATGCCGGACGGGTCACTCGAATATTAAAGGGCTTCAGTAGCCGACCAAGATATGAGGCAGTCACCTCACCCTCGGTGTTGGGGTTTGTGCAGACAATGATCTCGGTGATCTCTTCGCTCGACAAACGCATCACTAATTCACGAATCTTCAACTGCTCGGGACCGATACCGTCAATCGGATTCATGACGCCAAGGAGAACGTGATACCGCCCACGGAATTCTCCCGTACGTTCAAGGGCGATGATGTCGCTACTTTCTTCAACCACACACAACACTGACGGGTCACGTCGTGGATCAGCGCAGATTGGACACAAGACATCCTCGGCAAAATTGAAACACTGCGAACAAAATCGCACCTTGGCTTTGGCGTCGGTAATTGCGCCGGCCAATCGTTCAACATCTTCGGCGGGGAGCTTCAACAAATGAAAAGCAATTCGCTGTGCTGATTTGGGTCCTATCCCTGGCATGCGTCCAAGTTGATCAATGAGAACCTGAACGGGAATGGTGTACGACGCTGCCACGCTTTATTCTTCCTCAGAAAGAAGTTCTGAACCAGGAAACGCATCAGTTAATTCGTTCTTGAGTGATGCTTTAGAAATCGTTGGCAACGCTTTCACTTCGTCGGGATCAAGGAAATCTTCTTCGGTGATCAGATCTGGGCGCGGAATAGGTGCTGAACGCGCTTCCGCAAGCCGCGTTTCAACAATGACTGAGCACACACCGCCTGCTGCCTGATGAATCACGCCAAGCATCTGTGGCAAATTATCCGAGACTCGTTTGGCAGACGGATCGTTGTCCACCAAGAGAACCAATGTGCCATCTCGGTCAATCGGTTTAGCCATCTGGGCAATGGCACGACTCATACCTTTGAGTTGTCCCATCACTGCGGTACTCCATGTCGCTGCCGCTTGTGCCGCAGAACCTGCGCCACTCACTAGAGGAGCAGTATCAACGACAGGAGTTGGGGTGACTATGGGTCGAACCAACGGTCCGCTCGGATCTTGAGCGGCACGACCTCCTAAGACCGCTTTACCCGTCACCGGATTCACTGGAGCAGGAGCGAACGTTGGACGATTCTCCAATTCTTTTTCAAGACGTTCGATCCGCGCTAACAAGGACTCAACGCCTGTCTGCAGTTCACGATGGACCAATCGAACGAGGGCTACTTCCAACACCACCCGTGAATCAGGAGCATTGCGCATATCGTTCATTGATAAGCCCAAACCCTCAATGATCTTGACGATACGCGGTGTTCCAAGATGGGTGGCTTGCGCAGTCAGGACGGTCATTCGACTTTCAGGCAACTGCACTAATTGAGGGGCCATTTGAGTCAGAAAACAGTCGCGTAAATGGCGCACGAGATCATTCACAATGGTGCGTGGATCACGACCGAAGTTCACCGTATTGGCAACCGCTGCCAATAAGCGTCCAGCATCAAATTGTATGAGCGCCTCGACAAACTCATCAACAGGTGTGACTTCATCAAGTACTCCACCAGTGGCTGCCGAAAGTTCTAATGCCGACAATGTGTCACGTGCCGAACCAGCACCCTGACGCAACACGGCATAAATTGCGTCGTCACTAATTTCTATCCCCGCGTCAGCAACCACCCAACGAACGTGAGCCTCTAATTCATCAATGGGTAAAAGATGAAACTGAAGATGTTGCGTGCGACTGCGAATTGTCTCGGCTACTTTTTCTGGATCCGTGGTTGCTAAAACAAAGACAACATGCGATGGGGGTTCTTCGAGAGTTTTCAAAAGTGCGGCTGAGGCATTTTTTGAGAGCATGTGCACTTCGTCAAGGATGTACACCTTATGCCGTCCTGGTGAACCAAGAGAGGCGGCGGCAATGATGTCACGAATGTCGTCAACGCTGTTATTACTGGCAGCGTCAAGTTCAATCACGTCAAAACTGTTTCCCTGTTGAACCGCAAGACATGATCCACATTCACAACATGGCTCACCCTCAATGGGCTTTTCACAGTTGAGAACTTTTGCCAGAATTCGAGCGGTTGTGGTCTTACCCGTTCCACGCGGTCCAGAGAATAAATATGCGTGTCCCTCACGTGAATTGATCACCGCGTTCTTCAGAGCGCGCACCACATGTTCTTGGCCTTTGAGTTCACTAAAGCGCTGAGGCCGATATCGACGGTAGAGAGATTGGACGGCCATAACTTAAAACTGTAGTGGTGAGGTGTAGGACCACGTGCCCCGATACGAGGAGTGCCCATATTCCGTGGGTCACGGCGAACTATCTTTAGAAGTGGTTATGTCATCGCTCACCCATACCCCAACTGAGATCCGTCGCCGCAGGACGGCTCGCGCTGGCATTTTGGGGGCTTTCGTCGCCCTGAGTTCACTGTTCTTCATGGGTGCCAGTCCCGTCCACGCTGAAACAACCTTGGTTTCCTCAACCCCTGCCGACGGTGAGGAGGTCACTGCATCTCCCGTCCAAATCGTCGCCGTTTTTAGCGCAGCAGTCCCAAATAATGCCTTTATGCAGGCAGTATGTAACGGGCAGCCAGCCCCAATCGGTGTCGTGACGGTGGGCGCAGATGGCGTTTCGCTGATCGCGCCCCTCACCGCTGCCCTGCCGATTGGAACTTGCAACGTTTCTTATTCGGTCCCCCAGGCAGACGGCAATGTTGCTACCGGCGGATTTTCGTTCAAAGTTCTCGACCCCTCAAGCGTGGACCCAGGCGATACCAGCGCTGGCGATAGCACCGAGGCACCGGTCAACGCCCCGCCTGTGAGTGGACCTCTCGGACTGTTCCGAATGATTGCCTACGCCGCATTGGCCGCCTTATTTGGCGGGGCAGCGCTGATCGTTTGGATATGGCCCGAAGGATTTGACGATTCAGCCACGCATCGCTATTTCAAAAGGACATGGTCCGTGGCGTTGCTCAGTAGTTACGTCGTCGTGGTTCTGCAGGCTTCACTCACATCAGGCAAGTCTGTCGCCCAAACCTTGGTGCCGTTGATTTCGTGGGGTGAATTGTTTAAAGAAGCGAGCGGCTTAGCGGTGTTGATGCGTTTGTTCCTCGTGATGGGATGTTTTATTTTCGCCTTTCACCCTGATCGTCTCGTTGATCCTCAATCAAAGAATCTTTCGTTGGGACTCTCGGGCGCCGCCATGGCAACTTTCGCCTTCACTCGCGCCAGCCTTGATTTTTCAATCCTTGGAACTGCGGCCGCCATCGCGCATAACCTATCCATTGCGCTGTGGTTTGGTGGGCTTATTTTCCTCGCCCAAACGGTATTGATTGCCCCCGGTGGTGATGACCTGATGGCTGCCATCAGACATTTCTCTCGGCGCTCAGTGCTGATCATTTCAGTCACCGTGCTTTCAGGCGTGGTGCATCTGTATCAACTCGATGGTGGCGCAATCCTGACAAGTCGACATGGACGCTTAGTCATTTTGAAGGTCTTCGGCGTCGTGGCGATGGTGTACATCGGTGGTGCAACGCGACAATTCATTTCTCGAGGTCTCGCGAAAAAGCGCCAACTTGATGGTCGTACCGCCGCAAAACTTCGTCGCTTTGTTCTCACCGAAGCGGCATTCGGCGTCTTTGTTCTTGCGTTGACTTCATGGTCTGTAGCGACCTTGCCCGATAAGGCGCCACCGCTGGGATCTGATCGAACCGATTACGCCTTTGTCAGTGATCGTTCAGGTGGGGGATTCGATGTGCAACTGCACATGACTCCCGCCCTTGTAGGTAGAAACGCCGTGCGAATTGATGTCTATTCCCCTGGCAGTGGCTTGACCGATCTCACGGTGCAATTCAATCCCCCCACGAATAATGTCGCCAGCGTGACACTCAATGTCCCCATCGATGGCGCGGGTTCGGCAAAGTTGCCGTTCAGCGAAGGTGTGCCACTGAATACCCCTGGTCTCTGGACGATCATCGTGACTGGCAACGGACCTGATGGACCCTTGCCCTCAGTGACTTACACCGTGTCCGTTTTGGCAAATACCTCCGATACACCCGTCAATGAAGATGTGAATGCCACAACATCGACTGTTGCTGGGGGAGTCAGTTCTCCTGCCACGGTGGTCGTTCCACTCGGAGAATCGACCGTTCCTTCATCTGGCGGTGTCCAACCAGTCACCGCCACTGTCGTGACCACAACTCCCTGAGGTCGCGCCGAGTATCGTTGGCAACGTGACTAGTAGTAACCCAATGCACGACAAACTCGCCGATCTTCTGCAGCGTAAAGAGCAGGCACTTCAACCAGGGGCCCAGCGATCAATTGAGCGCCAGCACGAAAAAGGCAAGATGCTGGCGCGTGAACGACTGGACTACTTACTTGATCCGGGCTCATTCCAAGAACTTGACATGCTGGCACGTCACCGAGCACAAGCAGCAGGACTAGAAGAGCACCCTTATACGGACGGTGTTGTCACCGGTTGGGGGACCATCGACGGTCGTAAAGTTTTCGTTTTCTCGCAAGACTTCACCGTTTTCGGCGGGGCCCTCGGCGAAGTGTTCGCTGAAAAAATCCACAAACTGATGGACATGGCGTTGCGTGTTGGCGCACCTGTCATTGGTCTCAATGACGGAGCTGGAGCGCGAATTCAAGAAGGTGTCGTTTCGCTTGCGAGTTACGGCGGAATCTTTTATCGCAATGTGCAGTCAAGCGGTGTCATCCCACAGATCTCCGTGATACTTGGACCGTGTGCCGGTGGAGCGGTGTACTCGCCTGCCATGACCGACTTCATCTTCATGGTGCGCGAGAGCAGCCACATGTTTATTACGGGACCAGACGTCGTCAAAACCGTGACAGGTGAAGATGTGACTCTCGAAGAACTCGGTGGAGCAATGAGCCACGCCAGTAAGAGTGGCGTGGCAACTTTTGTTTCCCAAGATGAAAAATCATGTCTTGATGATGTCCGATTTTTGATGTCATTTATGCCGCAAAATAATATGGAAGAGCCACCTACGATTGATACCGGCGACGATCCCGATCGTTTGTGTCCTGAACTGCGCGACATTCTTCCCGTATCGGCCAACCAACCGTACGACATGAAAAAAGTCATTGCCTCCATCGTCGATGATGGCGAATTTTTTGAATACTTCCCACATTGGGCCAAGAGCATCATCTGTGGTTTTGTGCGTATAGATGGACATTCTGTGGGCGTCGTTGGTAACCAACCCCTATTCCTCGCTGGTGTCCTGGACATTGAAAGTGCGGAGAAGGCTGCCCGCTTTGTACGAACCTGCGATGCATTCAATATTCCGCTTCTGACAATGGTTGATGTGCCCGGTTTCTTGCCTGGTGTCGATCAAGAATACGGCGGCATCATTCGGCACGGTGCAAAGTTGCTCTACGCATATTGCGAAGCAACTGTGCCGAGAATTCAGATCATCACCCGCAAGGCTTACGGCGGAGCGTACGTCGTTATGGATTCCAAGTCCATCGGCTCTGACTTGGCATACGCCTGGCCGACTGCCGAACTCGCGGTGATGGGGCCAAATGGTGCAGTAGAGATTGTCTACCGCCGTGAACTTCAACAGGCTGCTGACCCAGTTGCCCGTCGCGCTGAACTTGTGAACGAATACACCGAGAAGTACGCCAATCCATATGCAGCTGCCGAACGTGGTTACATCGATGATGTCATTGATCCCGCAGAAACTCGTCAGAAAATTGTGGCAGGATTTCGCATGCTTCGGACCAAGCGCGAAGAGTTGCCTC
Source organism: Actinomycetes bacterium (assembly GCA_037147055.1). Classification (GTDB taxonomy): domain Bacteria; phylum Actinomycetota; class Acidimicrobiia; order Acidimicrobiales; family Ilumatobacteraceae; genus Casp-actino8. The sequence continues at coordinate 38,141 of JBAWVW010000004.1, forward strand.
GACGCAAGCACGGCAACATGCCACTATGAGTCATCAAATCACACCAACGCCGACTATTGAAGAGGCGGTTATTATCGCCGCGGCGATTGAGGCGATGTGGCCAAGGCCAGTCGTTGGGCAAGACCCAATTGTCGCTCGACAAAACGCGTGGCGCTTCAGCGGTCGTTGGTGGGCTCGGCCTAGTGTGGCTCGCAGAGATCGCCCGTAGAGGAACCTTCATATGGAGATCACCACTGTCAGCGATGATGTGATAGTTCTCCACGATGGATGCGATGTCTATCGCTACGAAGACTTACAGCCGGAGACGCAATACACCTTTCACGGTTTGACAGTGACAACGCTTGCCCGTCCCGACGGTGAGTTACTTAGTACCTTTGCCACTGTCAATGATGTACATTTTGGCGAAGTTGACTGTGGTGTGCTTGGCGATAATCGACGCGGACCGATTCAACGTTCACGCCCTGGCGACATGCCTTACCCCGAAATTATGAATCGGGGAGCATGTGCAGAAATCCTTGCTACACATCCTGCTTATGTGATTGTTAAAGGTGACCTCACCCATGCTGGGTCAGATATTGAGTTTGATGCTTTTAGAGATTGCTACGAGAGTCATTTTGCGGACAAACTGCGCGTCATTCGCGGTAACCACGATGCATATCTCGGCCAACATTTATACGACGAAGATTTATGGATTGAGATGCCCGGGATGTGCGTGGCGTTGATGGATACCGCCATTCCCACACAAACAACTGGGGATATCGCTATTGGACAACTCGCTTGGCTATCTGAACGAGCGGCCTCTACTGACCTTCCAGTATTAGTCATGGGACATCATCAGCAATGGACTCCAGATCCGGCTGGCGGGACTCGGCGCAATGAGGATTATTTCGGCATTAATCCCGACAGCAGCGATGCCCTCAATGATGTTGTCGCCAAACATCGCAACATCATTGGCTACACTGCGGGACACACGCATCGCCATCGAGTTCGTTCAATGGCTTGTGGAGTTCCAACAATTGAAATCGGTTGTGTCAAAGACTTTCCAGGAACGTGGGCACAGTATCGGGTATATGAAGGTGGCGTGATGCAAGTTGTGCATCGCATTTCTAGTCCAGATGCGCTTGAGTGGAGCGAGCGATGCCGGCATCTATACGCAGATATTGGCATGGGCTATGAGAGTTACGCTTTAGGCACTTTGGCAGAGCGTTGTTTTGTTTTTCCCAACCGTTCCTGAAATTATTACACTGCAGTCAAGACACGATGCTCAATGCGCTCCAAGCTTTCCCAAGCGAACTCTGGCGTCATCCCACCCATTAACGGATGAAGAAGAAGTCGACCGGATTTAGCCAGCACAATTGCCTCGTCCACAGTGAGCACGCGATACACACCGCTTTGGCGAATGTCATCAATCGTCAAAGCCCCCTTGACGGTCACGGCCGACGACTGACGAGGGCGTTGCCACGCAGCGTAACTCTGTGCATCCCACAGTGCGTGACGACCAATGATGTCCCAATCTCTTTCAGGATCGTCAGAGACGTGAATAAATCCCAGCTTTTCGGGCACAACCACAAAGCCGCCGGTGAAACCCAACTTGGCGCACTCATCGTTATACCAATCGGCAATCACCGGGTTACTATCTGCTGCTGCAAATCCGATTCCAAGACGGGCAGCTAAACGTGCCGCTTTCTCACCAGAACCGCCCAACATCATCATTGGACCGCCTGGCGTAAATGGAGCGGGTGTGACTCGCAATCTGCGACCATCAATTTCCACATGTTCACCGGTGAACAATTTTTTGAGCGCGGCTACGTGATGCTCAAGAACTTCTAAGCGATCGCTGAACTTCATGTCCATCATGTCAAATTCTTCTTGACGATAACCAGTGCCAAGAATGAGCATCATGCGACCGCGCGCCAGATGGTCGGCGACGACGATCTGTTCGGCGAGACGTACCGGATCATGCATCGGCAGCAACATTGCCGAAATAGAAATGGGCAGACGTGTCGTCGTGGCGGCGATGGCCGAAGCCATCATCATTGGCGAAGGGAGATATCCGTCGGGCGCGCCATGATGCTCACTAAGAATGACGCCTGACATACCCACTCGATCCGCCCAACGACACATATCAAGACATGCGTGATACTGATCGGCGCGGGTCACGGTTGAAAAATCTGGTAGTCGTAGGTCAAAGCGCAACATGTTCATTTTGGGTTCTCCATCTGTTTTTATAACTAATGACTAGCGGACACTAAGTTTTCCTGCTCGGCACGAATCACAGGAATGACATACTCGCCCCACTGGCGAATTGTCTCCATGGACACTTCATGTGAGACGGTGCCTAATTGACAGATCACCATAATCTCATCAGCCCCAGCAGCAATCAACTCGCGCGCGTAACGAATGGCTTGGTGGCGATCACCATAAGCATGCTGAGGAACTTCATAAATCGTTGTTGCTGAAGGTGATGCTGGAATATTCATTTCTGAGAGTCGCGCCACAACATGTTCTGCATCGGCTGCCATTGCCGCCACATCGTCGCCAGCGTCAACATCTAATGCTGGTGGTAAACCTGTGCCGTACCAATGGTGAATAGATTCAGCAAAAAATCTCTGACCGCGAGTTCCGATCCGCAACGCCTCATCAGCATCATCAAGAACAACGCTCGGGCATAGTGCCGACAGGTGGTTATTGGCGCGATCACTGACGAAGCGATCGCCGCTACGGGTAGCGATGGCTTCGTCATAAATGCCACGCAGTTCTGCGACCTCTGATGGACCACCGAAGCCCATCACCAAGGCTCCGATACCCAATTCGGCTGCCAGTTTGACAGTGTCGCGCTTTGTGCAGGCCATAAACATCGGCGGGTGAGGTGTCTGAACGGGATGGGGGTGAATCGGACGATTTGGAATCGTCATCAGATCGCTTGACCACTCAAAACGTTCCTCCCGCCAAATCTGGCTGAGAATACGCAAGGTCTCTTCAACTTGCGGGTAGGTGTCCTGAGGTTGCACGCCGAACATACCCATTTCTTGTTGCGTGGCGCCGCGACCGGCACCCACATCAAGACGACCGTTGGATAAAACATCGAGCATCGCCACTCGCTCGGCCACACGAACGGGGTGATTAAAACCAAATGGCATCAAGACGCACCCGTGACCGAGGCGAATCCGACTGGTTTTGGCGGCCACGAAAGAGAGGAAAATTTCTGGTGCGCTCATATGGGCATACCAGGTCAAGGCGTGATGTTCGACAGCCCAAATTGCATCAAAGCCCATCTCTTCAGCGAAAACTGCCTGATCAACACAGTCGCGCAGAACCTTTTGCTCATTGGACGGCGAAGCATCATTCATTTGACCCTCAAAAATGAGTGAGAATTTCATTGCACCGATCCCAGTCCTAGACCACCAAATGTTGGCTTTACTTTACGCTACCTATGTTACCCTAGTCACACCAAAGACGGTCGCCGAGCAATAAAAAAATACACCCTCAGTCACCCTCACACACAGTTAGCCAACACAGTCAATCGGCACAGTCTGCGATGCTAGAGAACCACATAACTACGTCATGAAAGGCGCCCCCTGATGTCCCTACCTCCACACCTCCAAGAACTTTCCGCCCGAGTCTCTAACTGGGGACGTTGGGGCGCAGATGATCGCCGCGGAACACTCAACCTCATCGACAACAATGCTGTTCGTCGTGGACTCGCGGCGGCACGTCAAGGCCGAACCTTTTTACTCTCACTTCCATACGATGAAAATGGCATTCAAAATGGCGAAGTTCCTGGACGCGACAATCCACGGCGTGCGATGCACATGATCAATGTGCCATACACAGGGGACCCGACAAATTTCTGCACCAGTGACGACTCAGTGACCATGGGCGTTCAGTCCTCCACGCATTGGGACACACTCGCCCACGTCGGATACGAAGGTCTTTTATACAACGGAGTCTCGGACTCAACCATCGATGAAAATGGAAGTCATCAACATGGCGTTGAAACTTTTGGTCCCATTGTTTCTCGCGGAGTTCTGCTTGATGTGGCCCGAGTTCATGGAGTCGATTTTCTACCAGGTGGATATCCAATCACTGGTGATGATCTTGAGGCCGCCTGCGCTCTCGGTGGAATCACGATGGCACCTGGTGACATCGCCTGTGTTCGCACTGGCCATCAATATCACCTGACTTCTGGGAACAAGGTGCGGTACACCACGGAACATCCTGGACTTTCGACGAAATCAATTCAGTGGGCAAGAGATACCGATATTGCCGCCATCGCTACCGACACAATGGCTTTTGAATGCTGGCCCTGCGAAGATCCAAATGTTTTATTGCCCGTGCATATGATCCACTTGCGTGATATCGGACTCATCCAAGGACAGAACTGGGTTCTCGATGAATTAGCCGCCGACTGTGCATCAGATGGTCAATACGATTTTCTGCTGTCAGCCAGCCCACTTCCATTGACTCGTTCAGTGGGAGGACCTATCGCCCCGACGGCGATCAAATAGCGTTGCCTTATTTGCCGATGCGAGCACCAGGTGGCAACACCGGAATATCAAATTCGGCCACTGGATACTGGAACATCGGAAACTTTGGCTTCGCTGTCGCACGGTGACGGTCAGTGGAATGCATGCGGTCTGGATCATGATCGGGGATCACTTTGTCACCGAAGATTTCCAACATTTCATACACCTCTTCAGGATGCATCTGTTCGATCGGTAATCCGAAAACCAACTGATCACAGCCGACTTTTTCGTACTGTGTTAATTGCTCGCTGACATCATCTGGAGTACCCACCATCAGCAGTCCAGACTCAATCAACATGTCCAACATTTCATCATCCATGTGGAACTCGGGAGGTGCCGCCGGTGTTGGCCAAACGGCAGCGTTGGGGTCACGTGACATGGTGTCGTGATAGAGGTTCACCAAACTCACGAGATAACCAAATCCTTGGCGCTTAGCAACTTCGCGTGCGCGCTCGCGATCGCTGAGACACACGATGGTATTAGTCATCATGATGTTGTTGTTACGGAATTGTCCAACCTGATCAATGGGTGATTGAATCGCTTCTTTGTAGGCGTCAATACGTCCTTGCAAGGCGTATATCGGTTCGAAGTTGAAGGCGATAGCACCAATGCCCATTTCCCCGGCCTTTGTGAACGTGCCGGGATTCCCGCAAGCCACCCAGATCGGCGGATGTCCTTGACCGTATGGCTTTGGCAAAACATTATGGGGCGTTGGGACCGTGAAATGCTTACCGTGGAAGTCGTAATCTTTTTGTTCCCACATTCGCGGAATTTCGCGAATCACTTCATCCCACATTGACTTTGTGATGTCGGTGTCCATGACGTTGAACATCTTCAACTCGTGGCTTCCAGCTCCGCGACCCGTGCCGAATTCAAAGCGACGATTGGTCATGTGATCGAGCATTGCGGCACGCTCAGCGATGCGCGCTGGGTGTTCTTTCAAAGTCGGCAAACTGGTAATTCCAGAACATAAGTGGATGTAGTCGGTCTGACCTGCGACCCACCCCATGACAACCTCAGGAGCTGACATGTGGCTGTACTCCACGAGACCGTGATGCTCACCGAACCACACGTACTTCCAATTGTGCTTATCCGCGAAAACGGCATACTTGGCCTGCTCTAGTAACTCATCGTGCTCACATTGCGAATCATGCGCTGCCGGGCCAGGTATATAGCCATTAAGAAAAATTCCGAATTCCACAATATTCCTCCAAATGTTGGTTTTACTTTACTTCGTTTCATGTTACCGTAGTCACAGCAAAGCCGAATAATCGGCGATGAAAAATGGGGGATTCATGAAAACAACCAATAAATTTCGCCGCCTTGGAGCTTTGGCCGTCGCCGCAGCTTTCACCTTGGCGGCCTGCGGTAGCAGTGATGGGGGCTCAGACGCCTCTAGCACCGACGCGCCGGTCATCACCGACGCACCAGTCGTCACCGACGCACCAACTGCTTCGCCCGTTTTGGTCGTAGCGATCGTCAATGTCAGCGGCGCCGGTGCTGGAAGCGGACCGTTCATCCCATCAGTCATTCAGGCGTGGGCCGATTGGACCAACACCAACGGTGGTCTTGGTGGTCACCCAGTTGAAGTTGACATTCAAGACACCGCTGGAGACCCTGCCAAGAGCCAAACAATTATCGATGAGGCCATTCCAAAGAACCCAGTGTTGTGGTTGCTTGATGACCCATTCACCGAGGCATCAATGTCGGCAAGTCTTGGAGCAACTGGTATCCCGGTCATGGGACTTGGTTACGACCCTTCAATTTGGGGTGGGCACATTGAGGCTTTCGCCATGGACTGCACACCTGATGCCAGCAATGGTTTGGCTTGCGCGCTGCCTAATGCCTTCCCATTGAGTGCAACATTCGGCGCCGTCGTTGACGGACCAGCTTTTGTGGCTCAATCAGTTGGTGCCACAAAGACTGTTTTTGCAGTCTGTGCTGAGGCATCTTCTTGCTCGGCTGCAGGTCCAGTTTGGGCAACAACTGTCGCAACTTTGGGACTGGCAGATTTCGGTTTGACATTAATCAGTTCAAGTGCCGCTGATTACACGGCCGAATGTCTCTCCTGGATTGATGCTGGCGTTGACTTCATCAACATGGGCGTCGATGGTTTCGCCGCTGCGAAGATCATGGCGAACTGCACCGAGCAGGGTTACACGGGTGCTTACAGCGTCAGCGCTGGTTCGGTTGCCGGTGCTCTATTGAAAGGCACAGACAATCTCGTCGGAACCTTGAACGGTTTCCCATGGTGGGTTGATGATGCACCAGTTGTTGAGTATCGATCCGTCATGGATGGCGCAGGCGTCGATCCAGAAGGTTACGAAAACCCAACAGCCACTGGTATCTGGGCAGCACTACAAATGTTCGCAAAAGCCAACGCCACGTTGAGCGATGCGCCAACTGCTGCTGAGACCTTGGCCAACATGTACACCATCAAGGACGAGACACTGGGCGGATTGGTCTCACCAACCACTTGGACAGAGGGTGAAACTGCTCCTCCACGTAACTGTTGGTGGAACTACTCATTGACCGCCGGAGTTTTGGCGAATCCACTGGGTGGACTCGCCTATCAATGCAACCCAGCAGCAAGCTGATTAGTAAACAATCATAAGAACATCTAGTTGAGGGTCACTTTGGCGATATTCTCGCCAAAGTGACCCTCACTTTTTTAGGACATTAAGGGGTTTGTGCGTGCAGAATCTTCTTCCATTTATCGTCACCGGTCTGGTGACAGGAATGATCTACGGACTCGCTGGCACTGGGCTCGTTCTGACTTTTAAGACATCAGCAATTTTTAACTTTGGTCACGGCGCAATCTTGACCGCAGCCGCGATGGTCTATTACTGGCTCCGCTTTACCCTTCATTGGGATTGGAAGATTGCCTTTGCGGCCACTGTTTTTATCGCTGGGCCAATCTTCGGTCTGCTGATGGAACGAGTTGCTCGCACATTGTCGCGACAACCAACACCGATGAAGATTCTAGGAACTGTGGGTCTCACAGTGGCGGTGCCATCACTCTGTCTCCTTTTCTACCCCGAAAGCAATAAAGGTTTATTTATTGATCGTGTGCCTGGGCTGCCATTCAGCAATCGCAAAGAATACAAATGGCGGATCTTTGAAATCAATATCTTTGGCGATCAAATCGTGATCGCAGTGATCGCAGTGATCGCTGTTGTGGCTCTCTACGCACTATTTCGTTACACGCGACTCGGTGCAACAATGCGCGCCGCTGTCGATGATCCCGACCTATTAGACCTCCTCGGTACCAATCCGATTGGTGTGCGACGCGTGGCCTGGATGATCGGATGTATGTTCGCCGCTCTCTCGGGAATTCTCATTCTTCCTTTGGTGGGACTGCAGCCCTATAACCTCACTTTTCTTGCGATGTATGCCTTCGGTGCCGCCGCTATCGGTGGCTTCACGAGTATTCCTGTGACGTTTTTAGGTGGACTCATTATCGGGATCCTGCAAGATCTCATCGGCTATCAGGTCAGCAAATATCACTGGCAATCATTGGATGGATTAGCGGACGCCTTACCGTTTCTCATTCTCTTCATAGTCTTGCTGGTACTAGCGAAAAATAAGTTGTCTCCTCGATCAGACGCCGAGTCACGACCGTCCGTTCAATGGCATGGAAGTCCCAGACTGCGTATTGGCGCAGGAGTTTTCATTCTCGGTCTACTTGCCTTGGTTCCGAATCTTGTCGAAGGCAAATTGGCGTATTACTCATTCGGGTTATGTACCGCAATCTTGGTTCTCTCACTTGGTTTACTGATTAAGACCAGTGGACAAGTCTCACTCTGTCACGCCACATTTGCCGGAATTGGTGCCTTAGCTTTTTCTCGTCTCACCGTGGAGGCCCATGTCCCTTGGATCATCGCCTTACCTCTCGCTGGACTCATCGTTGTTCCGATCGGGGCACTCGTTGCGTTACCAGCGATTCGTCTACACGGTGTGTACTTAGCCTTAGCAACTTTCGGTTTCGGAATTCTTGTCACTCGTTTGTTCTTTGCACAAACGTGGATGTTTAAGATTTTCGCTGGTGGTCGCAAAGTGCCAGCACCATTCGGATCGGGCGATGCACATACCCGCTATTACGTGATTCTCGCTGTTTTCGCAGTCTCAGCAATCGCTATCACCATCATCGCTCAATCACGCCTCGGAAGAATGTCGCGCGGTATGTCTGGTAGTCCCACCGCTATTTCAACGCTCGGCCTATCAACCAATGTCACCAAACTGATTGTCTTTTGCTGCTCAGCATTTTTCGCTTCCATTGCCGGAGTGATGTTCGGCATGCAACTCACCGTGATAGATGGAGCGACAATCAACTTTCAGCCTTACTATTCACTCGTCCTTGTGGCGATCTTAGGACTCGCTCCATTTCGCGAACCGTGGTACGCCATAGTGGCTGCCATCTCAATGGTGCTACCAGCATATTTTGATGGAGCCCGCACACCGAATGTGCTCAATGCGCTCTTTGGAATCTTCGCCATCATGATTGCCTTGCGTGGTGGTCATTCTTCAATGGGACCCAAATTCCGTAAGATTTTTGATCGCTTCCAAGAGCGAACAAAGAGTGGAACAATTGCAGTTAACGATGACGACTTTGTTCAGTACACGTCCTCACCATCCACGCTTGGTCTTGAGATTGAAAACCTGACAATTGACTTCGGTGGATTACGCGCCGTCAATGATGTGTGTCTCAGCGTTCCCGTTGGCAGGATCACAGGTTTGATTGGTCCCAATGGGGCGGGTAAAACAACAACCTTCAATGCCGTGAGTGGTATTAACCGCGATGTCAGCGGACGTCTCACTTTCAATGGCAGCGATATTGGCAAACTTGGACCAGCAGCACGCGGTCGTCTTGGTGTCGGACGCACTTTTCAGCGCATGGACCTCGCCGACGAATTGAGCGTCATGGACAATGTTAATCTTGGTCACGAAAGCGCACTGGCGGGGCAAAACATTTTCCGCCAACTTTTTGCAACCTCAAGTGAGCGCCAACAAACACATTGCTCTGCTCGCAGTGCACTTGAGTTATGTGGGATCACCCACCTCGCAGATCATCAGGCGGGTGAACTTTCCACTGGTGAGCGCCGCCTCGTTGAACTGGCTCGCTGTCTCGCCGGTGAATTTGATGTGCTTCTTCTTGACGAACCATCATCGGGACTTGACCGCAGCGAAACGCTGCGCTTTGCTGAGGTCTTGCAGCGAGTGGTGAGCGAACGGGGCTGTGGCATTCTTTTAGTGGAACACGACATGTCATTAGTGATGACTGTTTGTCAGTACATCTATGTTCTTGACTTCGGCCATCTGATCTTTGAAGGCGACGCCGCCACGGTGAGTGCGAGCCCATTGGTGCGCGCCGCGTATCTCGGATCAGAATCCAATGAAGTGTCAACGGTGGTGACGAGATGACAAAGACCACAGAGACCACAACTGCTTTGAGTCTCAAGGGGATCACCTCGGGCTACGGAACAACAACCATTGTCCGCAACATTGATCTCACTATTGAGGCGGGTTCGGTCACAGCGTTGCTTGGTCCCAACGGTGCAGGAAAATCAACATTGCTCAAGACGATGTCTGGTTTAATTCGTCCGATGTCGGGTTCGGTGATGATTGATGGACAAGATGTGTCCTCATTGGCGCCCAACAAACGCGCCAATCTTGGACTGTGTCACATCCCCGAAGGTCGTGGCATATTCCCTTCAATGACCGTCAAGGAGAATCTTGAATTACAAGCAAAGCCGGGCGAACAGTCGATAGCTATTGAAAAAGGAATTGCCGCCTTTCCAATTCTTGGTGAACGCCTCATGCAACGTGCGGGAACGATGTCGGGTGGTCAACAGCAAATGCTTTCCATGGCTCGTGCCTATACACAAAACCCACGAGTGATTCTTGTCGATGAGGGTTCTCTCGGTCTTGCGCCGATTGTTGTTGACGAGATCTTCTCCTTCCTCGCTGGGGTCGCAGCGGCTGGTGCAGCGTTGCTTATCGTTGACCAATTTGTGGCTCGCGCCCTAGCTCTCGCAACTTCGGCGTATGTCATGACTCGTGGAGAGATCGTCTTCGCTGGCACCTCGGCTGAATTGCAACACAGCGATGTCTTTGAGCGCTATCTCGGAAACCACGAGTAATTCCGTCCCTAGTAGTCCTCCAGCAAATTCGTCAGAGATGGTGAAAATGCCCAAACTTTTGGCAGGCTAGAGATCGTGAGTCACTCGGCCCCCTCTACTGCATTACATGGAATGCGGGTTTTAGATATCTCAACTGTTCTCGCTGGGCCGAACTGCGCGCGTTATCTGGCTGATTATGGTGCCGAAGTCATCAAAGTTGAACGGCCTGACACTGGTGACAGTTTGCGCAATATGGCCTGGAAAGATCCGCGTGATGGTGTTGGCTTGTGGTGGAAACTAGCTAACCGTAATAAGCGTACAATCTCTCTGGATCTGAAAAATCTAAAAGATAAGGAACTCTTTCTTGAGTTAGTCAAAGATGCTCATGTCGTCGTAGAAAACTTTCGCCCTGGTGCACTTGAACGCCTCAGTCTCGGACCAGATGTTTTGCACGCCGTCAATCCGACTTTGATTTTGACGCGCGTCAGTGGATTTGGGCAAACGGGTCCGTATGCACAGCGTCCAGGTTTCGCTTCCATTGCCGAATCAATGTCCGGCTTTGCAGCCGTCAATGGCGAAGCCGACGGACAACCACTCCTTCCAGCCATCGCACTCACCGACGAACTGACAGGAATCGTGGGTGCATTCGCCACGATGGTGGCTCTGTATTCAGGTGTCGGCCAAGTCGTGGATATCAGTTTGCTGGAAAGCATGTTTCATATCATGGGTCCTGTTGCATCATTATTTGCTCTCACCGGAGAACTACAGCCTCGTCTCGGTTCGGGCTTGCCGTACACGGTTCCGCGGGGCACTTATCGATGTGCGGATGGGTTGTGGGTAGGAATTTCAACTTCCTCTGACTCAGTAGCACAACGCGTGATGTCTCTCTTAGGTGTCGGCGACGATCAGCGCTTCAAGTCATTTGACGGACGCGCTGCGCATCGTGATGAACTCGAAACTTTGATGCGCGAATGGTGCACACTACGAACTCGTGCAGAAGTCGTGCAACTTTTTGAGGTGGCTGAGGCGGCCGTGGGTCCAGTGATGAATATGGCCGATATTGCTACTGATCCACATTTCATTTTCCGTGAGGCTGTCACCATGGTTGGTGAGACACCGATGCAAAATCTGATTGCCAGATTGTCCAAGACGCCCGGAGAATTGCGTCACGAGGGGCGTCCTCAAGATGCCGACGGCGAAGAGATCAGAAAAAATGGATGGAGCACAACATGACTGTTACAAATCGACCTTACGCCTATGTGGCGGGCCCATTATTTGATGAAGGTGAACGCTGGTTTATTGAAAAAATTGATCAGTTGGTCCAAGACGCAGGGTTCGAGACCTTTTTGCCACACCGTGATAATCCACCCAAAACCGCCGAAAATGTCGGTGAGATTTTTCTCAATGATAAAGGTGGTATTGATCGTTGCCAGGTAGTTGTCGCCAACCTCAATGGCATTATGACCGACGATGGCACTGCCTGGGAGATGGGCTATGCCTATGCCCACAACAAGTTCATCATCGGATTATTTACCGACTGGCGCGCCCGATTCCCCAACAGCAATGAAGTCGTCAACTTAATGATGCAATGCAGCATCAACAAACTCGTGCGCTCGTTGGATGAACTTGATGTCGCTTTACGGGAATGGCTAACGAAGCCACATATATAACTACTCGCAATCCTTTGTTTACCTTTCGGCAATCGCAAGTTAGTATTCATGACCCAAAGTTTGTAAGTGTCGGCAAAAGTTCTTGAGCGATTCATTTTCGTTTGGTCAGGACAATCCTTCGGTCTATCAAATCGGCTCGCCGTTGAGAGTGTTCTGCGCCACCATCCTTGGTGCACCATAGAGATTCATCTCGAAGGTCCCGAACCAATCACCCTAGATTTTCTTCTCACGCGCCAACTTGCCAATGTTGAAATCCACAATATTGATGTAGCGAAGTTATTCCATGCCTGTGACGCCGATATCTCAAAGTCGTCAGACTTATTCGCTGTTTGGCAACGAATTCCTCGTACCGCACTCTCTGCGAGGAGCAACCTTCTGCGCTATGCACTCCTCCATCTACGTGGCGGCATCTACCTTGACTTTGACATCCTTGTGCGTCGTCCACTTGATGACATTTTGAAATCTTCGCATAGTCAAGTCGGAACAGAATTTGTCTGGAGGCTTGATGAAAAGCGCGTCCAACAGGGACTCACCGTGCAGGACTGGCCAATGACATCTTTATGGGCCGTGAACTGGTGGCTCAATAAGGTCTTTTGCACCTTCAGCGGCCGGTACTCACCGCCACGAAAAATTCAAGAGTTAATTGACCGAAATGTTCTGGCACAGGCCCTCAACAATGCGGTCATTGCGTCACCGTCACACTCCGATCTCACTACTGCGCTTTTGGAGAGTGCGCAAAAAGTTGACCCGACGGTGAGATTCTCCCTTGGTCCATCACTCCTGAGCGCTGTCGTTGAACAAGAGCCCTACCTCGCTCATGTTCACCAACCCAATGCCTTTTTCGCCGTGCCACCGGGTCAGAGTTATCGATTCTTTATTGATGAACGTTTGCGGTTACCTGATGAATCATTTCTCATTCATTACGTCAGTAGTAACCACGGAGAATTGCTGAACTCTCTCACGCCAGAATTGATTCATAGCAGCCGGTCGCAAGCTGTTTTTTGGAAAATGGCGTCCTCCCTTTTGCAATCCGAAAACTTTGAACGTCGAACTCGCGATGCTGCTTGACGATCTTGTCACTTGTACCATGATCACTCGTGATCGCCCACATCTAGCTCAAAGGGCAATCCAATGCTTTCTTGCCCAATCTTACTTTCCACGAGAACTGCTCATAGTTAATGACGGCGAGCAGTCCTATTGCGACGTGATTCCCTCCCAACTGCCTGCTGGCGTCAGAATCACTGAATTGCATATTGCTTCCGATCACGCATATACCTTGGGGGAACTTCGAAATGTTGCCCTTGACAATGCTGTCAGTGAATTCGTCGCTCAATGGGATGATGACGAGTGGTACCACCCCGATCGTCTCTCCATACAGATTTCGGCAATCAAGAAAAGTCAAAAATCTGCTTGTGCTCTCAAGTGGACGCTGATGCACATTAATTCTGAAGATTTTGTTCATCATCCCTTTCGAGCTGACGCAGGCTTGGCGACTCCAGGAACAATTGTCCACCGTCAAACTAAAGCTCGGTATCCAGCACAACGCAGAGGTGAGGATTCAGTTTTCATGCGCTCAATTAAAGATGAAGGTGGACTGTGCGTCTTGGACCAAAGTTTTTCTCATCTATTTATTCGTTGCTTTCATGGTAGTAATACTTGGAATTTTGATCACTTCTTGAAGCGCCTTCGAAGAACACCACGCGGATTATTTTCTCTGGTACTACTCAAATTGCTTCATCGACCGATAACGAGTCACTACGCTTTTGAACTTTCCGATGCGGAGAATGCGGCCATCACTGAGTTTCGAAATGACACCTTTGGTCTACTAGTCCATGCAAACTGAATCAGCAAAGGTCATCGGGCGGCGCACGGTCTGGATCACTGTTGGTCAAGGAGTACACACCGGCTCGCAAATTCTTGTGGCTACATTCCTTGCTCGGTGGATGACCAATACCGACTGGTCAAAGATGGCCTATTTAATGTCCATCTATTTTGCCATGCTGGTCGTCGCCAATCTTGGGCTTCATCACGGGATGCCGTACTTCATTTCACATTTAAATCCTCACGGTCAACGGCGAGTAGTGCTTCGAAGTATGACTGCACTTCTTCTCACAGGCAGTTCTGTCTCTGCTGTGCTCTACCTCGCAGCGGGTCCATTGACTCAGCAATGGGATGGCCTGGCAGGATTGGTCGTGCTCATCGGAATCGTGATTGCTGTCGAGCTGCCGTCAACTATTTGTGCAATGGCTCTCGTTGCAATGGAGCGTTCATTGTTGTCGGCGATGTGGGAAGGCTCAATGGGCGTCATCACTTTGGTCGCCGTTTTAGGTCTTTTTATTCATGAAGGTGGCCTGCGGTCAGCTTGCATCGGGCTTCTTTTGGCTGGCATCATTCGATCAGTCACAGCTCTTATCGCTTTATTGTGGGCGACTCGTCCACACCCTGATAACAAGCCTCAACTCCAAGAATCGCCGACGATTCCACGAATTCGCGATCAGATCAAGTTTGCCCTTCCCCTTGGTGCCACCATCATTGTGTCGGTTCTTAACCGCAGTCTCGACAAATGGTTGGTAGCTGCGCTCTATCCCCAAAGGCTTGGCGAGTACGCCATCGCAGCTCAAGAGTTACCCATTATCAATATTCTTCCCGTTGCCGGTGGGGCCGCCATTGCAGTGTCACTCGTGCATCTTTTAGCTCGCGGCGAACACCCAGTCGCCCTACAAGTATGGATCGAACAATCGATCCGCCTGACTTATGTTCTCGTTCCTGCGGTAGCCGTGCTGATCATTTGCAGTCCCGAAATCATTGACTTGATGTTTGGTCGTCAATATCGCTCAGGCGCACCAATTCTTGTGATCTTCACTGTGATATTGCTCCATCGGGTCGCCGAGTACGGCGTCGTTCTGCGAGCTGCTGGGCGCACTCGTGATTTACTTGTGGCGTCACTCGTACTTCTTGTCTCCAACGCCATCGCCGCCACAGCATTGGTTTTGGTCTTTGGACCAATTGGAGCCGCTATCGGCACATTTGTGGCCAATATCGTGGCCTGGCTATGGGTTCTGAGGCGAGTGGCCGAGGTTTTGCAGTCAACTATTTACGACGTCTTTCCATGGAAGCAGTGGACCCAACAAATCATCATCGGATTTGTCTGCCTTATTGCATGTCTCAGTATTGAGGCCCTCGTCAAACTTGAAACTGTCGGTTCGTTGATCATTAAGACCTCTATTGTCTGCTTGATATTTGCTTTCTCGAAACCACAGGTACGACGTTTGTTTACCCCCGTTTCATAACTTTTTACTTGTGCGGGTAGCGATTGTCGCCGAATCTTTTCTCCCATCGGTAAATGGAGTGACAAATTCCGTTTGCCAACTTGCCGACTACCTGCATCGAAATGGTCACCAAGCCATCATCATTGCCCCTGGTCCTGGCGAAAAAATGTACAACTCAACTCCAGTTGTACGTGTCGCTGCGTGCTCCATGCCCTTCTACGACGATGTACGAATTGGATTTAGTGGCACCACTGTCTATCGGACTCTGAAATCGTTTAAGCCGGACGTTGTTCACCTTGCAGCTCCTTTGGTTTTAGGGGGCACTGCTGGTCGATCTGCTCGCCGAATGGGTATTCCAGTCGTGGCAATCTTTCAAACTGATATTGCGGGCTTTGCTCGGCGTTACCACCTCGGCAGATTAAGTAAGCCCATTTGGAGCGCCATCCGAACTGCTCATTCTTCAGCCGATCTCACATTGGCGCCTTCAACTAATACAAGTTGGCAATTACGCGAAAATGGACTTGACGATGTCGCCATATGGCCTCGCGGAGTTGACGCCGATAGGTTCCATCCATCCAAGCGCGATGAAGACTTACATCGCCAATGGGCACCAAGAGGCCAAACAGTTGTTGGCTATGTCGGGCGCTTAGCGCGTGAAAAAGAAGTGGAACGCTTGCGTATTCTCAGCGGCCGACCAGGAATTAAATTAGTTATCGTCGGAGAAGGCCCCCTTCGAGCCTCACTTGAAAAATCAATACCCGATGCGACCTTTACCGGTGTGTTGCGCGGTGAAGAACTAGCTCGCGCTTTTGCGACGTTAGATGTTTTTGTACATACAGGTCTTAACGAAACCTTTTGTCAAGCCATTCAAGAGTCGCTTGCATCGGGAGTGCCTGTGGTCGGCCCAGCTGCTGGAGGTCCACTTGACATCATTCAACATCGGCAAAATGGCTTGCTATGGAGTCCTGAACACCCAGAAAGCTTGGCAGGTGCCGTACAGCAGCTTCATGAGGATGTCCTCCTTCGTCGAGTTCTCGCTTCACATGGCCGTCAATCAGTCATTTCACGCACCTGGAATTCGGTGATGAATGATTTGCTGCAGCATTATCAAGCGGTCATCAACACCCCACTTCCTCTTCGAAAGTCTGCCTAATGAACGGGCAACTAGCCCGTCCCATGTCCGCTCCGAGGTTAGTGGTGTCGATTCACGATGTAGCCCCATCAACTCTCGAAGCTAGTAGTCGTGCTGTTCGGCGCATGGAGCAGTTCGGCGTGACATGTTCACTCTTAGTCGTTCCAGGTCTTTGGCAAGGAATGTCTCTGTCTGATTCACCGAGATTCATTGACTGGCTTCACGAAGTTCAAACACGTGGACACGAAGTCGTACAACACGGCTACACACATGACAAAGTCACTGCCCCTTCATGGGCACGCTTGACATCTGCTGTGATGACACGTGGGTGTAATGAGTTTCATACAGCAAGTAAAACTGAAGCATTGCGCCGTATGCGCCTTGGTGCTAATGCGCTCGAGCAATATGGTTTTGCACCGATTGGTTTTGTGCCACCTGGTTGGCTGGCATCTGATGGGACGATAGAAGCAGCAGAAGAGATGGGCTTTAGTTATCTCACGACACGCACACGATTGATCAATCTCCAGAAAAATACCGTGATTGACATACCCGCTTGGTCTCACCGTCCCAACAGCACTCTCAGTTTCCTTGGAGTCGGTTGGTGGAAACTGGGAACACTCACACGCTCGCTCATTCATCATGACTTACGCCTGGCACTTCATCCCGGCGATATCACCGATAAGAAACTTATGGCGGTCAGCGAAGACTGTATTCGCCGCCTTCTTGATGTGGGATATGTCAGTAAGTCGTATAGCGACCTGATCCAACCCGAACTGAGCCTCGTATGTTGATTGTGCAAGTAGCCAATTTAGTTCACTCCACGTCTGGCGGAATCGCACGCACAATGACTGAACTGAGAAACGAATACAGGGCGCTAGGACATCAAGTTGTTGTGATCACCCCAGGAAGTAATTTCTCAGACTCCATTGACGACAGCGGAGTTCGACACATTCAACTTGAAGCCCCTCAAGTTCCTGGGTGGGGCGGCTATCGGCTGATCTGGCGCCGTCAGGCCCTCAAAGATCTCCTGCTGCGAATTGTCCCGGATATTATTGAAATACACGACAAGACCACACTTTGGTGGCTTGGGGCATTTGCCCCCAAGATTGGCGCCAGCAGTTTTGTCTTTTCCCACGAGTCATTATCTCAACTTCTCAAAAGCCATCTCAAGATTTCATGGATCGCACATCGCCTAGCCAATAACCAACACCGTCGCCTGATGCGAGATACGCAAAATTTCATCTGCGCGTCCACCTTCGCTGCCAGTGAACTTGAACGACTAGGTATTAAACCAATCCGCATTTCCCTTGGCGTTGACCACACTCAATTTGGTTCGGATCAACACATCGATGTACATCCTGATCAGTTTCACGGCCGCGCACATACAGTTGCTCTCGTTGGTCGACTCTCACCTGAAAAGAATCCTCGTCTAGCCGTTTCAGCGATTCGAGAGATTTGTCAACATCGTGGCGATATTCAACTGGTAGTGATTGGTGATGGACCGCTCAAAGAAGAATTGATGGACCAATCTCGTGATTTACCGATTACTTTTTTGGGTCACATAACCGATCGCGAATACATTGCCTCGATCCTCCGCAACTCGTTTTGCACGCTCAACCTAGGCGACAGAGAAACATTTAGTCTTTCTACTTTGGAGTCTCTCGCTTCTGGTACCCCGGCGATTGTTGCATCGTCTGGAGCATCGCGTGAAATACTCTCCGCCGGATGTGGGGTCGCGACATCGCTCACACCGATATGCGTATCTCTTGCTATTGAATCAATACTGCTCAGTGATCGCGATATGGCTCGAAAGGCTTGCCGTGACCGAGCAAGTCAATTCACTTGGGAAAAAGCTGCGAAAACTCTCCTGCACAACTATGCAAACAGTGAACCGATTTCAAATTTAGAGAATCAATTACACAACATTGAGTTTGGCCGCGTTGCATGAAACTTCGTCCTTTGGGCCCTAACGACGACGAAGAAATTAAGACTATTTTTCTTGAAACCATCGTTATGGGCAACTCGTTGAAGTTCAAGATTCGCTTCCAGGAAGATTTTGTGAACGTTAGTTTGGGTTGGTATTTGAAGTTTGCTCGAGATCTCGGGCGTTGCATAGTTTCAGACGATGATCAGATCGTTGGCTATGTTTTGATTTGTGATGATGAAAAAGCTTTCAATCAGTGGATGTTCAAGAACTCCGTACGATTGATGATCAAGAGTCTTGTTGTGGCCCCATTTGGATTGCTTCGGGGTGGAACTTGGGGTCTGTACTGGAGGCGCGTCCTTGATGGCGCCAAACTCAGTCGTCAAAAGTTGCCCAAGAATATTGACATGCATGCCCATGTCAATATGCGCAGCCATGCGCGATTTGGTGCAGGGGGTTTACAGAGTCTTCACTATGTTGACGAACAGGCGACATTAAACGGTCATGCAGGGTGGTATGCGGACATCAATGCAAAAGCTGGCCGTCGGTCAGCAAGCCTCGAACGTCTCGGTGGAAAGATTATTGAGCGTTCCTATAATCGCACTTTGTCATGGCTTGTGAATCAACCCATTGAGCGACTGCGCGTTGTGAGATTGGCTTCACCAACTCATGACGAAGTCGCTGCTTAGCCTCGTTACGCCCCAGTACCAATCGGGCATGAGACACCCATTCCGC